>NZ_CP031697.1:1229333-1536666 GCF_004136375.1 Xanthomonas oryzae pv. oryzae
CGCGTAATCGGCGCCGTTGACATAGGCAGCCTCATCAGAAGCAAGCCAGGCACACAGGCCGGCAACTTCGATGGGTTTGCCGAGCCTGCGCACTGGCACCGAAGTGGCCAGGCGGTCGAGCACATCCGGTGGAAAGCTGCTGATCGAGGCGCTGGCGATATAGCCAGGCGAGATGGTGTTGACGGTGACCCCGCGCGAGGCGACTTCTTGCGCCAAGGCGCGACTGAATCCGTGCATCGCCGCCTTGGCGGTAGCGAAATTGATCTGCCCGATCTGGCCCTTGTGCGCGCTGACCGAACCGATATTGACGACGCGCCCCCAGCCGCGCGATGTCATGCCATCGACCACCTGCTTGGTGATGTTGAACAACGAATGCAGGTTGCTGGCGATCACCGCATTCCAGTCGTCGCGTGTCATCTGCCGAAACAAGGTGTCGCGGCTGCCGCCGGCATTGTTCACCAACACATCGATCTCGCCGACTTCGGCCTTGACCTTGGCGAACGC
The DNA here is from genome assembly GCF_004136375.1 of Xanthomonas oryzae pv. oryzae. Lineage (NCBI taxonomy): Bacteria > Pseudomonadati > Pseudomonadota > Gammaproteobacteria > Lysobacterales > Lysobacteraceae > Xanthomonas > Xanthomonas oryzae. Next base: position 1,229,838 of record NZ_CP031697.1, read on the forward strand.
GGCGACGGTGGAATCCCAATCGGCAGCGTTGCCTTCGGATGCCACGAAATCGAAGCCCAGCTCGCGCTGCTCGCGCAGCCATGCCTCCTTGCGCGGCGAATTGGGCCCGCAACCGGCAACCACGGTATGCCCGCTGCGCGCCAGCTTCTGGCAGATCGCGGTACCAACACTGCCCATGCCACTGGTGACGTATGCGATGCGGAGAGTCATTGCGTAACTCCTTCGGAGTTGGGGTTCGGGATTGGGGATGGGATTCGTGAGAGCGGGAGTGGGCATTCGCTATTGTCCTAGCGAATCCCCAATGCCGAATCCCGGCGGCGGTCAGCGTGCCAACGGAAAGAGACCAAACACCAACCCGCCGCCCAGCATCAACAGCGAAATCAGTACCGCCCACTTCAGCGCGAAGCGTTGATGATCGGCGAAGTCGATCTTGGCCAGACCGACCAGCAGATAGGTCGATGGCACCAGCGGACTGAGCAGATGCACCGGTTGGCCGGCGAGCGAGGCGCGGGCCATTTCCACCGGCGTGATGCCGTAGTGACCGGCGGCTTCGGACAGGATCGGCAGCACGCCGAAATAGAACGCGTCGTTGGAGATGAAGAACGTAAACGGCATGCTGACGATCGCCGTGATCACGGCCAGATACGGGCCCCAGCTGTCGGGGATGACGGCCAGGAAACTGCGCGACATCGCTTCGACCATGCCGGTGTTGGAGAGGATGCCGGTGAAGATGCCTGCGGCGAAAATCAGCGATACCACCGATAACACGTTGCCGGCGTGATTCACCAACCGGCGGCGCTGCTCGGCCAGATTCGGGTAGTTGATCATCAGCGCCAGCGCGAAGCCGATCATGAACAGCACCGGCATCGGTAGCACGCCCTTCACCAGCGCGCCCATCAAGGCCAGCGTCAGCAGCAGGTTCACCCACAGCAGCTTGGGCCGCTTCATGTCCTCGGTGTCTTCCACCCGCGGCAGGGCTTCGTTGTCTTCGGGGAGGCTGGTGTCCAGCCAGTTGCCGTCGGCCGGCAGACGTACCACGCCCAGCCGGCGACGTTCGCGCATGCCCAGATACCAGGACAGCGCAAGAATGCCGGCAATGGCCAGCACCATGGCCGGCACCAACGGCACAAACACGTCGGCCGGATCTACGTGCAACGCGGTGGCGGCGCGCGCGGTGGGGCCGCCCCAAGGGGTTAGGTTCATCACGCCGCTGGCCAGGATGGTCACGCAGGTTAGGTTGAGCGCATTCATGCCCAGGCGCTGGTACAGCGGCAACATCGCAGAGACGGTGATCATGTAGGTGGTGGAGCCGTCGCCATCGAGCGAGATCAGCAGCGCCAGGATCGCCGTGCCCATCACGATCTTCAGCGGATCGCCCTTGACCAAGGGCAGGATGCGGCCGACCAGCGGGTCGAACAGCCCGGCATCGATCATCACCCCGAAATACAGGATGGCGAACATCAGCATCACGCCGGTGGGCGCGATCTTCTTGATGCCTTCGAGCATCATCTCATTGATGCCGGTGCCGAAGCCGCCCAACAACGCGAACACGATCGGCACCGTGATCAGAGCCACCAGCGGCGACAACCGCTTGCTCATGATCAGGTACATGAAGGTGATCACCATTCCGAAACCGAGCGCGATCAGCATGCGGGCGAATCCTTTGAGGCGTACAGCAGGGGGAGAGTTTGGGCTGAGCGCTACGCAGGGTGCGCAGCGATGACGAGGCAGGTGTGCGTTTGTTAAGGCATGCACGCTACGCAGCGCAAACAAGGCGTTGCGCGCGGAGGTACCGACGTTGCGGTGCATTGCGTCAATGCGCACGAAGGACGTGCGCACGTCGATCTTTCTACTGACCGCTGCGATGCAGCTACGCATCAGAAGTCGTATTGGAAGCGGCCAGTGACCGCCTGCGTGTGATCGACCACTGCGTCGGAGAGGCGGTTGCGATTGTGACTGTCGATCAGGTTGACCATCACACGCAGGTTCGGTTTGAAATACCAGTTGCCGCCCAACGTCCACGATTGCGTGCTGGCATTGATGAAGTCCGGTTGCCCATCCTGATGCTGGCCGCCGCGCATGTAGTCGTAACGCAGTGCCAGCTCGAACGCGCCGGAGGGGCGGTTGGGCGTGGCGATGCGGCTGAAGCGACCGCTCTTGCGGTCGTAACCGCGCGATTCGCCGGTGACGAACCAGCTGACCAACCCGTAGCTGGCCAGCACCTTGGCGTGCTGCGCGCCATCGTCGAGCAGGCCGCCACTGAATTCGCTCTGCCACGACCATGGGCCAAGCACTTCGGCATATTCCAGCGACCATTTGTCGAAATCGGTATCGCGTCCATCGGCGAAGCGCACCAGGGTGATGCGGCTGTTGTTGGCCAGATCGTTTTCCGGGCGCGGGCGGATCAGCAACGATGCCGCGCCCCCACTGCCGGGATGCGAATAGCGTTCGTGCGCCAGCGAGAGACCTAGGTGACGCAAGCGCGCCTCGCCCATTTCGGGTGCATAGGTCAGACGCGTACCGAGCGCCCCGCCTTTGGTTGAAGAATTGTCGATGCTTTCCAGGCTGTAGGCGGACGTGGACCAGGTTGCATCCGGGCGATTTGCCTGCCAAGAAATGGCTTTGCGGTAGATCGGTGCCAGCGTGGTCGAGGCGTAGCCACGTTCCAGAAACGGCTCGTAGTTGGAGCCGGTGCGATCATCCAACGAGAAATACTGCTTGAACTGGCCAACGGTCAATGTGCCGGCCGAAAATTTCTTGGCGATATAGACATCGCGCGCCAGGATGCCGCGGCTACCGGCTTCGTACTGCAGGCCGGCGAAATCCGCCTCAGCCTTGTAATTGAATCCGTAGAACTTGCCGGACACATCCAGCCACACGCGGCGGAACTGGGTGTCGTTGTGCTCAGGCGCACCGCGGTCATCGTTTCCGAATACGGTAAAATCCCAATGCACGCGCCCACCTATTTCGGCAGTGACCGGGCTTGCGTCATCGGCCGCATAGGCTGTTGGTGCCAGGCAGATCGCCGCGCAGGCGCCAAGGGCACGCAGACGCAAAGTGTCGTTGCTCACAAACTCTCCCAGGTGCATGTCTGAATCACGTTTAGCGATGCGCCGCACGACCGCCGCGGTGCGTTGGCAGCAGCCTATTCCCGGGAAGCTGTCATGGACCTGTCGTTGCGGGGCGGGGGATTGGGGAGTCGGGATTGGGAGTTGGTAAAATCAAACTGCAACGGTCGCAAGCTTTTATGCGCGCGCCCTGTTACCTTCCGGCCGCGACCAAGCGCTGTGACGCATCCCCAATCCCTATTCACGAACCCCAGTCCCATGCGCCTTTTGCTGGTCGAAGACAACGCCGATCTCGCCGATGCCATCGTGCGGCGCATGCGCCGTAGCGGGCATGCGGTGGATTGGCAAGCCGATGGGTTGGCGGCGGCAAGTGTGTTGCGGTATCAGAGTTTCGATTTGGTGGTGCTGGATATAGGCCTGCCCAAGCTCGATGGGTTGCGGGTGTTGGCTGGCATGCGTGAGCGGGGCGACACCACGCCGGTGTTGATGTTGACCGCACGCGATGGCATAGAAGACCGCGTGCAGGCGCTGGATGTCGGTGCGGACGACTACCTGGGCAAGCCGTTCGACTTTCGCGAGTTCGAGGCGCGTTGCCGCGTGTTGTTGCGGCGTAATCGCGGCAAGGCCAGCGAGGTGGTGCAGATCGGCGGCTTCGTCTTCGACAATGCCGCGCATACCTTGACGCTGGATGGCGTGCCGATCGAGCTCCCCAATCGCGAATATCGCCTGTTCGACATCCTGATCGGCCGGCTCGGACGAGTCGTCGGCAAGGATGAAATCGGCAACGGCCTGTTCGGCTTCGACGACGATGCCGGCCCCAATGCGATCGAGCTGTATGTCGGCCGTCTGCGGCGCAAGCTGGCCGCAGCGCCGCTGCGTATCGTCACCGTGCGCGGTGCGGGCTACAAGCTGGAAGAAGCCGACCCGCATGCGCCGGTGGAGCAGGGCGCCGATGGCTGAGCCGCTGACGGTGGCACCGTCGATCCGGCGCACCTTGCTGCTGTATCTAGGCAGCTTGTCGCTGCTGGGTGCGGTGGTGCTGTTCTTTGCCGCGCGCAACTACGGCGAGCGCGCGGCCAATCGGTCCTACGATCATCTGCTGGTGTCCTCGGCCTTGTCGATCATCGACAGCGTGGCGTTGGTCGGCGGCGATTGGCAGGTGGATTTGCCATATGCATCGCTGGATCTGCTGGGCATGGCACCGGAAGACCGCGTGTTCTATCGCGTGTTCGATGCGCAGGGCCGCACCATCACCGGCGAAGACACGCTGCCGCTGCCGCCAGGCTCGCCGCGCGACGAGCGGCCGCTGTTGTTCGATGCGCAATACAGCGGCGAGCCGGTGCGCTTTGCGGTGGTGATGCATCGGGTGGCATCGGCATCGGAGCAAGACGAGGTGCGCGTGCAGGTGGGCCAGACCCGCCGCGCACGCGATGCCGTGGCGCGCGACGTGGTGCTCAACGCGTTAGTGGCGATCGGGGTACTGTCGCTGCTGGCGCTGGCCCTGGTATGGCTGGGTGTGTACCGCGCGTTGCGGCCATTGCAGCGCATCGAACGCGATCTGTCGCGGCGCGAACCCTCCGACCTCAAACCGCTTAATGTGCCGGCACCGCAGGAAATGCAGTTGATGGTGACTGCGCTCAACAGCTTCATGGCGCGGCTATCGTCCAGTAATGAAACCCTGCGCGCGTTCATGGCCGAGGCCGCGCACCAGATGCGTACGCCCTTGGCGGCCCTGCGTGCGCAGGCGCAGCTGGCGATGGACGATGACGACCCGCGCGAGATGCAACGCAGCCTGGTTGCGATCGAGCGCAACGCCAGCCACATGAGCCGGCTGCTCAATCAGTTGCTCAGCGATGCCAGCGTGACCCATCGCTCCAACCTGCAGCGCTTTGCCACCGTGGATCTGGCAGAACTACTGCATCAGGCCTTGCGCGAAGCACTGCCGCGGAGCGAAGGCGCACCGCGCGTGCACCTGGCGATCGACCCGCAGCCGGCGCTGCTACGTGGCGATGCCTTGCTGCTGCGCGAAGCGCTGAAAAACCTGATCGACAATGCATGCAAATACGGCGCCGTTGCACCGCTACAAGTGGCGCTCACCAGCGACGGCAACCATCACGTGCTGACCATCGCCGATCACGGCCCAGGGATTCCGGCTGCCGAAGCCGAGCGCGTGTTCGAGCGTTTCGTCCGTGGGCAGGATGCGCCGGCCGGCGGTGCCGGACTGGGGCTGGCCATCGTCAAACGTGTGGTGGAAGCACATGGCGGGCGTATCGATCTGGCCAACCGTATCGGCGGCGGCTTGATCGCGTCGCTGCATTTTCCTGGAGGACCTGCGTGATGCGGCTGATGTGGATGTTGGTCGTGCTGCTGATCCATGGCATCGCTTACGCAGAGCCCGGCCAGGTGCGCCGCTTTCCTGCACAGGGTCGCGTGCATGTGCAGTTGCGTGTACAGGGCTCCACCGATCTGGAAGTATTCGGCGCCGTCATCCAGGACTACCAGCGGCTGCATCCGGGCACCGAGGTGATCTACGAAGACGTGATTGCCTGGGATATCTACGATCACTACGTGCACCCTGCCCGAGATGCGATCAAGGCAGACATGCTGATCAGCGCCAGCATGGATCTGCAGACCAAGCTGGTGAACGATGGCCACGCGCTTGCGCATCGGTCCGCACAGACCGCAGCATTGCCGGCGTGGGCGCAATGGCGCCATGAAGTCTTCGGCATCAGTTACGAGCCGGTGGCCATCGTCTACAACACGCGCAATCTGGATGCCGCCCGCGTGCCGCGCACGCGCCGGCAATTGCTGGCGCTGTTGCGCGCCCCCGATGCGCCGCTGCGCGGCAAGGTGGGCACCTACAATGTCGAACGCAGCGGCGTGGGGTATCTGTTCGCCACCCAGGACGGTCAGGTGGGCAGCATCGCCGGTGCATTGCTGGCGGCGCTGGGCACCAACCGGGTGGCGTTGGAAGAACGCACCGGCACCTTGCTCGACCGCGTCAGCCGTGGCGAGTTGCTGCTGGCCTACAACGTGCTCGGCTCCTACGCGCAGGCCCGCATCGATGCCGGCGCGCCGCTGGGCATCGTGCAGCCCCAGGACTACACGCTGGTGGCGTTGCGTACCGCGGTGATTCCCAAGACTGCGCCACACGCGCTGGAAGCACGCAGATTTCTCGACTATCTACTCTCACCGCGCGGCCAGCAGGTGCTTTCGCGTGAGGCGCGCTTGATGCCGATCCTGCAGGCCGCCGGTGGCCGTGGTGGTTCGGCGCAGCCACCGTTCCGCCCGATTCCACTCGGCCCCGGTCTGCTGGTGTATCTGGACAAACTCAAACGCCGCCAGTTTCTGGAGGCCTGGCGCGCGAGCACGCAGCCGCCGCGCTAGGGCAAGGCAGCGGCGGCGGCCATGTGCCAGACTTGGCGCATGGCCGATCTCACCATTCTCGTCGCCGACGACCACCCGCTGTTCCGCGCTGCCGTGCTCCATGTGCTGCAGCAGACCCTGCCGCAGGCCAATGTGGTGGAAGCGTCCAGCGCCGCCACCTTGAGCGCGATGCTGCGTTCGCACCCGCAGGCCGAGTTGGTGCTGCTGGATCTGGCCATGCCCGGTGCGCGCGGTTTTTCGGCGCTGCTGCATGTGCGTGGCGAGCACCCGGACATTCCGGTGGTGGTGATCTCCTCCAACGATCATCCGCGCGTGATCCGGCGTGCGCAGCAGTTCGGCGCGGCCGGTTTCATTCCCAAATCCACCCCGGCCGAATCGATCGGCACCGCCGTGGCCAGCGTGCTCGATGGCGGCACCTGGTTCCCGCCAATGACCGCCGAGCGCTCGGAGGCGGATGCGCAACTGGCCTCCAAACTCGCTCAGCTCACGCCGCAGCAGTTTCGCGTGTTGCTGAGCCTGGCCGATGGCCTGCTCAACAAGCAGATCGCACACGAACTGGGCCTGGCCGAGAACACCGTCAAGGTGCACGTCACCGCCATCCTGAAGAAGCTCGACTGCTACAGCCGCACGCAGGCGGCAGTGCTGGTCAAGGCGCTGGAGCCGGAAGGCGAGGGCTGATCCGGCATTGAGCTACGGGATGCGGCGCATTGCGGTCTGCAGTCCGCACAACGCACAAGGGATGCAGAGATGACGGCCGCACATCAGTAACGGCGATCAACCCCGGCGAGCAGTCCTTTGGGTAGACGCCCTGAGCCGGCGGCTGCCGAGAGAACACCATGCCGCCGTGGTGCAGTTCGTCCTGAGTGACGAAGCGACCATCAGCGGTGAATCCGGTGTCGTGCCAGTACTCGATGGGAGTGCCGGTGATGTCGTAGCGGCCCTGGTCGGCGCTTTGGCGTGTGCCGCGGGCCTCGTCGTAGCGGCCGTTCGGCAGTAATGCCTGCCGGATCCGTCCGTCGCCGGTAACCCGCATGCCCAGATAGGGGTGTGCTTGCATCGGATGTCCTGGTTGCTGGGTCGCGATCATGGTGGGCGTCGTGGGCGCTTGCCCAGCTGCCGTGAACGGGCAGGCGAGCGCCGAGCCGGCGCCCAGCGCCACCGCGATGGCGGCTTGCATCGGCATGTCGCTCATGGGCGGCCCTGCGTTGCATTTGGCGATGGCCGCGCTGCAGCACGGCGTCGTAGGCGGGCAGGTCCGGGAACGCGTTGACCTCGACCGCCTTGCCATCGGCCATCCGCATGATCCATGCGTAGCGATTGCGATCACTGCCGCCATCGCGCAGCGTGGCCGTGGCTTCCCACTGCACGATGACGTGCTCGCCATCGGCCCGGATGCGTTGCTGCACCGGCCGCAGTGGCGAGGCCAGCCGCTTGGTGAGCGGCCTCACCGCGGCGTCGACCAACGCGTCGCGACCACGCAAGGTGCCGGCGCTCGGGCCTGAGCCTGCGATGGTCCACACCACGTCGGGCGACAGCAGCGTCTCGAAGATGCCGCTGCCGCCGGCCTGCCACTGCGCAAAGACCGCTTCGACGATGCGCTTGTTGCAGGCGGGCAGCGGTTGCTCTGCACAGGTGTCTGCGGATGCAGTGTCCTTTGATGTGGCGCCGACGTTGCCTGCGAACGCTGCGGCGACAAGCAGCGCTGCCGCCGCGATGGCTGAGCGTCTGGTCATGGCTGCTCGGTGGTGATCAGGCAGCGCAGCTGCACGTGATGGGTGCCGTAAATCAACTGTTGCGCCATCGGCCTGCCGATGAAACGTTCGGGAAAAATTTGCGGCACTGCGCTGGCGGCATCCAGGCGCGCGAGCTGCTCGTCGCTGAGCACGATCTCCAGCGCGTCGACGTTGTCTTCGGCCTGTTGCAACGTGCGTGCGCCCATCACCGGCGACACCACGGCCGGGTTGCGCAGGGTCCAGGCCAGCGCCACCTGCGAGCGCGATGCGCCCAGTGCGTCGGCGACCGCACCGACCACCTCGGCGATCTCCAGCGAGCGCGCATTGAGATGCCCGGTAGAGGCGATCACTCCCTTGCGGCTGCTCGACACGTCTGCCGCATCGAAGCGTTCGCGGCGGTCCCTGGTCAACGCGCCGAGAATGCGTTCGGAGCCGCCGTTGGTGGAATTCAACGCGGTGTTGATGACGTTGCCGCCGCGGTTGGCGTAGGCATCGAAGATGCGCTTGGCTTCGCCTGCGTCCGCGCCCCAGCCCCATGCTTGGCCGAAGGTCATGGTGCCCAGCGACAGCGGCCAGACGCGCAGGCCGGAGCGGCCGAGCAGGCGGTAGTGGTCCAGTGAGCGTGGCTGATGCCTATGTGCTATCTCCCGCGCGTGGCGTGGTGCGTGTTGCCAGCCGGTGCCCCGGCGCGGGGAGGAAGCGTGAGCCTGGTTATCCGGCATCCTTGCCTGATCGTCCGAATGGCCGATGCAGCGCCATCGCACAGGCCGTGTCTTGTGAGGCGTGGGGTGTTGCGGCGTTACGTCCGATGCCATTCATGGCGCTTCCCCTGCGAATGCATCCAAGGCGCCCGAATGCAGTGACTCCTTCAGCGTCAGACGCAGCACCGCAGGCAAGCGTCTATGCTATGGCGCCCGCCATCGAATACTGAAGCCGCGGCACTGTGACCATCAAATTCGACCTCAACGATCTACAGGCATTCCGTGCGGTTGCCGAAAACGGCAGCTTTCGCCGCGCTGCAGAACGTATTCGCATCACGCAGCCGGCGCTCAGCCGCAGGATCGACAAGCTCGAGTCGGCGTTGAACGTCAAGCTGTTCGAGCGCACCACGCGCAAGGTCTCGCTCACCACCGTCGGCCAGGCCTTCATGCCGCAGGTCGAGCGCATGCTCGATGATCTGGACATGGCACTGATGAGCATCGGCGATGCAGGTTCCAGAAGGATGGGCACGGTGACCGTGGCGTGTGTGCCATCTGCGGCGTACTACTTCATGCCGCAGGCGATCCACGGGTTGCATCAGCTGTTTCCGAAAATCCGCATCAGGTTGCTCGATGGCAGTGCCAGTCACGTCAGTGCGGCAGTGGCCTCCGGTGAAGCGGATTTTGGCGTCAGCTTCAGCGGCAACCTGGCGCCGGAGGTGGAGTTCGAACTGTTGTTGCAAGAGCGCTATGTGATTGCCTGCCGCCAAGACCATCCCTTGTCCGGTCGCGCACAGGTCAGCTGGCAGGAGGTCTACGGGTACGACTACATCACGCTGGACAAGACATCGGGCAACCGGCTACTGCTGGATCGGGCGCTGTCTGCATTCACGCCGGACAAGCCGAGCATCTGCGAGACCCGGCATGTCACCACGTTGCTGGGATTGGTGGAGGCCGGCGTCGGTATTGCCGCCGTGCCGTCGATCGCAATGCCGTCCGGCCCGCATCCGGTGTTGGCGACGGTGCCGCTGGTCGAACCGGAGGTGTCGCGCAACGTAGGGATCCTCAAACGCCGCGGACGGACGCTGACACCGACCGCGCTGGAACTGGCGGAACTGGTGCGACGGATGCCTGCACGCTCACGGTGACGCCGGGTCCAGGCCAGTCACGCGCGCAACCGCCTGCGCATCACCCGACTGCAGGTACGCAAGCAGGCGCTTGGCCGCCTCGGGATGCTCCGCGTTGACCGGAACGCCCGCCGCATAGCGCGTGATCGACTGCAGCGGTTCGGGGATCTTGCCGACAAACTGCACGCCTGCCACCGGAAGCAGTTCGGCCACCTGCTGAAAGCCGAGCTGATAGCTGCCATCGGCCACCACCGTGGCCACCGGGATGCGCGGGATCTTCTTGCTCTTGGCCATCATCGGGCCTTCGATCCGCAACTTCTTGAACAGTGTGGTTTCGATGTAGACGCCGCTGGCGCTGTCGGAATAGGCAACCGAATCGGCGTGCAGCAACGTCTGTTTGAAGTGTTCGACGCTGTCGATCTTCGGCTTGGGGGTACCGCTGCGCACCACCATGCCGATCCTGGAATCGGCCAGTTCCACCCGCGATGCCGGGGCCACCAGGCCTGTGTCGATCAGCTTCTGCAGCGCGCTGCCGACCATGATCACCACATCGGCATGCTCACCGCGTGCGAGCCGGTTGGGAATGGCTTGTGGCGTTTCGCCCATCGAAGGGCCAAGCAACGTGGTGACCTTCACCCCGGTCTGCCTGGTGTATTGCGGCGCCAAGCGTTCGACGGCGGCCGTGAACCCACCGGAGGTCATCACGGTCAACTCCTGCGCGCTTGCCGCTATCGGCAGCAGCGCCGCCGCAACGATCGCAGCCAGCACTTTTTTCCACAGGGGCCGCATCATTTTTGCGCTTCTGCAGCAGCATCCAGGCCGGTCGCTGTCGCTGGGTTGCCTTGGCGGCGATATAAAAACAATGTCGCCGCCAGCGCGCACACCGAAGCGAAGATCAGCCAGTAACCGGGCGCCGCCTTGTCGCCCGTGACATGGATCAGCCAGGTGGAAATCACCGGCGTAAAGCCGCCAAACACCGCAGTCGCCAAGCCGTAGGCGAGCGAGAATCCTGCTACCCGCACATGCGCCGGCATCTGTTCGGTGAGTGCCGGAATCATGGCGCCGTTGTAGAGGCCATAGATGAAGGACAGCCACAGCAGCGCTTGCAACATATGCGCGAAGCTCGGTGCGGCCGCAAGAAACGCGAGCACCGGGTAGGCGGTCAGGATGCACATCACCGACATGGTCACCAGCAGCGGCTTGCGGCCGAAGCGGTCGCTGAGCGTGCCGCCGATGGGGAGCCACATGAAATTGGAGACGCCCACCAGCAGTGTCACGATCAACGCATCGCCGGTGCTGAGTTTGAGCACGGTCTTGCCGAACGTCGGTGCGTAGACGGTGATCAGATAGAACGCGGTCGTCGTCAGCGCGACCATCAAGCCGCCGGCAATCACGATGCTGGCATTGTTCGCCAGCCCACGCATCACCTGCTTCATGGTGACCGGCTGGCGGCGCTGCGCAAACTCCGCAGTCTCTTCCAGGCTTCGCCGCAGCAGGAAGATGAAAGGAATGATGACGCAACCGATGCCGAACGGAATCCGCCAACCCCATTGCGCCAGATCCTGCGGTGCCATGAGCTGATTGAGCGCAAACCCGATCGCTGCCGCAGCGACGATGGCGACCTGCTGGCTGGCCGATTGCCAACTGGCGTAGAAGCCGCGCCGACCCGGCGTCGCAATCTCAGTCAGATACACCGATACGCCGCCCATTTCGGCACCGGCCGAGAAGCCCTGCAGCAAACGGCCAAGCAGCACCAGTGCCGGTGCCCACAAGCCGATGCTCGCATAGCCTGGCACCAGCACGACCAGGACAGTGCCGCTGGCCATGATCGCCAAGGTGACGATCAAGCCTTGGCGACGCCCGACATCGTCGATGTAGGCGCCCAGGATCACCGCCCCCAGCGGCCGCATCAAAAAGCCCGCGCCAAACACAGCGAAGGTCATCATCAACGACGCGAATTCGTTGCTCGCCGGGAAGAAGGCCGCGGCAATCTGCGTTGCGTAGAACCCGAATAAAAAGAAGTCGAATTGCTCAAGGAAGTTGCCCGAGGTCACCCTCAGCACCATCCCAAGTTTCGACTGCGGTTTTCCCTCAATGCGGGAAGTCTGCATCAATCGCCCTCCACGATAGGTATGCACGTGCGTATGACATCTGAGGCGCCCGATTCTGGTCGAGATGGTCGATGTTGATAATTGCTGCTTTCTCATCGACTGATGTGGGTTGAACATTAGTTGCGCTGAGGCAGTGCTGGACGCTCACTCGCCTTGCCACCGCGGTCACCGCGCATGTGCCGACTGTGGCTCGAGTTCTTACCGGGCGTGGCGGCTGATTGGTCTACGCGATTGCGGAAGGCGCTCCATCGTTCTGACGATATGCTCATCACCCCTGATCGGTGCATGCGCTGCCGGTGTCGTTTAAGTGCGGCCAGGCATGTAGCGCGCGGGCCGCCGGGCCTACCCGCGCCGCATCAGCATCTGCGTCACCAGCGCACGCAGGGCCGGCGGGCGTACTGGTTTGGACATCAAGCCCCAGCCCAGGTCCAGCGCGTGCTCGCGCAGGGCGGGGTCGTGTTCTGCGGTGACCAGGATCACGCGCGGTTCGCGTCGCCAGCGCTCGACCAGCTGCGGCAGCAGCATGGGGCCGTAGTGCGTGCCCATGCGCACATCCAGCAGCAGCAATTCCGGCACCTCTTCCGCATTGGCAGCGCTCAATGCCTCATCCGGGCCGCCGGCAAAATCCACGCGGCATTCCCAACGTTCCAGCAGCGTGCGGGTGGCCTCGCACACCAGTGGCTCATCGTCCACGCACCACACGCGGCAGTCGTGCAGGATGGGGTCGTTGCCGTGTTCGGCCGTGCCGGCAGGCGGCGGCAACTGCCGCGCGATTGCGGCGCGTTCGCCCAGCGGCACGGTCACCGAAAACACGCTGCCACTGCCCAGCGTGGAACGCAGACCGATGGGATGGCCGAGCAGACGGCCGATGCGCTCGACGATGGCCAGGCCCAGTCCCGCGCCGCGATCGTTGGCCACACCGTCATCCAGGCGACGGAATTCTTCGAAGATTTCGTGCTGCAAGGCGTCGGGAATGCCGGGGCCCTGGTCGTGCACCTCGATGCGCAGCCAGCCGCCGCGGCGACGGCAGCCGATCAGCACGCGTCCGCGCGGCGTGTAACGGATGGCGTTGGAGAGAAAGTTCTGCAGGATGCGGCGCAGCAGGTTTTCATCGCTCAATATCACTGCCGACGTAGGTACCGATTCCAGCACCAGCCCGCGGTCTTCGGCCAGAATGCCGAACTCGCGCGCCAAGGTCTCCAGCAAGGGCGCCAGCGCAAAGTCGCGCACCTGGGTCTTCAGGCTGCCCGCTTCCAGGCGCGAGATGTCGAGCAAACTGTTGAGGATGGCGTCCTGTGCCGCCAGCGCACCGTCGATGTTGTCGACCACGCGCGCGCTGCCGGCGTCATGCACTTGCCCACGCAACACCGAGACGAACATGCGTGCAGCATTGAGCGGCTGCAGCAGGTCGTGCACCGCCGAGGCGACGAAGCGGGTCTTGTAGCGGTTGGCGCTTTCGGCCTCGCGCTTGGCCTCCGCCAGATCGCGGGTACGCTCGGCCACGCGGTGTTCCAGTGCGTCCGCCAGCGAGCGCAGTTCGCGTGCGGCATTCTTGTAGCTGGTGATGTCGGCGTAACTGGTGACAAAACCACCATCGGGCAGCGGGTTGCCGCGAATTTCCAGCACCGTGCCATCTTCTTTCTCGCTCTCGCGCATATGCGGCTTGCCGCTGCGCAAGTGATTCAGGCGCCGCTCGATCGCCGCTTCGATCGGTCCCGGCCCCAGCAAGCCGCGGCGTGCATTGAAGCGGAACAGGTCTTCGATCGGGCGGCCGATCTTGAGCAGTTCCTGTGGGAAACGGAACAGCTCCACATAGCGCGAATTCCACGCTACCAGGTTGAGCGCCTCGTCGATCACCACCACGCCTTGCGGCAGATGTTCCAGGCTGCGGCTCAGACCGGCATTGGCCTGCTGGGCGGCAGTGACCACGCCGTCCTGCGCGGTGCGCAGTTCTTCGGCGTGTTGCTGCAACAGGGTTTCCAGTTCGTGCCGGCTACGCTGGCGCAACGCCGACAGCCGCCGCTGTTGCTGCACGAACAACCACAGCACGGCCAGCGCCAGCCATGCGCCGGCGGCGGCGATTGCGGCGGCGCGGCCGGCAGCGGCACTGACGCGGGTGTCGTGTAGTAGATGCAGGCGCCAGCCGCTTTCGGGCACTTCCAGGGTCTGCCACAGCACCTGCGCGCCGAGCGGCGGGTCGCGGATGTCGGCCAGCACACCCCCGTCGCCGGTCTGCTCGATCAGCCGGCGCCGCAGCGGCCGCAATTCCTGATCGGCGTACTGGCGCGTGCTTTGCAGTTCGCGGCGATCACGGTCGCTGAGCGGGGCCAGCACGCGGTAGCGCCATTCCGACCGGCTGGCCAGAAACACCACATCGTGTGCGTCCGACGCCAGCACGATATCCGGTGTCTGCAGCCACTCGCGTTCCAGGGCGGCCAGCGCGATTTTGATCACCACCACGCCCTGCACCTGGCCGGCGCCTCCCACAATGGCCTGCGACAGGAAATAGCCTGGCTCGCTGGTGGTCATGCCGATGCCGTAGAAGCTGCCGCTGCCGGTGGCCAGCGCCTGCTGGTAATACGGACGGAAGGCGTAATCCACGCCGACGTTGCTGCGCGGCGCCCGCCAGTTGCTGGCCGCCAGTGCCACGCCGTCGCGGTTGATCAAGGTCAGCGTGGACGATTGGGTAACGTTATTGGCGCGTTCGAGTTTGCGATTGAGCGCATCCACCTGTGCCGGCGACAGTGGGCCGGAGACGGCTGCGCGTAGCTCCGGGTCCAGCGCCAGAATCTGCGGCAGCGTGCGATGGCGGTCGATACGCTGCTGCAGCGCCTGCGCGTAGAGCCGCAGCTGGCGGCGCACGGTGGCACTTTCATCGTGCAGCGCGTTTTGTTCGACGAAGTGCCCGGCCGCGACCATGGCCACCACCATCCCGCCCAGCACGATGGACAGGGTGAGCAGCAGACGGCGGCGTTGCGATGCGTACATGGGCGCAAGTATGGCGGTCTGGCGGCGGATCGCGCAGCCATCAACCGAGAGCGGCTAACAAAACAACTTTGCTCATCGCCGATGGGCCGGCCGGTGCTCGGCGCCGCATGGGTCACTTGGACACTGCGGTGCTGCGCGCGCGGTCCACACCGCCTGACGGCTGCTCGCGACGTTGTGTTGGTCGCTCTCATCGCACGTTGGGCAAGCGCCCAAACGACAACGGCCGCATCCGTGAAGGATGCGGCCGTGTCGAACGCCTAGTGCGGTGCTGCAGTTGGCGCCGGACCGAATCGCCGGTGCGCTGCAGTGCCTCGGTGCTGCTTAGAACTGCACCTGCGCACGCAGTTCCATCACGTGCGGGGTTGCATGCACGCCATTGCGCGAGGCATCCACCCAGCTGTAGTTGGCCTGGAACTTGAAGTGGCTGGTGAGGTACCAGTTGGCGCCGATGGTGGTGTCGTGCTGACGGCCGCCGTGGACGTTGTTGTCTTCCAGGTTCAGGCGGCTGTAACGGGCGGTCAGTTCGACCGCGCCGTAGTCGTGCATCGGCTTGATGTTGCCGGGGACGCCGCCTGCATAGCTGCGCGACTCGCCGGTCAGCGTCCAGGTGCCGTAGATGTACTGGCCCTGGGCGATGAAGTTCGGCTTGTTCTCGTTGCGCGCCACTTCGGCACGCAGCGCTTTGCTCTGCAGCGAGAACGGGCCATGGATCCAGACCGCTTCCAGGCCGGTGCGGATCACGTGGTCCACATCGAGAATGGTGCTGGTGTCGATCAGACGCACGTCGGTCAGGCCGGCTTCCGGGCGTGCACGCAGGCGCACGCGTGGGCTGAACGACACGCCGCGGCCGTCGCTGTAGCCGCGGGGGGTTTCGATCGAGCCGGCGATGCCCAGGTGCAGTACGTCCCCTTCGGCCTTGAACGGGGTCCATGCCACGTGCACGGCCTGGGTGGTGCCCGGGTTGTCGCCCTGCAGATCCTTGCCGCCGTATGCGCCGGCCTGCAGCAGGTACTGCTGGCGTTCCAGCGTCCATTCCGCGCCGGTACGGCGGCCCTCAAACACGGCCTGGATCGGCAGGCCCAGTTCCATGAAGCTGCCCGCACGCGAGCTCTGCACCGCTTCCAGACCCACCGGCACCTTCATGTAGCCCAGGCGTACGCGGCCGTAATCCTGGCCGAACAGGGCTTTGGTCTCGAACCGGTAGAACACGTCCAGCCACAGCTTGGACTTGAAATCGTAGGACACCATGGCGTCGTAGACGCCCTTCTTCTTGATGGTGGCGCCGAATTCCTTGCGGCGGAAGTCGTTGCGGTCTTCCAGGCGGTCGTCGCCGGAGAAGTTGTTGTCGTCGTAGACGTAGTTGCCGGTCAGACCCAGCTCGGTGCCATCACCAAAGGTGTACTTGGTCGGCCAGTTTTCGATCGAGGTGGCTGCGTTGGCAGCGGCGGGAACGATGGCAGCAGCCACCGCGAGGACAAATAGATTGAGGCGCATAGGTATGGTCTTCGGCAGTGAAAAGGGGCCGGGCGTCCTGCCATGGCGGTCGCAATGAATGTCTTCAGCAGGCGCGCAGGGTCCGGACGACGGCAGCACAGAAACGGTGATGGTGGCTGCGTTAAACGGAATTAACGGCCGGCGGCCGCGCGGCTGAAGTGTAAGCCGACGTTCAGCTGCTGGATATGGGGTAGTACCAATGGGCTATCGGCCAGGGCTGTGACGTACGGCCAGAATGCGTGCAACGGGTACCTGCTCAGGCACCCCCTCTCGTCCCTCGGAGTGGTGTCATGCACATCAGCAAACCTGCCGGCCCCCTGCCGGCATCTGTCCCCTTCTATCGCCAGCTGTATTTCCAGGTGGTGGTGGCGATCATCCTGGGTGCCCTGCTGGGCCGTTTCGAACCCGCCTTTGCCGAAAGCCTCAAGCCGCTGGGCGACGCCTTCATCAAGCTGGTGAAGATGATCATCGCCCCGGTGATCTTCCTGACCATCGTGACCGGCATCGCCGGCATGACCCACCTAAAAACGGTGGGCCGGGTGTTCGGCAAGGCGATGGTCTACTTTCTGTTCTTCTCCACCTTGGCCCTGGTGGTCGGTCTGGTCGTTGCCCATGTGGTGCAGCCCGGCGCCGGCATGAACATCAACCCGGCCGATCTGGATCAGAGCGCGGTCAAGAGCTATGTCGAGAAGTCGCACGACCTGACCCTGGTCGGCTTCCTGATGGACATCATCCCCAACTCGCTGATCGGCGCCTTCACCGGCGACCAGGTGGTCAACGGCAAGCTGACCGGGCCGAACATCTTGCAGGTGCTGTTCGTGGCGGTGCTGTTCGGTGTGTCGCTGGCGTTGGTGGGCGAGCGCGGCAAGCCGGTGCTGAACCTGCTGGAAGCGCTGATCGCCCCGGTGTTCAAGCTGGTGCACATCCTGATGCGTGCTGCGCCGATCGGTGCCTTCGGTGCGATCGCCTTCACCATCGGCAAGTACGGCGTCGAGTCGTTGGTCAATCTGGCCTGGCTGGTGGGGTCGTTTTACCTGACCTCCTTGTTGTTCGTGCTGGTGATCCTGGGGGTGGTGTGTCGGCTGTGCGGGTTTTCGGTACTCAAGCTGATTCGCTATCTGAAAGCCGAACTGCTGCTGGTGCTGGGCACGTCCTCGTCGGAGTCGGCATTGCCGTCGCTGATGGAAAAGATGGAAAAGGCCGGTTGCGAGAAGTCGGTGGTGGGCCTGGTGGTGCCGACCGGGTACTCGTTCAATCTGGACGGCACCAACATCTATATGACGCTGGCGGCGCTGTTCATCGCCCAGGCGACCAATACCGAGCTGACCCTGGGCCACCAGATCGCACTGCTGGCCGTGGCAATGCTCAGCTCCAAGGGCGCAGCCGGCGTCACCGGTGCGGGCTTCATCACCCTGGCCGCCACGCTGGCGGTGGTGCCTGAGGTGCCAGTGGCCGGCATGGCGCTGATCCTGGGCGTGGACCGTTTCATGAGCGAATGCCGCTCGTTGACCAACTTCATCGGCAATGCGGTGGCCACCGTGGTGGTGTCGCGCTGGGAAAATGCATTGGACCGCGACCGCCTCACGCTGGTCCTGGACGGCGGCGAACCGCCGCTGCTGGCCCCGGTCGGCGAGCCCGGCGTGGCGCCTGCCGCCCTGCGTTGATGCTTCCTGCGGCCCTGTCTTCCGTCGGTATTGCCGGCGGGATGCAGGGCCGTTTTCGCGTTGAGCCACACTCCGCGCCGCGCACGCCGCGTTGCAGCATGCGATCTCCCTGCCGCGCTGACAGCTGCGCGACAGGCCCTTGTTCAGGCAGGAGGGTAGAATTCAGTTCTCCTGCGCCTTCGAGACACACACAGCCGATGTCCACCGACGACTTCAAACAGGCCGCCCTCGACTATCACCGCCAGCAGCCGGCGGGCAAGATCAAGGTCACCGCGACCAAGCCGATGCTGACCCAGCGCGATCTGTCGCTGGCGTATTCGCCGGGCGTGGCCTTCGCCTGCGAGGCCATCGTCGACGATGCCACCCAGGCCAGCGAGCTCACCGCGCGCGGCAATCTGGTGGCGGTCATCACCAACGGCACCGCGGTGCTGGGCCTGGGCAACATCGGTCCGCTGGCCTCCAAGCCGGTGATGGAAGGCAAGGGCGTGCTGTTCCAGAAGTTCGCCGGCATCGACGTGTTCGATATCGAAATCAGCGAGAACGACCCGGACAAGCTGGTCGATATCATCGCCAGCCTGGAGCCCACCTTCGGCGGCATCAATCTGGAAGACATCAAGGCGCCTGAGTGCTTCATCGTCGAGCGCAAGCTGCGCGAGCGCATGAACATCCCGGTGTTCCATGACGACCAGCACGGCACCGCGATCATCGTCGGCGCTGCCGTGCTCAACGCGCTGGTGGTCACTGGCAAGAAGATCGAGGAGGTCAAGCTGGCCACCACCGGCATGGGCGCGGCGGGCATTTCCTGCGTCAACATGCTGGTCTCGCTGGGCCTGAAGCCGGAGAACATCCTGGCGCTGGACCGTGACGGCGTGATCCACACCGGCCGCACCGACCTGGACCCGGACAAGCAGCGCTATGCGCGCGACACCGACAAGCGCACCCTGGCCGAGATCGTCGAAGGCGCGGATATCTTCCTGGGCCTGTCGGCGGCCGGCATCCTCAAGCCGGAGATGGTCGCCAGCATGGCGCGCCAGCCGGTGATCTTCGCGCTGGCCAATCCCAACCCGGAAATCACCCCGGAAGCGGCCAAGGCGGTGCGCCCGGATTGCATCATCGGCACCGGCCGTTCGGACTATCCGAACCAGATCAACAACGTGCTGTGCTTCCCGTATCTGTTCCGTGGCGCGCTGGACGTGGGCGCCACCGGCATCAATGAGGAAATGAAGATCGCCTGCGTCAAGGCGATCGCCGCGATGGCGCGGCGCGAGGCCTCCGACCTGGGCGCAGCCTACGGCGGCGAGACCCCGAGCTTCGGCCCGGAATACCTGATTCCGCGTCCGCTCGACCCGCGTCTGCTGGTGGAGTTGTCGTCTGCGGTTGCGCAGGCGGCGATGGATTCGGGCGTGGCCACGCGCCCGATCACCGACATGGAGGCCTACCGCGACAAGCTCGGCCAGTTCGTCTACCGCACCAGCCTGATGATGAAGCCGGTCTACGACCGTGCGCGCGCCGACAAGCAGCGCGTGGTGTATGCCGAAGGCGAAGAAGAAGTGGTGCTGCGCGCGGTGCAGAACGTGGTCGACGAAGGCCTGGCCTTCCCGATCCTGATCGGCCGCCCTGACGTCATCGAAGCGCGTATCGAGCGCATGGGCCTGCGCCTGACCGCCGGCGTGGACTTCGAGATCACCAACATCCTCGACGACCCCCGCTTCAACGATTACTGGCAGTACTACCACGCGCTCACCGAGCGCCGCGGCGTGACCGTCACCGCGGCCAAGGAACTGATGCGCTCGCGTCCGACCCTGATCGCGGCGGTCATGGTGGCGCGCGGCGAAGCCGACGCGATGCTGTCCGGCGTGGTCGGCCGCTTCCACAAGAAGCTGGGCTATGCGCGCAGCGTGATTCCGCTGGAACCGCGGGTGAGTTCCACCTCGGCGATGACCGGCGTGATCAACCAGCTCGGCGTGTTCTTCTTCCTGGACACGCACGTGCAGGAAGACCCCACCGTGGAGCAGGTGGTGGAAGCCACGTTGCAGGCCGCGTATCGCCTCAAGCTGTTCGGCATCGAGCCCAATATCGCGTTGCTGTCGCATTCCAACTTCGGCAGCCACGACTCGCGCGATGCGCTGAAGATGCGCCAGGTGCGCGAAGCACTGCTCAAGCGCAAGCCCGAGCTCAACATCGACGGCGAAATGCAGGGCGATACCGCCTGGGACGAAGCGCTGCGCAAGCAGATCATGCCCAACAGCACCTTGAAGGGTCGCGCCAACCTGTTCGTGCTGCCGAACCTGGAAGCGGCCAACATCGCCTACAACCTGGTGCGCGTGTTCACCGATGGCGTGGCGATCGGCCCGATCCTGATGGGCATCTCCAAGCCGGTGCATATCCTCACCACCAGCGCCACCTCGCGCCGGGTGATGAACATGACCGCGATTGCCGCAGTGGATGCACAGATCCGCAAGCTGCTGGAAGCCGAGAAGGGCGGGGCAGACAAGAGCAACGACTGAGGGGCTTGGCGGCACGGTAGCGCCGTCGGATGCTGTGCCCTCTCGCTCAGCGGGAGGGCGGCGGATTCATCGGCGCCAGGTGTTCGGCCGTTTGAGCCTGTTGTCTTCCGTCGATGGCCCGTCCGCTGTGCGCCATTGCCCAGCGGGACATGTCGCCAGCGAGCGTTCGCCGCGCTCAGGGTTTCTCGGGCCTGGGACCCAGCAGCTCGATCTCGGCCCACTGCGTGCGCGTCGGCGTCTGCAAGCGCAGGCGATATTCGCGATGGACACTGGGCGTGGCGATGAGGAATGGGCGCGTCTGCAGCGGCCAGCAAGACATCAAAGCGCCCAGCGGATGCAATTATTGACAAGCTTTCAAACTTGTGGAAAGAGCTGGCGAATCGAAAATGGACGCCTCAGTGGCGATCAATCATAGCCCTACCCCCTTCCTCTGTCTGCGACGCGTAATGCGAGGGGTTTTAGGTGCGAATTCAACTCTGATTCGCAACGCTGTTGAGGACCTCTTCGGAGAAGACTTCGAGGGGCGTTTTGAATCCAAGTATCTTGCGCGGACGATTTTAGAGGGCCGACTCAAGTTCCAAGTGCAACACTTTTCTCCACTGCAGACCCGCGTTTTCTGTCAAAACACTGGCTCACGTAACTTTTGCACAATCAATGGCCCGACGTCCCCCCAAGTTTGAGTAGCACCTCCGTTTGGAGTCCAATTCCCTACCCCGAGGAGATTGGACGTGAAGAAGCGCTTTTCCGAAGAGCAGATCATCGGCTTCCTGCGCGAAGCCGAGGCCGGCATGCCGATCAAAGACCTGTGCCGACGGCATGGCTTCAGTGAGGCGTCCTACTACCTGTGGCGCAGCAAGTTCGGCGGCATGAGCGTGCCCGATGCCAAGCGGCTCAAGGACCTGGAGGCCGAGAACACGCGACTGAAGAAGTTGCTGGCCGAGCAGGTGTTCCAGAACGACCTGATCAAGGATGCGCTGCAAAAACAATGGTGAGCGCACCGGCGCGTCGTGCGCTGGTGCGCGAGTGGATCGCAGGTGGCGCCAGCGAGCGCTGCGCCCTGGCAGCGATCGGCATGAGCGCCAGTGCGCTGCGCTATCGCCCGCGCGAGGACCGCAACGTTGAGTTGCGCGAGCGCATCCTTGCGTTGGCGCATCGCCATCGCCGCTATGGCGTGGGGATGATCTCTCTCAAGCTGCGGCAGGAAGGGCGTCTCGTGAACTATAAGCGGGTGGAGCGGCTGTATTGCGAGCAGCAGCTGCAGGTCCGCCGCCGCACGCGTAAATAAGGTGCCGGTAGGCGAGCGTACGCCGTTGCTGCGGCCCACCAAGGCCAACCCGGTGTGGTCGATGGACGTCGTGTTCGACCGCACCGCCGAAGGTCGGGCGATCAAGTCTCTGGTGATCGTGGACGACGCAACCCACGAAGCGGTCGCTATCGACGTGGAGCGTGCGATCTCGGGACACGGCGTTGTGCGCGTGCTGGATCGGTTGGCACACAGTCGTGGCCTGCCGAAGATGATCCGCACGGACAACGGCAAGGAGTTCTGTGGCAAGGCCATGGTCGCCTGGGCGCACGCCAATGGTGTGCAGCTACGCCAGATCCAGCCTGGCAAGCCGAACCAGAATGCCTACGTCGAATCCTTCAACGGCCCGCTACGCGACGAATGCCTCAACGAAGATTGGTTCCCAACGCTGCTGCATGCGCGCACCGAGATCGAACGCTGGCGCCGCGAATACAACGAACACCGCCCAAAGAAAGCAATCGGCGGAATGACGCCGGCGGCCTATGCCCAGCAGTTGGCCAATAGCGATATCATCAACCCCGGACTCTAAACCCGACTGCTACTCAGGATGGGGGGACGTCGGATCACCTCGGCCTTGCACAGGCCGTTGATGGTCTCGGCCAGTGCGTTGTCGTACGAGTCGCTCACACTGCCCACCGAGGGCTCCAGGCCGGCCTCGGCGAGCCGCTCGGTGTAGCGGATCGAGACGTACTGCACACCCCGGTCGCTGTGGTGGATCACACGCTCCGATCCGACCGGCTTCCTCGCATGCAGCGCCTGCTCGAGCGCATCGAGCACCAGCTCGGTCCGCATCGACGGCGACGCCTTCCAGCCCACGATCCGGCGTGCGAATACGTCGATGACGAAGGCGACGCAGATCCAGCCTTGCCACGTCGACACATCGGTGAAGTCCGAGACCCACAACGCGTTTGGCCGATCCGAAGTGAACTGCCTGTTGACGTGATCGAGCGGGCACGGCGCCTTCGCATCGCTCACCGTCGTGCGCACCGCCTTGCCGCGGATGACACCGCGCAGGCCCTGGCGCTTCATCAGACGCTGCACGGTGCAGCGCGCAACAGCGAACTGCTCCCGCCGCATCTGCCGCCAGAGCTGACGCACACCATAGACCTGGAAGTTCTCGTCCCACACACGCCTGATTTCAGGCATCAACGCCTCGTCCGTCTTGGCCCTTGCCGAGCGCAACTCAGGATCGGACCTTTGGGCCGCGTGCGCGTAGTACGTCGACGGGGCGATCGGCAACACCTTGCAGATGGGCTCGACCCCGTGAACGTCGCGATGGTCGTCGATGAAGCGCTTCACCTCGTTAAGGGGCGGTCGAGCTCCGCCTGGGCAAAAGACGCCGACGCCTTGCGCAGGATCTCGTCGGCCAGGCGCAGCTCGCGTACCTGGCGCTCAAGCAATCTGATGCGCTCCTTCGGCCGTCGTCACGCCCTCGCGCTTGCCGGCATCACGCTCGTACTGCCGGATCCAGCCGCGCAACGTGTCGGCCGTACAGCCCATCTTGGCCGCCACCGACACAATCGCCGACCACTGCGACGCGTACCGCCCTGGTGCTCCAGGACCATCTTCACAGATCGCTCCCGGACTTCTGGGGAACACTTACTTGCTCTGCTCATGGCTCCATCTTCTCAAGTAATGGAGCCTCCGGGGTTCCCGGGGCGGTTCAGAATGCTGTAGAACACCTGCAGCAGCATCGCCCGCGCCAGCTTCTCCGGCGCGATGCTCGGACGGCCTCCCTTGTCGTTGGGCGCGTACATCCGCTCGAACAGACCGTCCAAACGCCGCAGCGCCTCGTTGACCATCTCCCGCACCGGGCGCAATGGGTGATTGGCCGGGATGAATTCCTCCAGCCGCTTGACCGTGAACAACTGTTCGCTGAAGACGTTTACGCCACGCAGCGGATTGGGCTGTGTCGGGATTCGGGTAGTCTACGGGTAGAGAGGTATTTCAGCAGCCTGCTAAGCCGCAAACCCCGCACGATACGCCTGCACTGCAGCAACCGGATCCGGCGCCGCATACACGCCACTGACCACGGCAATCAAATCGGCACCCGCAGTCACCAGCGCAGGCACCTGCGCCGGCGCAATGCCACCGATCGCCACGCGCGCCAGGTGCAGTTCGGCGGCCTGCTCCAGCAACGCAGGCGTCGCGCGCCGGGTGGTCTGCTTGGTGATGGTGGGGAAAAACGCACCGAAGGCCACATAGCTGGCGCCGGCTGCGGCGGCTGCGCGCGCGCGTCCGATCGCGTCGTAGCACGACACCCCGATGATGGCATGCTCGCCCAGCAGCGCACGCGCTGCGGTCACTTCGCCGTCGTCTTCGCCCAGATGCACGCCTTGCGCACCGACCTGCGCTGCCAGTTGCGCATCGTCGTTGATGATCAATGGCACACCGTGCGCCACGCACGCCTCGCGCAAGGCGCTGGCCTGACGCAGCCGCAGCGCCGCGTCCGCCTGCTTGTTGCGGTATTGCAACCAGGCGATCGACGCCAGCAATGGCGTCGTGCGCAGAAGCAAGCGCTGCGTGTTGGGCTCGTCGGGGGTGATCAGGTACACACCGCGGACGTTCAGGCGGTTGGGCATGGCAGCGCTTCCGAAAGCGGTGGATGGGATGGGACAATGTAGCCCCACCGTTGCAAGACCGCGATTATCCGATGAGCGAGACATCCACGACCACCTACCGCACCTGGATGTGCGTCGTCTGCGGGTTTCTCTACCACGAGGCCGACGGTATCCCGGAAGAAGGCATCGCCCCGGGCACCCGCTGGCAGGACGTCCCCGATACCTGGACCTGTCCGGATTGCGGCGTCACCAAGGAGGATTTCGAAATGGTGGAGATCGACTGACGGAATGCTGTTTTCAGTAGGTGATGTTGCGTGTTCTAGGTAGCAGCAGTCAGTGCGCCCGCGCGCGCTGGCTGTTCAATTCCACCAAGTGCTCGTGCAAATTGGCCGCGTCTTGCGCGTTCGGATTGAGCACCAGATAACGTGTCAGATCATGACGGGCGCCATTGCGGTGGCCCAGGTGCAGATACGCCATGCCGCGGTCGCGCAGCGCTTCGGGTTGGTCGGGCACCAACTTCAGAATGCGGTCGGCGCTGCGGGCGGCGCGGTCCCAATGCTCGGCGTCGGCATACACGCCGTGCAGGTTGCGCAGGATGCGGATCAAAATCGCGCGGTGCGGGGCCGGGTCGAGAATCTGCGCCAGCGCGCGGTCGTCGGGGATTTCGCCGCCCAGATGCGGGCGGGCACGTTCGCGCAGCTCATCCACGCCCAGCGGGCGGCCGCCGTTGAACGGGTCCATCACCAGCACGCCGTCGCCCACTGGCAGACGCACCAGAAAATGCCCGGGAAACGACACCCCCGCCAGTGGAATTCCCAACCGGCGGGCGACTTCGATCTGTACCATCGCCAGCGAAATCGGATTGCCCAACCGGCGCTCGAATACCTGGTTGAGATAGCTGTTGCGCGGGTCGTAGTACTGCTCGTGATTGCCCGAATAGCCCAACTCGTCGAACAGGTAGCGATTGACTGCCGCCATCTTCAATGGCCACGGATCGATCGCGTCGACCTCGCGGCGCAGATGCTCGACGTGGCTCTGCACCAGCGTGTCGTACAGCACGGCATCCAGCTGCGGATACTCGTCGCGCGCGATCAGCAGCGCGGTGGACATCAGCGGCACCGCATCGTCGTCCAGGCTGGCGAGCGCGGTCCAATGGGGAAGTGGTAGGATGTCGACCATGCTGCCAAGAGTGTCGGCAAGCGGCGCAGGGTTCAAGTCCGGTACTTCCTGACAGGGACACGCAACACGTTAATGCGTCATGCCGTCGAGCGCTCCGTCAACGGGCGCGGCTAGCGGTTTGGCAGGTATCGCGCCGGTAGGCATGCCAAGCACTCGCCAGATGGCCAGAGGGCGGAGCGCGGCGTTTATTTCAGCGTCGGGATGTCTGGGCTGAAGGTCAGTGTGGCGCCGTCCTTCAGGCCGAGTTTGGCGGCCTGGCCGGCGTTGAGCTCCAGCACATACCGCGCCGGCTGCCTGCTGGGGTAGGGCGGGCAGGCGTCGCCGGCCGAACACGGCGGCACATCGCGCTGCTGTGAGACAAGCCGGCGCTGCTGATCGAAATACAGGATATCCAGCGCGATCTTGGTGTTCTTCATCCAGTACTCCATCGGCTCCTGGCGCTCGTGGATGAACAGCATGCCGCGGTCTTCGTCCATGGCATCGCGGAACATCAGGCCTTTGGCGCGATCGGCGTCGTTCTGCGCCAGCTCTACCTTGTAGCGCGTGCCTGCGAGTTCCACCCAACTGTCGCCGCTGCCGGCGCAGCCGCCGAGCAGGATCAAGAACGCCGGGACGAGAAAACGAAGACAGCGCATGCGGCACACCAGCGGGCGAGGTTGCCGCACCATCTGCCAAGCTGTGGCGTGCGTCAAGCTGCTGCGGTGCGTTGGTACGTCATGGCAACGATCTATGTCCCGCCCGCCATCGCTTCGCAATGCGGGCCGGAATTGCGTGTTTGCGTGCGTTCAGAGTACCCTCGGCGGTTCGCCACCGACGATCACCACATCGGCCGGGCGTCGCGCGAACAGACCCACGCAGACCACGCCAGGAATCTGGTTCAAGCTGCGCTCCAGCGCGACCGGGTCGGTGATCTGCAGGTTGTGCACGTCCAGCACCACGTTGCCGTTGTCGGTCAGCACGACATCGCGCCACACCGGCTGGCCGCCGGTCAGCGCCAGGATCTGTCGGGCCACCAGGCTGCGCGCCATCGGAATCACTTCCACCGGCAGCGGAAATTTGCCCAGCACCGGCACCTGCTTGCTGGGGTCGACGATGCAGATGAAGCGCTCGCTGGCCTCGGCGATGATCTTCTCGCGCGTCAGCGCTGCGCCGCCGCCCTTGATCAGGCAGCGGTTCGGGTCGCACTCGTCGGCGCCGTCCACGTACAGCGACAGATTGCCGGTGTGATTGAGGTCCAGCACTTCGATGCCGTGCTGGCGCAGGCGCGCGGTGCTCTGTTCGGAGCTGGAGACTGCGCCCTTGATGCGATGGCCGATGTGGCCAAGCGCGTCGATGAAGTAGGCCACCGTCGAGCCGGTACCGACTCCGACGATCATGCCGTCTTCCACGTAATCGATCGCTTTTTCGGCGGCCAGGCGTTTTGCTTCGGACATTGTGGGGCTCGGGATTGGGGATTGGAAATTCGGGATTCGTTGGAGCGGAACGGCGGCGGGCATTGAGCGAATCCCCAATCCCCAATCCCGGCTATTCCAGTCCTAAAAGCAACTTCCACTGCGCGGCGGTCACCGGCAGGATCGACAGGCGGTTGCCGCGCGCGATCAGCGGGAAGCCTTCGCCCAGCGCATCGGCCTGTTGCTTGATTGCATCCAGCGAAATCGTGCGCGTGAGTTTGCGCTCGAATGCCACGTCCACCAGCATCCAGCGCGGATCGTCGCGCGTGGACTTTGGGTCGTAGTAATCCGACTTGGGATCGAACTGGGTGTCGTCCGGATACGCCGCGCTCGCCACCTTGGCGAGACCGACGATGCCGGGCACCTTGCAGTTGGAATGGTAGAAGAACACGTCATCGCCAACGTGCATGCCATCGCGCATGAAGTTGCGCGCCTGATAGTTGCGCACACCGTTCCACGGCTCGGTGCCGACGCGTTCCAGATCATCGATGGAGAACGTGTCCGGCTCGGATTTCATCAACCAATAGCGCTTGCGGGCAGTCATTCGGAAACGGCGTCTTCTTTCAGGAAGGTGGCGTGTTCGGTGCAGATGGCGTCGACCGTCACATCCCATGCTTCGGTGGGCAGGGCGGGCACCTGCTGCGCAGCGAAGCCGACGCCGACCAGCCAGGGCGGCGGCGCCTGGCGATGCCGGAACGCGAAGCTGCGATCATACCAGCCCCCCCCATGCCCAGCCGCCGGCACGCCCCATCGAAACCGGTCAAGGGAGTGATCACTAGCGCCATCTCTTCTGGTGCCAGCGTGGCGGCGCGGTCAACATCCGGCTCGGGAATGCCGTAGCGATTACTCACCAGCGGCTGACCAGGCCGCCACGGCGCAAAGCGCAGCACGCGCCCATCCAGTACCGGCAGGCAGTAGCGCACCCTGGCCGGCAACGTCAGCTGCCAACGATGCAGCGCAATTTCGCCATCCATCGCCCAGTAACCCGCCACGGCACCGCTGTGCGGTGCGAAGGGCAGTGCCAGCAAACGCTCCGCCAACGCATCGGCTGCGGCTAAACGCGTTGGTGCCGGCAAGCTGCGTCGGTGTGCACGCAACTGCCGACGCAATGCATCTCGGTCCTCGGTCATCGGTGTCTCGCGGCGCAATCGGTGCTGCATTGTCGGTGGCGCACACCCGCATGCCTAGCGGCGCGTGCAGTGCTGCCTGGAGACATAACGGCAGTTGCAGGCGCTGCTTCCAAACACAGTGTGTGTGCACCATCGCCATGCGGTGCTGGAAAGCGTGGCGAGCACACAGTGCAGTGACCACTGTCGTCGTGCATGTGCGTTGGCGCTGCGGCAGCACAGAGGACAGGCAAACGAAACGTCTGCATTGCCAGCGCAGCCATCGCAACCGCAGACGCGCAAACGTTGGACACACAAAAAGAAACGACGCCCGAAGGCGCCGTTTCAGATTTGCATTCTCCGCCATGACGATGCGGGCGAAACGACCTTGAACCCGGGGTTCAAGTGGGGACGTTGTGAGGCCATCGGGCTTCCCGCTACAAGGCGGACCTGCACACCCGGCTCCGTCGCGCCCCCGTGGTCGTAATTAAGGGACAAGGCGAATGTTTTGCACGCTTTCGTTTACAGCAGAGAACGCAGGCGGATTATAGACCTCTGCGCCGCGATGGCTAGCCCATTCGTCGGCCGACGGGCTTGAGAATTCATGTTTGCGATGGCAGTGCGAATTCCAGTTAGCGCGGTGTGTCGGCAACGCTGTCGAGCCGGCGATTCAAGTGGTCCAGCGTATTTGCCAATTCACGATCGTAGCGCGCCTGCTGTTCGCGCAGTTGCTGCAACTCGTGCGCCAGATTGAGCGCAGCCAGCACGGCGACACGATCCACTGCCGCCATGCGATTGCTGCCGCGGATCTCGCGCATACGCAGATCCAGCAGCCGCGCGGCGGCTGTAAGACTCTCGCGTTCGTCCGCAGTCACGCCCACCGTGTATTCACGATCCAGAATACGCACGCTGACCGGTTCGTTGTTGCTCACGTGTGCTGCTCCAGTGACTTCAAGTGGGCGATCATCGCTTCCACACGCGAGCGCGCCTGCTCGTTCTTGGTCAACAGTTGCGAGCGCTCGCCGATGAGCTGTTCCTGTTGGTGACGCAGGCTGCGGTTTTCGTCGGTCAGCCGTTGGGTACGCTCCACCAAGGCCTCCACGCGGGCGGCAAGTGCGCGGATCTGAGCGAGGGCGGCAGCGTTGTCCATGCGCTCACGATAGGCGCGCGCGCGCGGGGTGGTCAAGCGCGCGCGCACGTCTCGATCGCTGGCGCCAGCCCAAGCCTGGAAAGGTCTCGAGGGTCCGGGGCGGCCGGCATCGCGCGCGTGGAACGCTGCATGAAACGCGCAGATCGCGGCCGATGCGGGCTGCCCTGATACACTGAGAAGTCATATCGCCGGTCCCTGAATCGGCACCTTTTTGTTCTTCAGCCTGGATGACTCGATGGATCTGCCCGACGTAACCGCTGTGCAAAACGAAAGCCGTCAGCTGGCGCTGGCGTCCTCCGCGGCGGAGTTGCATGGTGGGCTGTGCGGGTGGCTCTCCGGCGGCGGTGCCGACAGCGCCGACTGGCTGGCGCGCATTCTGGCCGACACCGGCCAGGTCGCCCCCAAGCAGGGCGGGGCGCTGGACCAGCTGCGGCAGGCCACCGTGGCGCAGATGGAAGACCGCGATTTCGCCTTCGAGCTGCTATTGGTCGAAGACGGCGCCCCGCTGGCGGCGCGGACCGATGCCTTGTTCGATTGGTGCCGCGCCTTCCTGGGCGGATTCGGTTTGGCTGCGCAGCAGCGTCCGGCGCTGAGCGAAGAAGGCGAGGAAGCGCTGCAGGACCTTGCGCGTCTGGCGCAGGCGTCCAGCGACGACTTCGACGCGGCCGACGAGGACGATACCGCCTTGGCCGAGATCGAAGAATTCGTGCGCGTGGCGGTGCTGTTGCTGCATGGCGACTGCGTGATGGGGCCGCGTTTCCGCCAACGTCTGAACTGATCGGTCCCCCATGAAAAAGCTCACCGGGATCGGCGCGGCCGAGTACGCGCGCCGGCGCAAGCAGCTGATGCAGATGGCTGGCGAGCAGGCGATTCTGATTTTGCCGGCCGGGCCCGAGCGGGTGCGCAGCCACGATACGCATTACCCGTACCGGCAGGATTCGGATTTCTGGTATCTGAGCGGGTTTCCGGAGCCTGACGCAGTGCTGGTGCTGGTGCCCGGGCGCAAGCATGGCGAAGCGATTCTGTTCTGCCGCGAGCGCGACACCGAGCGCGAAGCCTGGGATGGCCCGCGCGAAGGTCAGGAAGGCGCGGTGGAGCGCTACGGCATGGACGACGCGTACCCCATCGACGATGTCGACGAGATCCTGCCCGGCCTGCTGGAAGGGCGCAGCCGGGTGTACTACCACTTCGGGCGCGACGTCGATTTCGATCTCAAGTTGATCGGCTGGCTCAAGCGTGTGCGCGAGCAGGTGCGCCACGGTGCACAACCGCCGCACGAATTTCTTGAGCTCGGGCATCTGTTGCACGAGCAGCGGCTGTTCAAATCACGTGACGAAATCGCCTTGATGCAGCAGGCTGCCGACATCAGTGTGCGTGCGCATCGCGCGGCAATGCGGCTGGCGCGGCCGGGCGTGCATGAGTACGAATTGCAGGCCGAGGTCGAGCGCGAATTCCGCGCTGCCGACGCATGGCCGGCATACGGCAGCATCGTCGGCAGCGGCAGCAACGCCTGCGTGTTGCATTACCGCGCCAACAACGCGCGTAGTCGCGATGGCGAGCTGGTGCTGATCGATGCCGGTGCCGAATACCGCGGCTACGCGGCCGATATCACCCGCACCTTCCCGGTCAACGGCCGCTTCACGCCGGCGCAGCGCGCGCTGCACGATCTGGTCGGTGCTGCGCAGGCGGCTGCACTCGCGCAGGCGCGCCCCGGCGTGGCCTACGAAGGGGGGCATCTGGCGGCGGTGGAAACCTTGACCGAAGGCCTGCTGCGCCTGGGCCTGCTCAAGGGCAAGCTCGAGCGCAACATCGCCGATGGGCAGTACAAGCGGTTTTATCGGCACAAGACCGGCCATTGGCTGGGTCTGGATGTGCACGATGTGGGCGACTACCGGCTGGCCGGCGACTCACGGTTGCTCGAACCCGGCATGGTGTTCACCATCGAGCCGGGTCTGTACGTGTCTGCCGACGACACCTCGGTAGAGGCCAAGTGGCGCGGCATCGGCATTCGTACTGAAGACAATGTGCTGATCACTGCCGATGGCCACCGCGTGCTCACCGATGCGTTGGCGCGCAGTGCCGACGAGATTGAAGCGGAGATGGCGGATCGCGACGCAGCGCGCGCCTAGCGCTGCAAGACCAACGAAAAACAGACGTGGCGCAGATCGGTGCAACGCGTTGCGAGCGCACTTGCGCTGCAGATGTCGTGCCGACTACCCGGCACGCCCCGCTGAGGACGGCATCGTCGCTCACGCCGCGCTTTGCCTGGCACATCGTCGATACGACGCGCCAGGCTACTTGTTGCAAGCCGCTCTATTCGCTGAGCTGCTGCGCCTGCACGCGTTCGGGCTGCTGCACTGGCTCGCTCGGCCCGGCGAGTTGCCGCGCGCGCTCGAACGATTGTTCTTCCGGCGTGCCGAGCGCCTGTTCGGTTTTCATGTGCGCGCGCAGATGTGCCGGGTTGGCGGGGGTCGCCTTGCACCACGAACACGTTTTCGCCGCCGTGTACGCCGCGATTGTTCGCTTCGCTCATCAGCACGTGATCCATGCGCGACAGTCCGCCTTCCTTGGCCAGTGCCAAAACAGGGCTGCAGTGAGGCGGGCACTGGTCTGGTCAGGCGCGCGGCCGTGCCCTGCATCGATCGCATGCACGCCGCGTTCGATCTGCTGATACATCGGGTGGTCCGGGTGCGAGGTCTGGCGTGGATCGTTCATGGCAATGGTCCCTGTGTGGTGGTGCTGAACGTTGCGGTGCGTTACCGGGTGGTGGAACGCGCGGCTGACCCCGGTGTAGGCGCGATGTAGATCGTGCTGGGTTCAGAGCAGCTAGCAACACGACTGCGCAGCCGCCAGGCGGGCGTGGCCGGTACTCGGCATCGGCATGTACTGCTCCTACATTCCGGTTCAGAGCGCGCTGTCCGCGCCCAGCTGACGACTGCCGGCTCCGTTTTGTCAGCCGCTCTCGATCGTTCCGTCCAGACACTGCGCGCCGTGATGTGTCATGCGCAGTTGCCGCTCATGCTGCGGCGAAGACTGGGCGAGTGAGATTTTCTGCGTTGCCGTCGGTACACACCACTTCGTCTTCGATGCGGATGCCGCCGTAGGGCTTGAACGCCTCCACGCGCTGCCAGTTGACGCTGGCGGCGTGGCCATTCTTCTTCACTTCGTCCAGCAACATGTCGATGAAGTACACGCCGGGCTCGATCGTGACCACCATGCCGGGCTCCAGCACGCGGGTCAGGCGCAGGTACGGGTGGCCCTCCGGTCGCTGGATCCGGCCGCCGCGGTCGCTGGCGGCGAACCCGGCCACATCGTGCACCTGCAGGCCGATCAGATGGCCCAGGCCGTGCGGGAAGAACGCAGCGCTGATGCCAGTGGCCAGTGCGGCTTCCGGTGAGACGGTCAGGACGCCGAACTCCTTGAGGATGCCCATCAACGCCAGATGCGCATCAATGTGCAGCTGCTTGTAGTCCACGCCGGCACGCACGTTTTGGCCCATGCGAAGTTGCGCAGCATCCACCGCATTGATCAATGCCTGAAAGTCGCTGCCGGGGTCGGCGGCATAGGTGCGGGTGATGTCGCTGGCGTAGCCGTACGCAGAAGCGCCGGCGTCGATCAGGAAGCTGCGCAGCGGTTGCGGCGGCTGTTGGCTTAGTTCGGTGTAGTGCAGCACCGCGCCGTGTTCGTTGAGCGCGATGATGTTGCCGTACGGCAACTCATTGGCGTCCTGGCCCACCGCCGCGCAATACGCCATGTGTATACCGAATTCGCTCTGGCCGGCGCGGAACGCGGCTTCCGCAGCACGATGTCCGCGGACTGCCAGTTGCTGTGCAATGCGTAGCAATGCCAGTTCGTATGCTGTCTTGAATGCGCGCTGGTATTCCAGGTAATCGAGTACCGGTTGCGGGTTGTTCGGCACATACGCACCGAGCGTGCTTTGCGCCTCGCCAAGAATCGCGCAGCGCTCAGCCTGTTTGGGCAGCAGCGCCAGCGCTTCGTCCGGCCTGCGGATAATGTGGATGTCGCAGTGTTCCACCCACCAGCCGCTGGGCGCGTCGGGCACCACATGCCAGTAATCGAATGGCTGATAGAAGATCACTATCGGGCGCTTGCCCGGCGTGTAGACCAGCCAGCTGTGGGGCACCCGCGTCAGCGGCAGCCAGGCCTTGAATTGCGGGTTGACCGCGTAGGGGTAGTCGCGGTCGTCGAACAGTTGGTAATGCGTGTTGCCGCTGGGAACCACCAGATGCGCGAAGCCGCCGCGCTGCAGCGCCTCGTCGGCGCGCGCGGTGAGCGTGCGCAAGTGGTCGGAATACAGGCTGTTCAAGGAGGGCTGGGTCATGCGGGACTCGATCGGCAATGCAAAGGCAATGCGCAATCTTGCCGTAATCCCCGCAAAGGCGCTGTGTCCTGAAGCGGCTGACAAAACGTTGCGTGCAATCGTCAGATGGCGGAAAGCACGCAGTGGACGCTTGGCAAATGTCGTGCCCGGCACTGGCACCGGCCGCCAATGGCCAAGCGATCACGGTGCACGCCGCGCTTAGCCAGCCATGTGCTCTTCGGCGATCCAGGCGCGCAAGCGCTGCCGGTGCGGTTCAGACATGGTCAGGAAGCGCACGCCAGCCCAGGACTGCCCGGGCGCGTGCGCGGCCTCGGACCACAGCAAATGCACGCCGACATCGATCTCGGTGGCGCGGCCAACCCGCTCGGGTAGGGTGAAGCGCAACTGATACAAGGCGTCGTCGTGCAGCGGAACCGACCCCAACAACAGCATGCCGGTTTCGGAGAGGTTGCCGACCCGGCCGATCTGCGCCTCGGTCAGCGTGTCGATGACCGGCAGCAGGTCGGTCGGCTGGCGGCGCGGTGCGCGGCGGGTGTCCTGCATCATGGCTGGGCCTCGGTAACAGGCGACTTGCCGGCCAGGCTGCGCAACGTGCGCACGGTGGCATGCCAGGCGCGATCGATCAGACGCGATTTTTCTTCCACCAGCAGACGTGCCTGCCCACCGGCCATCAGCCGCGCCAGGCTGTCCAGCGAGTGCTCGCCAACCTTCTGCCCGCGTTGATTCACGAACAGGGCGTTGCCGGTCATCGGGCTGTACCAGGACAGACGTTGCCGGCGCAGTTCGCCTTGCTGGTTGACCACGAATTCGAACCAGGTACCGAACGGCAAGTTGCGCAGCTGCGTGTAACACTGCTCTTCGGCCGGGGTGCGCGGCGTGGCCGCCGCCTTGCGCGGAGCGCTGTCGCCCTGGTCGCCGAGCCGGGTACGTGCCTTGAGTTTGGCGGCAAGCTCGGTGCGCGAGGTCACCTCGTCCTCGCCACCGGGCGTGGACAAGCGGCGCGCGATCGCCGCCGCTTCATCGTGGTGATACCCCACCTGCAGCAGCGCGGTTTCCACATCGGTGCCGAGTGCGGTGTCGGCGGGCTGCCCCTCGCTGCGGCAGGTGACTTCGGCAATGCGCGCGGTCAGCGCCTGGCGCTCGTCCCATTCGGGCGACTGCTCGCCCCGGCGCAGCAGGGTCAGCGTAAGCACGTCCGACCAGGCCTGGCGCAGCAGCGATTGTACGAAGCGCGGTGGCGCGCTCTGTTCGCAGAGTTGCTCGATGCGCGCTTCGGCCTGTTGCTTGGCCGATTCCAGACGCTCCTTGCCACGCGCGGCGTCCACATGCCGTCGCTCGGTCACTTCGGCCTTGCGCGCAAGTGCGCGCAGATGCGTCTGGATGTCGCCGTTGGCTGCGACGAAAACCGCCTCGTCGCCTTGATAGTCGTTGACGATCTTCTCGACCGCGCTGCCCAGCTTGTGCAGCAGTTGCGGGTCGATATCGTCCTCGCCCAGCCAGACGGCGCCGGATTCGGCCACGGTGTTGAGCAATTCGCGCACCGGGTGCTGGTCGCGCACGAAAAAATGCGAATCGGCCAAGGCCGCGCGGGCCACCGGCACCTGCAACTTGGCTAGCAATGCCTGCGCCGGCGTCTGCTGGCGCACTTCGTGCTGCATCTGTGCGTAGAGCAGGCCAAGCAGGTCGAAGGTGTCCTTGTCCTGCGGCGCCAGCACGGCATTCGGGCCGTGCTGGCTACGCAGCAGTTCAAGCACCTGGCGCTGCACCGCATCAATGCCCGACGCTTGCGGCGTCGCTGCGGCCTGTGTGGCCAGCGCACCTTGCAAGCTGGCGAGCGCATCGCCGAGCGCATTCTTGGGCACGGGAGCGGCGGCGGTGACTTGCTGCGATGTCTGGGCCGCTGCTGCAAGCAACGTGGAGGAGGGCGGCATCGCGTTGCTGGCGGGCGCGCCCGCGCCTGCGTGAACAGCTGCATGCGATTGCCGTGCCGACGCCATCAAGCCGTCTATCGCCTGCACTGCATCGTTGAGCGCCGGCGGCATCGCCTGCGCGGCTGCCGCCATCGCAGGCGCCGATGGCGCAGCAACGTGATCCAGCAAGGCGCTCTGCCAGGCCGTCGGCGCGGCTTGGCCTGCCCAGTCGGTGGCAGGCCGCGACGTGCGCGAGGCTGCAGCATGACTGTTCGTTGCCGCTGCGTCTTTCGATTCCTGCGCCGATGCCGGCAGCGTCCGCCGCGTCTGTACCTGCGTGGGTTTGACCAGATACGGGTGATAGATCAGCCCCGGCAGGATGCCTTCCTGGTCCAGCGTGCCGTTGGCGCTTTCGAACAGATCGCCCAGACGGTCCATCACCTGGCGCTCGAACACCTTATAGAGCGTCAGCTGCCCATCCAGGCTCAGCCCCAGCGTTTCCCCGCACTGGCGCAGGATGCGGCATAGCGCGTAAGGGCCAAGCGGCAATTCTTCCAGCTCGAATTCGGGCACCGTACCGATCACCGCCAGGCGCTGCGCCAGCAAGAGCAGTGCATCGGCGCGCCGTGATGTTTCGCGACGTGCGATTTCGCTCAGCACGATGTCGCGATCGATATCGGTGTCTTCGACCAGGGTCAGCATCTGCGGTTGCGCAGCGACATCGATCAGCGGCGCCAGCACCGGGCGTTCGCGCAGGCCGGCCAGCGCCTTGGCCAGTTCCTGCAGAAACGCCTTCGGAAAGCGGTCGATATGCTCGCGCAGGCCGCGCGTCTGTGCGTAGGTTTCAGCCTGGATCTGGCTGTTGCGCGCATGTTCGGCCTGATGCAGCAATTCGCGTTCCAGTTCGACGACGGTCAGGCGCAGTGGTCCGCTCAGCGCCTGCACGCAATGCGCGTGCAGCATGCCAAGCAGGCGCCGGCCACGCGCGGAAACTGGTGCATCGGCAATCGGGCCGCTGAGCGCGGGGTGCAGGGAAGACACAGGCGTGGACCTCCGGGGAGGAGTGGGCTCGGTTCGAAGCGTGAGCTATTTACCATGTTTTTCCGCTGGCTGCGCGCATTGCCGTGCCTGGCGCATCTAGTTCGCGTAATACCATACAGTGGAGATGCGGACATGCGCCACGCGCATGCAGCCGATGGACCAACGAGTTGCGGCGCCTTCAGCCCAGGAACAACTCGACCACATCATTGGTAAAACGACGTCCCAACTCGGTCGGCACCACGCGCCCATCCTGCCGAGTCATCCACCCCTGTGCCAGCGCACGCGCCAGCGGCACCTCGATGACGGAGGCGGCAAGGCCAGTAGACGCTTCGAAATCGCTCAGACGAAAGCC
This sequence comes from Xanthomonas oryzae pv. oryzae, assembly GCF_004136375.1. Taxonomy (NCBI): domain Bacteria; kingdom Pseudomonadati; phylum Pseudomonadota; class Gammaproteobacteria; order Lysobacterales; family Lysobacteraceae; genus Xanthomonas; species Xanthomonas oryzae. The sequence goes on from NZ_CP031697.1 coordinate 1,267,010, forward strand.
TTCGTGTAAACGCAGCAGGTTGAGCATGTATTCGAATGGCAGCCGTTCGCGTGGCACGATTTCATCGCCGCCGATGGATGCGGCAGTACCCGCGCTGGCCAGGTAACTTTGCGGATGCTTGTGCTTCCAGCGCCGCAGCACGTGCTCTTCGGCACCGGAGCTGATCTTGCCGTGCGCACCTGCGCCGATGCCCAGGTAATCGCCGAAACGCCAGTAATTGAGGTTGTGCGCGCACTGCCGCCCCGGTTTTGCGTATGCACTTACCTCGTATTGCGCGTAGCCGGCGTTGGCCAGCAGGCGTTGGCAGTGTTCCTGAATGTCCCAGGCGGCATCGTCGTCTGGAATGCCCTTGGGCGGCCGCGCAAAGAACACCGTATTCGGCTCCAGCGTGAGCTGGTAATGCGACAGGTGCGTGGGTTGCAGGGCGAAGGCGCGTTCCAGATCGTGCTCGGCCTGTAGCAGCGTCTGCTCGGGCAACGCATACATCAGGTCGATATTGAAATTATCGTAGCCGGCGTCTTGCGCCAGTTTGATCGCGCGTTCGGCGTCGGCGCTGTCGTGAATGCGGCCGAGCCGCTGCAGTGCCACGTCGTCGAAGGTCTGTACGCCGAAGCTCAGGCGGTTCACGCCCGCAGCGCGGTAGTGCTCGAAACGGCCGTGCTCGGCGGTACCGGGATTGGTTTCCAGGGTCATTTCAAGATTCGGCGCAAAACGCAGTCGTGCCGAGGCAGCTTGCAGAAACCGGTCGATCGCGTCGGGCGGAAACAGGCTGGGCGTGCCGCCGCCGAAGAACACCGAGTGCACCACCCGGCCCCACACCAGCGGTAGATCCGCATCCAGGTCGCGGATCAGTGCGTCCACGTATTCTTCGAACGGCAGCACGCCCTTGGCCGCGTGCGAGTTGAAATCGCAGTACGGGCATTTGCGCACGCACCAGGGCAGGTGCACATAGAGCGACAGCGGCGGCGGAATCAGTTGGGGCATTGCGCTAGGCGTGCTTCACAGCGACAACGCGTGCAGCTTGTGCTGCAGCGTGGCCAGGGCCACGGCACGATGGCTCAGACGGTTCTTCAATGCGCTGTCCATTTCCGCAGCGGTCAGGCCGTACACCGGATCCAGAAACACCGGGTTGTAGCCGAAGCCGCCATCGCCGCGCGGTTCGGTGGTGATCGTGCCTTCCCAGCTGCCTTCGGCGATCAGCGGTTGCGGATCTTCCGGATGCCGCAGCAACACGATCACCGCATAAAACCGTGCGCTGCGGCGCTCGGCCGGAACGCCGCGCATCGCATCGAGCAACTTTGCGTTATTGGCCAGCGCGTTGGTGGGGCTGCCGGCGTAGCGCGCGCTGTACAAGCCGGGTGCGCCATCCAATGCGTCCACAATCAACCCGGAGTCGTCGGCAAGTGCCGGCAACCCCGTCACTGCGCTGGCATGGCGCGCCTTGATCAGGGCGTTTTCGACGAACGTCAGGCCGGTTTCCGGAACATCGTCCACGCCCAGTTCGCCTTGCGCGACGATGCGCAACGGCAAGCCGGCGAGCATGGCGCGCAGTTCTTCCAGTTTGCCGGCGTTGCCGCTGGCCAGGACCAGGTGTTTCATTGCTTGGGCTCCAGCAGATCCAACTGGGTACCGTACAGATCGCGAAACACCGCGACCGTACCGTAGGGTTCTTCGCGTGGGGTTTCCAGAAATTCCACGCCAAACGCCTGCATGGCCGCGTGGTCGCGCCAGAAGTCGTCGGTGTAAAGAAAATGATCCACGCGCCCACCGGTCTGGTCGCCGATGCGCGCGCGTTGCGCGGCGTCGGCCGGCTGCGCGAGCAGCAAGCCGGCGTCCTGCGCACTGCCGGGGCCGATCACCACCCAGCGCTTGCCGTCGTCACCGAGTGGGCGATCCTGCAGCACGTGGAAACCCAGCGCGCTGGCATACCAGGCAATCGCCGCGTCGTAATCGGCAACCAGCAAGGTGGTCAGGGCGATACGACGGCTCATCCGGCCAGCGCAGCGCGTTGCAGTGCGAACAAATCGCCCATGCCCTTTTCGGCGAGTGCGAGCAGCGCGTTGAGTTCGTCGCGACGGAACGCATGGCCTTCGGCTGTGCCCTGCAGCTCGATGAAGCCGCCACCATCGTTCATCACGACATTCATGTCGGTATCGCAGTCGCTGTCTTCCGGGTAATCCAGATCCAGCACCGGCTCACCGCGATAGATGCCCACCGACACCGCCGCCACCGCGCCGATCAGCGGGTGCTTCTTGATCTCGCCGCGCTTGAGCAGCAGGTTCACCGCATCGGCCAGCGCCACGTAGGCGCCGGTGATGGCTGCCGTGCGGGTGCCGCCATCGGCCTGCAGCACGTCGCAGTCCAGGGTGATGGTGCGCTCGCCGAGCGCATTGCGGTCCACGCAGGCGCGCAGTGCGCGGCCGATCAAGCGCTGGATTTCCAGCGTGCGCCCGCCTTGCTTGCCACGTGCGGCTTCGCGGTCGGAACGGGTGTGGGTAGAGCGCGGCAGCATGCCGTATTCGGCGGTGACCCAGCCTTCGCCCTTGCCGCGCAGGAAATTCGGCACGCGGTTTTCCACGCTGGCGGTGCACAGCACGTGGGTGTCGCCGAAGCTGACCAGCACCGAGCCTTCGGCATGGCGGGTGAAGGCGCGTTCGATGCGCACCGGGCGCAGCTGGTCGGCCGTGCGGCCGCTGGGACGGGAAAAGGTCATACGATGAGTCCGGAAGTCGGGAGGTGGGTCTGGCGCCACTGCGCAGCGTGCAGGCAGCTGGCGAGGACGGCTAGGGTACCATTCGCGCTTTGACGGCACGGGATTGACGATGATCCGAAGCATGACCGCGTTTGCTGGCGGCGAACGCATCACACCCTGGGGCACGCTCGGTTGCGAGCTGCGCTCGGTCAACCACCGCTTTCTGGAAGTGGGTGTGCGTCTGCCCGAGGAATTGCGTGCGCTGGAACCGCTGCTGCGCGAGCGCATTGCGGCAAAAAACAGCCGCGGCAAGCTGGATCTGACGCTGCGCCTGCGGGCGCCGGAAAGCGCGCAGACGCTGGCGGTCAACGAATCGCTGCTGCAGGAACTGGGCGCGCTGGCCACGCGGCTGGATGGCCTGTTTCCCAAGCTGCAGGTGGGCTTCACCGATCTGTTGCAGCTGCCGGGTGTATTGCAGGTGCAGGACGTCGACGCTCCGGCGCTGCAGGCGCTGGCGCTGGCGTTGCTGGACGAACTGGTAGACAGCTTTGTGGCCGCGCGCGCGCGTGAAGGCGCCAAGCTGGCGGAGGCGATCAGCGAGCGGGTGGATGCCATCGAACGCATCGCCGCCGAGGTGCGCGTCTTGATCCCGGTGATCCGCGAAGGTCAGCGCGCCAAGCTGGCTGCACGCCTGGCGGATCTACCGCATCCGGTGGATCCGGGCCGTGCCGAGCAGGAATTGGTGCTGTGGCTGCAGAAGCTCGATGTGGACGAGGAGCTCGACCGTCTGTCCAGCCACATCGCCGAGATCCGTCGCGTGCTCAAGCAGCGCGAGCCGGTCGGGCGCCGGCTGGACTTCCTGCTGCAGGAGTTCAACCGCGAGGCCAACACGCTGGGCTCCAAGTCGGTGGACAGCCGCACCTCCAACGCCGCGGTGGATCTCAAGGTGTTGATCGACCAGATCCGCGAGCAGGTGCAGAACATCGAATAGCCGGGAATAGGCAATCGGGAATGGGGAATCGTCAAAGCGGGTACGATGCATCCCCTCGGCCTGCTTGCTTGGTGCGGTGCCCCATTCCCTATTCTCGACTCCCTATTCCCTAAAAAATGCGCGGCACACTCTATATCGTTGCGGCCCCTTCGGGCGCCGGCAAGAGCAGCATCGTCAACGCCACCCTGGCACGCGACCCGAAGATCGCCTTGTCGATCTCGTTCACCTCGCGCGCGCCGCGGCCGGGCGAGCGGCATTCCGAGCACTACCACTTCGTCTCTGCCGAGGAGTTTCAGGGCATGATCGCGGCGGGTGATTTCTTCGAATACGCGCTGGTGCATGGGGACTGGAAGGGCACCGCGCGGCAGTCGGTCGAACCGCAGCTGGCTGCCGGTCACGACGTCCTGCTGGAGATCGACTGGCAGGGCGCGCGTCAGGTGCGCCAGAAGGTGCCCGATGCGGTCAGCGTGTTCATCCTGCCGCCCTCGCGCCAGGCGCTGGACGAGCGCATGCGCAAGCGCGGGCAGGACAGCGAGGATGTGATGGCGCAGCGCCTGGCCGCCGCCCGCGAGGAAATGCTGCATTTCGAAGAGTTCGATTACGTGATCATCAACGAAACCTTCGACACCGCGGTGTCGGAGATGTGCGCCATCTTCACCGCCAGCCGGCTGCGGCGGCAGGCGCAACAGCAGCGGCATGCCGGGTTGATCCAGGCGTTGCTGGACTGAAGAGCAGTCACTACCACCACTGCGCAGCCGTCAGGCGCGGCCGGTGCTCGTTGCGGTGTGTACACCCGTACACTGCGGTTCTGAGCGCGCCGTCCACGCCCACCTGACGACTGCTCGCTACGTTTTCTAAGAACCTGTTCACGATCTTATTCACTTATTCAAACCGTGCAAACTCCACGAATGCGCAAGAAGAACGATCCAAGTGACATGAGCCGTGAGCGGTTCGAGCAAATCCGCCCGATTCTGGAGCAAGCCCGCAAGCGCACCAAGCCTGTGACAGTGGATATGTATGAGGTGTGGTGCGCAGTGCTGTATCTGCTACGGACAGGGTGCCCGTGGCGTGCGTTGCCCAGTGACTTTCCGAAGTGGCGCACGGTGCATTCCTACTTTGCCAAGTGGAGCGAAGTGGACGATGAAGGAATAAGCCTGCTGGAGCGGGCGCTTAAAAAATCAGGTTGGCACGGCCCGCGAGAAACAGGGGCGCAAGGCCTGCAGCACGTTCTTGATCGTGGACGCGCAGAGCGTGAAGAACAGTGATACAGCCGGCCAGAAAGGCTATGACGCGGGCAAGAAGGTATCGGGGATCAAGCGCCACATCGCGGTGGATACGCAAGGCTTTCCACATGCCGTTGCGGTGACCACGGCGGAAGTCACCGATCGTCAAGGTGCGCTGGAGGCATTGAAGCGCTGCCGATCGGGTTTAGGTCGGGTGAAACGCCTGCTGTGCGACAGCGGCTACACCGGAGATCCCTTCGCCGAGGGCGTACAGGACATTCTGGGCAAGCATGTCACCGTACAGATTGCCAAGCGCAGCGAGCTGCATACCTTCAAGGTCATGCCCAAGCGCTGGAGTGTCGAACGCAGCTTTGCCTGGCTGGAGAAGAACCGGAGGCTATGGAAGAACTGCGAGCGAAGGCTCAATACCAGCTTGCAGTTCATCCATCTGGCGTTCCTGGCACTGCTGCTCAGGAGGTCGTGAACAGGTTCTGAGCGGGCTGGGCGCGGCCAAATCGCTGATTCCAAAGGAAACTGAATAGGCGCCGGTTGCCGTGGCGCCGGGCCCGGCGTACACTTCGCCCCTTTCCCTCATTCGATGCGCGGCCGTTGCTGGTCGCCGGGAGCCCGCATGGCCCGCATTACCGTAGAAGATTGCCTGGAAGTCGTGAACAACCGTTTTGAGCTGGTCATGATGGCCTCCAAGCGCGCCCGTCAGCTCGCCAACGGCGTACAGCCGCTGATCGAAAATGCCGCTGCCAGCGACAAGCCCACCGTGATGGCGCTGCGCGAGATCGCCGCACGCCGGATCGATAATGCGCTGATCGACGAAGTCGAGAAGGCCGAGCGCGAACGTGCCGAGCGCGAAGCGTTGGAGTGGGCCGCCGCCGAAGTGGTCGCCGACGAAGACATGTCCAAGAACGACGATTGATTGCTCGCATCGCTGCGATCGACCCAAACAGCCCGCCTAGACGCGGGCTGTTTTCGTTTCGGGCCCCTGCAGTACGCTGGCGTGTGCAAACGTTTGCCGTCACTGCACGGCTGGCATAGTCTTCCGCTATGAACCCAGGCCCTACTGCCCAGGCGACCGTCGTGACGTCTCCGTCTTCCGACCAGGCCATTCCCGACTACGTCCTGCACCTCGAACGCGCGGCCAGCTACCTGCCCAAGGAGCAGCTGCCGATCCTGCGGCGTGCCTGGGAAGTCGGTGCCACTGCGCATGCCGGGCAAACCCGCAAATCAGGCGAGCCATACATCACCCACCCGGTGGCGGTGGCCGGCGTACTGGCCGAGCTGGGCCTGGACATGGAATCGCTGATCGCGGCGATCCTGCACGACACCGTCGAAGACACTCCGCTGACGCGGGAAGAACTGGCGTTCGAGTTCGGCGAAGCAGTGGCCGAGCTGGTAGATGGCGTCACCAAGCTGGACAAGCTCAAGTTCCGTGATCGTCAGGAAGCGGCGGCGGAAAGCTTCCGCAAGATGCTGCTGGCGATGTCGCGCGATCTGCGCGTGATCATGATCAAGCTGGCAGACCGCCTGCACAACATGCGCACGCTCGGCGCACAGAGCACCGAAGCGCGCGGCCGCATCGCCCGCGAGACGCTGGAAATCTACGCACCCATCGCGCAGCGCTTGGGCATGAGCCTGATCAAGTCTGAGCTGCAGAACCTGGGCTTCCGCGCCTTGTATCCGTGGCGCCACGCCATCATCGAAAAACACATTCGCAGCCAGCCAGTGGTACGGCGCGAATCGATGGCGCAGGTGGAAGTGCAGCTGTCGCAGCGGCTGGCCAAGGAAGGGTTGGAGCATCGGCTGGTCAGCCGCATCAAGACGCCCTGGAGCATCTATTCCAAGATGCACGAAGAGAACAAATCCTTCGACCAGGTAATGGACGTGTTCGGCTTTCGCCTGGTGGTGCGCACGGTGGCCGATTGCTATCACGCGCTTGGTGCGGTGCATGCCAGCTTCAAGCCGCTGGACGGGCGTTTCCGCGATTTCATCGCGATCCCCAAGGCCAACGGCTATCAGTCGTTGCACACCGTGTTGTTCGGACCGTACGGCTCGCCGATCGAAGTGCAGATCCGCACCGAAGAGATGGATCTGATCGCTGAGCGTGGCGTGGCTGCGCACTGGACCTACAAGGTCGGCTCGGCCTCGCCCAATAGCGCGCAGAGTCGCGCGCACGACTGGATCGTGGAGCTGATCGATTCGCAGCGCGCCGCTGGTTCGTCGCTGGAATTTCTCGACAACGTCAAGGTCGACCTGTTCCCGGACGAGGTCTATCTGTTCACGCCCAAGGGCAAGATCCTGGCATTGCCGCGCAATTCCACCGCGCTGGATTTCGCTTACGCGGTGCATACCGATGTGGGCAACCGCGCTGTGGCCTCGCGCGTGGATAAAAAGCTGGTGCCGTTGCGCACCAAGCTGGTCAGCGGCCAGGCGGTGGAGATCATCACGGCGCGTTCGGCCACGCCCAAGCCCCAGTGGCTGGAGTTCGTGGTCAGCAGCAAGGCGCGCACGGCGATCCGTTACCAGCTCAAGCAGCTCGAACACGAAGACGCCGTGCAGCTGGGTCACCGCATGCTGGACCGCGCGCTGGAAGCGATGGACTCCTCGCTGGAGCGGCTGCCCAAAGGTCGCCTGGACGCCTTTCTCAACGAGCACCGCTATCCGCGTCTGGAAGCGTTGCTGGCCGATGTGGCGCTCGGCAACTTGATGCCGAATCAGGCCGCGCAGGCGTTGATGGCCTATGCGGAGATGCGTGGCGGCGGCCATTCCAAGCATTCGCACGAAAAGATTCTGATCGACGGCAGCGAACGCGGCGTGATCAGCTTCGCCAACTGTTGTCAGCCAATTCCCGGCGACGAAATCATGGGGTATCACACCGCCGGCAAGGGAATCGTGGTGCACCGCCTGGATTGCCCGAACCTGGCCGAGCTGCGCAAATCGCCCGAGCGCTGGGTGCCGATCGACTGGGATTCCAGCGTGACCGGCGACTACGACACCGCGCTGGTGGTCGAAGTGGAAAATCGCACCGGCGTGCTGGCGCAGTTGGCCGCAGCGATCGCGCAGAGCCAGTCCAACATCGAGCGCGTGGACTATCTGGACCGCGACTTCAATGCCGCGGTGCTGCGTTTCAACATCCAGGTGCGCGACCGCCGCCATCTGGCCGAAGTGATGCGCAGGCTGCGGCGTCTGCACGTGGTGCAGAGCGTGGGGCGGCAGTAGCGCCTGGCACGCTCGCGCAACAGTCGAGCAAATCCGCACAAAGGCCTAAACTGCTGCAACCCTTTGCAGTGGAGTCTCCATGCCCCAGATCATCCATACCGACCAGGCGCCTGCTGCCATCGGCCCATATTCGCAGGCCGTGCGTGCCGGCAACACGGTGTATTTCTCAGGGCAGATCCCGCTGGATCCGGTCACTGGCGAAATCGTGCCAGGCGACATCGGCGCGCAGGCGCGGCGTGCGTTCGACAACCTCAAGGCCGTGGCCGAAGCGGCCGGTGGCTCGCTCGACAAGATCGTGCGGTTGGGCCTGTATCTCACCGACTTGGGTCAGTTCGCTGCCGTCAACGCGGTGATGCAGGAGTATTTCCAGGCCCCGTTCCCCGCACGCTCCACCATCGAAGTGTCTGGCCTGCCCAAGGGCGCCGGTTTCGAAGTCGACGCGGTGATGGTGCTCGAGTGATCCTGCGCGACTGATCCGCCATGCCGCGCGCGCGCGTCGTCACACCGAGCCTGGCCGTTGCCGGCCAGGCTCCGCTGTCCAGCCTGCCTGGTGTTGGCCCGAAAGTGGCCGACAAATTCGCTGCGCGCGGCATCCTGAGCGTGCAGGACCTGTGGCTACATCTGCCGCTGCGTTACGAAGACCGCACGCGGCTGACCACCATCGCGCAGCTGCAAAGTGGCGTGCCGGCGCAGATTGAAGGACGCGTGGATGCGGTAGAGCGTGGCTTTCGCTTTCGGCCGGTCCTGCGCGTGGCAGTGTCGGACGCATCGCACGGCACGCTGGTGCTGCGCTTCTTCCATTTTCGTGCTGCGCAGGTGGCGCAGTTCGCCGTCGGCACGCGTGTGCGCGTGTTCGGCACGCCTAAGCCCGGCCAGAACGGCTGGGAGATCGTGCACCCCAGTTATCGCGTGCTCGCGCCGGATGAAGATGCCGGTCTGGGCGATAGTCTGGATCCGGTCTATCCGGTGCTTGAAGGCGTCGGCCCGGCCACGTTGCGCAAGCTCATCGGCCAGGCGCTGGAGCGTCTACCACCCGAAGCAGCGCTGGAATTGCTGCCGCCGCACTGGCTGCAGGACGAGCAACTGCCATCGTTACGCGCGGCATTGCTGACCATGCATCGTCCGCCAGTCGGCACTGATCCGCAGCAATTGCTCGCCGGAGGCCATCCGGCCCAGCAGCGCCTGGCCATTGAAGAGCTGTTGGCGCATCAACTCAGCCTGCGCCGCCAACGCATCGCGCTGCAGCGTTTCCACGCGCCCAGCCTGCCAGGCAACGGCACGTTGGTGCAGCAATTGCGCAGGGCCTTGCCGTTTCAGCTCACCGGCGCGCAGCAGCGGGTGTTCGAGCAGATCGCTCGCGACCTTGCGCAATCCTGGCCGATGCTGCGGCTGGTGCAGGGCGATGTCGGTAGCGGCAAGACCGTGGTCGCCGCATTGGCGGCGATGCTCGCGGTTGAGCAGGGCAAGCAGGTCGCACTCGCCGCGCCCACCGAATTGCTTGCCGAGCAGCACCTCAATAATCTGCGGGATTGGCTGGAGCCCTTGGGCATCCGCATCGTCTGGCTGGCCGGCAAGGTCACCGGCAAGGCGCGTGCTGCGGCGATGGCCGACGTCGCCTCAGGCCAGGCACAGGTGGTGGTCGGTACGCATGCGTTGATGCAGGAGGCGGTGGTCTTCCACGATCTGGCGTTGGCCATCATTGATGAGCAACACCGCTTCGGCGTGCATCAGCGGCTTGCGCTGCGCGACAAGGGCGCGGCGGCGGGCAGTGTGCCACACCAGCTGGTGATGACGGCTACGCCCATCCCGCGTACCTTGGCGATGTCGACCTATGCAGATCTGGATGTCTCGGCCATCGACGAACTGCCGCCTGGTCGCACGCCAGTGCAGACGATCGTGTTGAGTGCGGAGCGCCGCCCTGAGTTGGTCGAACGGATCCGCGCCGCCTGCGCCGAGGGGCGTCAGGCGTATTGGGTATGCACGCTGATCGAAGAAAGCGAAGAGCCCGAAAAAGGGGCGCGAGGCCAACATGGCGGGCCGCCACGCATCGAGGCGCAAGCCGCGGAAGTCACCTTCGAAGCGTTGTCTGCTCAATTGCCGGGCGTGCGTGTGGCGCTAGTGCACGGTCGTATGAAACCGGCCGAAAAACAGCAGGCCATGCTGGATTTCAAGCAGGGTCGCAGCGATCTGCTGGTTGCCACCACCGTGATCGAAGTCGGCGTGGACGTCCCCAATGCGTCGCTGATGATCATCGAAAATGCCGAGCGGCTGGGCCTGGCGCAGTTGCACCAGTTGCGTGGCCGGGTCGGGCGCGGTGCGGCCGCTTCCAGCTGCGTGCTGTTGTATCAAGCGCCGTTGTCGATGATGGCGCGTCAGCGCCTGGAGACCATGCGCCAGACCAACGACGGTTTCGTGATCGCGGAAAAGGATCTGGAATTGCGCGGTCCAGGCGAATTGCTAGGCACCCGGCAAACCGGTCTGGCCAGTTTCCGCATCGCCGATCTGGCCCGCGATGCCGGCCTGCTGCCACGCGTGCAGGTGCTGGCCGAACGACTGCTGGAGGAAGTACCGGAGATCGCCGACCGCGTGGTCGCGCGCTGGATCGGTGGCGCGGTGCGGTATGCGGCCGCTTGAGCTGCCGGGAATCGGGAATCGTAAAACCAAAGGCCGCTGCGTCCTGCGCGTCCTGGACGTTCGCGTGATCGGCCGATCCTTGCGAAGATGCGGCAACGAACCCCGAATGCCCAATCCCGAATCCAATGACTGACAAGATACCGCTGCTGATCGACACCGACCCGGGCGTAGACGACGCGCTGGCGCTGCTGATGGCTTTCAACGACGCCCGCCATGAGGTGGTCGGCCTGACCATCGCTGCCGGTAACGTTGGCCTGGAGCACACCGTGCGCAACGCCTTGAAGGTCTGCGAGATCGCCGGTCGCGCCGACGTGCCGGTCTACGCCGGCTGCTCGCAGCCGTTGCTGCACCCGTCGGTGGACGCGGCCCACGTGCACGGTCTCGACGGCTTCGGCGATGTCGGTCTGCCACCGGCCAAGCGCACTGCCGAAGCCGAACACGCCGCACTCGCCATCCTGCGGCTGTCGCACCAACATGCCGGCAAATTGCTGTTGGTTGCGCTTGGCCCGCTGACCAATCTTGCCCTGGCACTGATCCTGGACCCGACCCTGCCAACGCGCGTGGCGCGCTTGGTGGTGATGGGCGGGGCGCTGACCGGGCACGGCAACATCACCGCCGCCGCCGAGTTCAATATCGGTTTCGACCCGGAAGCGGCGCATATCGTGTTCCGCGGCTTCCCGCAGTTCGACGTCGCCGACTGGGAAGCCACCATCGCGCACGGCCTGCTGCACCGGGACGTGGAGCAGTGGCTGGTGGCCGATTCTGCTCGCGCCCGGTTCTACGAAGAGATCTCGCGCAAGACCCGCTTGCGGTCCAAGGACAGCCGCGGCGCGTACTGGTGTGCCGCCGACGCGTTGGCGATGGCCTTTGCCCTGCACCCGGAAGGCGCGCAGCGGCTGGAACAGCGCCCGGTACACATCGAACTATCCGGCACGCATACCCGCGGTATGACCCTGGTGGACTGGAACCGGCAGGGCGGGGCGTCCGACAACGCCAACCTGCTGTTGGCCTATGACATCCAACAGTTCTACGGCCTGGTTGGAGCGGCCTTGGCGGCGAACTGAGGTGACCTTGCGCTGGCTGTCCTGGCGAAGCTATAATGCCCGGCTTATCCAGGCAGCCCGGCGCCAAGTCCATGAAAGATAACGTGCATCCCAACTACAAAGACGTCGTCTTTCACGACGTGACGTCCGATTTCAAGATTCTGACCCGCTCCACCATGACCTCGAAAGAGACCGTGAAGTGGGAGGACGGCCAGGAGTATCCGCTGATCAAGGTGGAAATTTCCTCGTCCTCGCACCCGTTCTATACCGGCAAGCACAAGGTGATCGACACCGGCGGCCGTATCGACAAGTTCCAGAAGCGCTACGCGCGCTGAACTTGCAGGACGGGCTGTACCGGCAACGGCCGCGCATTGCGCGGCCGTTGTTTTTTTTTGGGCGTCGGACGCGTCGTTTTGACGTCGACTTCTGTCCAAGCGACGGCCAAAATGTTGCTGTGCGATAATAACGTGATCCGAGGCGACGCCTTGGACTTCCATCACGTGCCTGCCCATGTGGGATCAGGCGCCTTCCACTGAAGGAGCGTACACAGTGTCCGATCTTGATCAGGTCACGCTCAACGCCGGCGACACGTCGGTCGTTCTGCCGGTTCTCAAGCCCACGCTTGGCAATGATTGCGTCGATATCTCAAAGCTGACCAAAGAAACCGGTCTGTTCACCTACGACTCGGGCTTTACCGCCACCGCCAGCTGCAAGTCGGCCATCACCTACATCGATGGCGACAATGGCGTGTTGCTGTATCGCGGCTACCCGATCGAGCAGCTGGCCGAAAAGTCCACCTTCCTGGAAGTGTCGTACCTGCTGATGAACGGCGAACTGCCGACGGCGGACGAATTCAAGAAGTTCGATCACGAAGTGACGCATCACACGATGATGCACGAGTCGCTGAAGAACTTCCTCGGTGGTTTCCGTCATGACGCGCACCCGATGGCCATGCTGGCCGGCTCGGTCGCCTCGCTGTCGGCGTTCTACCACGACACCCTGGACCTCAACGATCCGGAGCAGCGCCGTCAGGCCGCCATCCGTCTGATCGCCAAGGTGCCGACCCTGGCTGCTGCCGCGTACCGCTATTCGATCGGCTGGCCGATTCGCTACCCGCGCAACAACCTGAACTACGTCGATCGCTTCCTGCACATGATGTTCGAAGTGCCGAGCGAGCCGTTGGCGACCAACCCGGTCGTGGCCAAGGCGCTGGATCTTCTGTTCATCCTGCACGCCGACCACGAGCAGAACGCCTCGACCTCGACCGTGCGTCTGGTCGGTTCGACCGGTGTCAACCCGTATGCGTCGGTCGCTGCCGGTATCACCGCGCTGTGGGGCCCGGCACATGGCGGCGCCAACGAAGCCGTGCTGAAGATGCTGGAAGAGATCGGCACCGCCGACAACGTCGAGTCCGCCGTGGCCAAGGCCAAGGACAAGAACTCGAGCTTCCGCCTGATGGGCTTCGGTCACCGTGTCTACAAGAACTTCGACCCGCGCGCCAAGATCATCCGCGAGATGACCCACAAGGTGCTGGGCGAACTGGGCGTCAACGACCCGCTGCTGGAAGTGGCGCTGAAGCTGGAAGAGGCTGCGCTGAAGGATGACTACTTCGTGCAGCGCAAGCTGTACCCGAACGTCGACTTCTACTCGGGCATTATCTACAAGGCGCTCAATATCCCGGTGGAAATGTTCACCGTGATGTTCGCCATCGCCCGCACCGCCGGCTGGGTGTCGCATTGGCTGGAGCAGCAGGTCGACCCGGAAATGAAGATCGGCCGTCCGCGCCAGATCTACACCGGCTACGACAAGCGCAATTACAAAGACGCCGAACAGCGCTAAGCGCCAGCTGGCAGATGCTTGAACGAACGCTCCGCATTGCGGGGCGTTTGCATGTGCGATGTCGGAATATGCGGGCGATCTTTAAGCCAAGCGCGGCCTACAAAACGAGTGCGCCGCCGCCAGGGGGGGGCATGGAGTCGGCAGGTACCACTTGGACACTGCGGTTCCTGTGCGCTGCCCCCGCTCACCTGACGAGTGCTCGCTAGGCGCCCCAAGCGCGATGCGGCCACGGATGCCGGCGCTGCCGCTCAGCGCGAGGGCATGGTCCCGTCGCGCCTGCGCCCAAATCGAACGAACAACTCCGTAGCGGCATTGCATGCCGGCTAGGAATCTCTGGATCGTCCGCGCCTGCTCGAGTCCGCACAGATCGCCACTCAGCCCAGCAGTGGCGAGCCGTCGGAGACTTCGCCTTCAGTCAGCAACTGTCGCACTTGGGCGGCCGATGCACGCGGCATTGGCTTTTCATCCAGCTGCGACAGCGGTGCCTGCCGCAGCGCATCATAGGGCAGCACCGTGAGATCGAAGGTGAGGTCTTCGGCGCTGAACAGCCAGACCGGAAACTCGCCATTGCGCTCGCGATCCAGGCGCAGCCGGCGTGTGCGCGACTCGGCCGGAATGCGGTGCTCTTCCAGAAACCGCTGCACGGCATCGGCATCGTCGCTGTGCAGCTGCAACTGCACCGGTGCGTTGGCGTCGGCGGTACCGTCCAGCACCGGGCCGGTCAGTCGCGGCTGGAACGGACTGAGAAACTCCAGCGCCCGCAGTGCGGCTTCGCGGCGTTGGCGCAGGCGCACGCCATGCGCAGGGCCAGCGAACAGACGCTGGTATTCGCGCAGCGCATCTTCGATCTCGCGATTGCGTGGCAGTGACGCGTCGTCGTGAATGCCGAGTCGGCTGGCGGCCTTGAGCTTGGCTTGATGGAAATCGCGGATGCCGCCTTCGGCCATCAGGCGTGCGGCTTCGTGCGCCAAACGATGGCGACGTTCCCGGGTTCGTGTATCGGCGTGCGCGCGTGCGTGATGCATGACCGGGCTCCCCTAATGAACCTGATCTCGACTCTACAACAGCTGCATGAAGACATGGCGAACGCGTCATGTCATTGCAAGGGAACGATCACGCGGCGGTGATCGGGTGATGGTTCATGTACGGATATGCATGGGCAAGGCGCAATGTGCGTGCAATATCAGTGGCGGGTCAGGTGGGCGCTGTGCCGAACCGGCAACGATGCCGCCAGCGATCCACCAGGCTGGCAATGGCCGGCGCTCATTCAATCGGCGGCCAAAAAATTGGGGAACCGAACAGCCGCGCCGTTCCGATTCCCCAATCCCGGCGCCTCAGAAAATATCGAACGCCTTCTCGTCCTGCTGTTCCTGCAGGCCGTAGTCGTAGTCCTGCAGGCGGTCCAGATCCTCGTTCTTCACCCATTCGACCGCGCCATTGATGGTGGCCTGGGTCATGCCGTCGGGCGGATCATTGGCCGCAATCGGCTTGTCCTTGAGGGCCACCCGCATGTAGTCGATCCAGATCGGCAGCGCCGCTTTGCCGCCGTACTCGCGATAGCCGAGCGAGCGGAAGTCGTCGCGGCCCACCCATACGGTGGTGACGTAAGGGCCGCCAAAGCCGGAGAACCAGGCATCGCGGTGATCGTTGGTGGAGCCGGTCTTGCCGCCCACGTCCTCGCGGTCGAGTACCTTGGCCGCGGTACCGGTACCGCGCTGGACTACGTCGCGCATCATCGACACCAGCTGGTAGGCGGTGCGCTCGTCGATTGCGCGAGGCGCGATCTTGGTTTCGGCAATTGCGGCCGGGGCAGCTTCTGCTGGCGTTGGGGTGGTGGGAGTGGCTGCTGCGGCAGGCGGCGTCTCCGGCGCCTGTGCACCAAAGTTGAAGCCGTCCACGACCTGGCTCACAGGCGCCGCATTGCCACCTTGCAGGGCGCAGGTGCGGCAGGCCACGGCGGGCACTTCCTTGAAGACGATGTTGCCGTCACGGTCCTTGACCTCATCCACAATCCAGGTGTCCACGCGCGAGCCGCCATTGGCGAACACCGCGTAGCCGCGGGCCACCGACAGCGGCGTCAGCGAGGCGGTACCCAGCGACATCGACAGATTCGGCGGCAACTCGGCCTCTTGAAAACCGAACTGGCTGATGTATTTGCGCGCAAAATCGACTCCGATGGCGTCCAGTAGGCGCACCGATACCAAATTGCGCGATTGCACCAGCGCCTCGCGCAGGCGCATCGGGCCACGGAAGCCACCGCCGTCGTTCTGCGGCGACCAGGTCTTGCCGCGCCGGTCGCGGAACACCACTGGTGCATCCAGCACGATCGAGGCCGGATTGAAGCCCTTTTCGAAGGCGGCTGCATACACGAACGGCTTGAAGCTCGACCCTGGCTGGCGGCGCGCCTGGGTAGCACGATTGAACTTGTTGCCTGCAAAACTGAAGCCGCCGACCAGCGCGCGCAGCGCGCCGTTGTTGGCGTCCAGCGAGACCAAGGCCGCCTGCCCGCGCGGCAGCTGGTCGATGATCCACTCGCCTTCCTTTTCGCCGGTGCGGATGCGGGTAAGGTCGCCGCGGGTCAGCAGCTTGGCCGGGGTCTTGCCGGTCCAGCGGCTGGCGCTGGCCGGCAGGGTCAGTTCGGTCTTGTCGCTCTGCACGACCGTGACCCCGCCATCGGCATTGGTGCGCGCCACGATCACCGCACGCAGGCCGCCCTGGGTGAACGCACCCGCCAGATGCTTGGCCAGTGCCGGCGCGTCCGCATCGGCGGCCACGTCGAAGTGCTGCTCCACGCCGTGCCAGCCATGGCGATGATCGTAAACGCGCAAGCCGTCGGCGATCGCCACATCCGCGCCGGTCTGCAAGGTCGCATCGATGGTCGTGGTGACGTGGTAGCCCTTGTTGAGCACATCGCCACCGTACTTGGCGATCATTTCCTGGCGCACCAACTCGGCCACGTAAGGGGCGTACACCTCCACGGGCGGCTCGTGCGGCTTTGCATGCATCGGCACCGCCTTGGCAGCATCGGCTTCGGCCTGACTGATAAAGCCCAGGTCTGCCATCCGCTGCAGGACGTAATAGTCGCGACGTTCCTGCGCACGCTCAGGGTTGCTGATCGGGTTGCCGCTGGATGGGAACTTGGGGATGCCGGCCAGCGAGGCCATCTCGTCCACGCTCAATTCGCTCATCTTCTTGCCGTAGTAGTACTCGGCCGCGGCACCGACGCCGTAGGCGCGGTTCCCGAAGAAACTCTTGTTGAGATACAGCTCGAAAATCTCGTCCTTGCTCAGCTCACTCTCGATCTTGCGCGCCAGCAGGATCTCCGCCAATTTGCGGGTGTAGCTGTATTCGGAACTCAGGAAGAACTGCCGCGCCACCTGCTGGGTGATGGTCGACCCACCCGGCACGCGCTTGGCATCGGTGGTGGTCAGCAGCCACACCGCGCGGGCAATGCCCTTGTAGTCCACGCCGCCGTGCTCGTAGAAGCGGGCGTCCTCGGTGGCTAGGAAGGCCTGCTTCAAGCGCAGCGGCACGTCCTTCATCTGGATGGGGTAGCGCCGGGTCTCGCCATAGACGGCCATCAGGCGGCCGTCGCTGGAATAGACATACATGGGCTCTTGCAGCTCTACCTGCTTGAGCGACTGCACGTCCGGCAACTTCGAGGAAATAGCGTAATACAGGCCGCCGGCAGCAATAGCGCCAAGCAGTGCGAGCACGACGATCGTGGCCAGGATCCAGCCCAGCCAACGGCGAATACGGGGCATGTAAGAGAGATTCCGATTGCAGATTTCTTGATCACGGAGTATAGATGACGCCGAGTTTGGCTGGGGCCGAACTCTGGGGATCGCAGAAGACAGGAACTGGGGTCACGTGGTCGGGTCATTGCCTAGCGCGTGAAGGGCTTGTCAACTGTTAAAATTTGATTGTTAATACGAAGGCGCAGACATGCGTCCAAGTGCCCGTCGGCAGGGGAGTTACCGTGGGGCTTTTACCCAAGAGTCAGTCGCCACTGATTGGTGTCGACATTAGTTCTACTGCTGTGAAGCTCTTGCAGCTATCGCGCAGCGGGAACCGTTTTCGCGTGGAACATTACGTCGTGGAACCATTGCCGCCGAACGCGGTGGTGGAAAAGAACATCGTCGAAGTGGAGGCGGTGGGCGAAGCCATTCGCCGCGCCATCAACCGTTCCGGCAGCAAGGCCAAGAACGCGGCCGCTGCCGTGGCTGGGTCGGCGGTGATCACCAAGTTGATCCCGATGCCGGCCGATCTGGACGATAGCGACATGGAGGCTCAGGTCGAACTGGAAGCCACCAATTACATTCCCTACCCGATCGAGGAAGTGAATCTCGATTTCGAGGTGCTGGGCCCAATGCCCAACAGCCCGGATATGGTCCAGGTGCTGCTGGCCGCATCGCGTTCGGAGAATGTGGAACTGCGCCAGTCGGCGCTGGAACTCGGTGGTCTGACTGCCAAAGTGATGGACGTGGAGGCCTTCGCGGTCGAAAACGCCTTCGCCCTGGTCGCCAGCGAATTGCCGGTGGCCGCTGACGCAGTCGTGGCGCTGGTGGATATCGGCGCCACCATGACCACGCTGAGCGTGCTGCGTTCCGGTCGCAGTCTGTATAGCCGCGAACAGATGTTCGGCGGCAAGCAGCTCACCGATGAAGTGATGCGCCGTTACGGACTCACCTACGAAGAAGCTGGCCTGGCCAAGCGTCAGGGCGGTCTGCCGGAAAGCTACGAGGTCGAGGTGCTGGAGCCGTTCAAGGAAGCCACGGTGCAGCAGATCAGCCGGTTGCTGCAGTTCTTCTATGCAGGCAGCGAGTTCAATCGCGTCGACTGCATCGTGCTGGCCGGCGGTTGCGCCGCGCTGGCGCGCCTGCCGGAGATGGTGGAAGAGCAACTGGGCGTCACCACCGTGGTCGCCAACCCGCTTGCCCAGATGACGCTGGGTCCGAAGGTCCAGGCCCATGTGCTGGCGCTGGATGCGCCTGCATTGATGATCGCCACCGGCCTGGCCCTGAGGAGCTTCGACTGATGGCAAGAATCAATCTATTGCCCTGGCGCGCGGAGCGCCGAAAGGCACGCGAGCGCGAGTTCTATTCGATGCTGGGCTTCGCCGCATTGGGCGGGCTGCTGTTGTCGGCGCTGATCTGGTTCTATTACGACGCGCAGATCAGCGGCCAGACCGAGCGCAACGCGTTTTTGACCACCGAGATCGACAAGGTCAAGGCGCAGAACGAAGAGATCAAGGAGCTCGACAAGAAGAAAGACCGCCTGCTTGCCCGCAAGAAGGTGATCGAGGAATTGCAGGCCAACCGCTCGCAGATGGTGCACCTGTTCGATTCGCTGGTGCGCACCATCCCCGATGGCGTGGCGCTGACCAACATCAAGCAGGATGGCGACATTCTCACGCTGGAAGGTCGCTCGCAATCGAATGCGCGGGTCAGCGCGTACATGCGCAAGCTGGAAAGCTCGGGCTGGATGACTAATCCAGACCTGTCGATCATCGAGGCTAAGATCCAGGACAAGGCTGGGCAACCTGGCGCGTCGTCGATGGACACCAAGACGCTGCCGTACGTGTTCACGCTCAAGGTCAAGCTGGCCAATCCGAACGAGGCTGACAAAAACGGCACCGCGCCGGGCACCGCAGCACCGGGTGCAGCGCCTGCCGGCGCGATGCCTGCTGCTCCGGCAGCGGCACCTGCGCCCGCACCGCCGCCGGCCGCTGCTCCTGCACCGACGCAGGCAGCACCGGCGCCAGCCAATCGGCCGCAGCAGGGGGCGTCATCATGAGTCAGAAATCATTCAAGCTCAGCGATCTGGATTTCAACAACATTGGCGGCTGGCCGAAGCAGGCACGTATCGTGTTCTGCGTAGTGGTCGGCCTGTTCATCATGGTGCTGGCCTGGTTTCTGTTGATCAGCAGCAAACGCGATGAACTCGAAGGCCTGGAAGGCACCGAATCCCAACTGCGCACCGAGTTCGAGACCCAGCAGGGCCGCGCGGTGAATCTGGAGCCGCTCAAGCAGCAGCTCGCGCAGATGGAGCAGGTGCTGCAGCAGATGCTGCGTCAGCTTCCCAGCAAGACCGAAATGCCGGATCTGATCATCGATGTTTCGCAGACAGCGTTGTCCAGCGGCCTGTCCAATGAGCTGTTCCAGCCTGGTCCTGAATCGCCGAAGGAGTTCTACGCCGAGAAGCCGATCGCTCTGCGCATGGTGGGCAGCTACCACCAGTTCGGTGCCTTCGTCAGCGGTGTGGCCTCGCTGCCGCGCGTGGTGATCCTGACCATGCACGACATCAACCTCAAGCCCAAGGATCCCAAGGCCGGTATCGGCGCGCGCGGCGCGCTGGAACTGTCCGGCACGGTCAAGACCTATCGTTATCTTGACGATGAGGAAATGGCCGAGCAGGAAAAGGCTGCAGCCAACGCTGCGAAGAAGGGCGGCCAATGACCATGAAACTGCTCAAGATCCTATCCTGCGTGGCGCTAATGGCAGTACTGCCGGCGTGCACGCGCGGTGTGACCAGCACACCGGGCGACGCGCCGAATCTGGAAGCCTGGGTTGCCGAGGTGCGCGCGCGTCCTGCGCCGCCGCTGGAACCATTGCCTGTGATGCAGCAATTCGAGACGTTCGAATATGCCGCGCAGGCGATGCGCGACCCGTTCAGCGATGCCTGGGTCAGCGCGGAAGGTGGCAACGGCACGCGTCCGGATCCGAACCGGCGCAAGGAACCGTTGGAAGCCTTTCCGCTCGACGCCCTCGACATGGTGGGGACCATTGGCGGCGGTTCGGGCCTGATCGCTCTGGTGATGGCGCCTGACAAGGTGACCTACCGGGTGCGGCCGGGTGTGTATCTGGGACAGAGCGATGGCCGGGTGACCGGGGTCTACGAAGACCGCATCGAGCTGATTGAACTTGTGCCGGACGGTGCGGGTGGATGGCTTGAACGGCCGGCCGCACTCGCATTGGGTGATCAATAAAGTGATAGGGGATAGCACGATGACGTTTTCCAATGCCCAGCGGCTGCGTCCGGTACGACGCCACGCGATCTTCCAGGCCTGCGCGTTGGGGTTCGCGCTGGCACTGGCGAGCGGCAGCGCATTCGCCGCAGCGGCGCTGACTCAGCCCGCGCAGGATCCGGCCAAGGTCGCTCCGGCGAGCCTGGCGGTGTCCAAAATCGATTTCAAACGCGGCGAAGACGGCACTGGCCGTCTGATCCTGCAGTTCAACGGCCAGGGGGCCAGCCCGGACCTGCGGACACAGGGCGACAACGTGCTGGTGGACATCAGCAACGCCAGGTTGCCGGCCGAGCTGCAACGCCCGCTCAACGTCACCGACTTCGCAACGCCGGTGCAGCGTGTGGAAGTGAAGCCGTCGGGCTCCGGTTCGCAGTTGGTGCTGTCGACCAAGGGCGCCTTCGATTCGCTGGCCTACCAGACCGGAAACGAATACGTGGTCGAAATCACCCCACGCAAGGGCCAGCCGGCGGTTGGCGGTGTGAGCCCGGCCGCAGTCACCCAGGCTGCCGCGCAGATCGCCGCGCGCGGCTACAGCGGTCGCCCGGTGACGTTCAACTTCCAGGACGTGCCGGTACGCACCGTGCTGCAGCTGATCGCCGAGGAGTCCAATCTCAACATCGTTGCCTCCGACACCGTGCAGGGCAATGTCACATTGCGCCTGATGAACGTGCCGTGGGACCAGGCGCTGGACATCGTCCTGCGTGCCAAGGGCCTGGACAAGCGCCGCGACGGTGGCGTGGTGTGGGTCGCCCCGCAGCCGGAGTTGGCCAAGTTCGAGCAGGACAAGGAAGACGCCCGCATCGCGATCGAGAATCGCGAGGATTTGATCACCGATTACGTGCAGATCAATTACCACAATGCGGCGGTGATCTTTAAGGCGCTGACCGAGGCTAAGGGAATTGGCGGTGGTGGTGGTAGTGGCGGTGGCCAGGGCGGACAAGGTGGTGCCGGGCAGCAGGACAATGGCTTCCTGTCGCCGCGCGGCCGTTTGGTTGCCGATGAACGCACAAATACCTTGATGATCAGCGATATTCCGAAAAAGGTCGCGCAGATGCGTGAACTGATTTCGCATATCGATCGCCCGGTGGATCAGGTGCTGATTGAGAGCCGGATCGTCATTGCGACTGATACCTTTGCGCGCGATCTGGGCGCCCGCTTTGGCATTATCGGCGCGACAGGTCGCGGCATTCTCAGTGGTTCGCTCGATAGCAACACCAACTATCTGAACACTTCGGCGAAGCGGGCCAGCGAGATCGCCAATGGAGGCACCAGCACCACGCTGCCTGCGCATCTGTTCCCGTCCGGACTGAATGTCAATCTCGGTGCAGGCGGTGGATTCACCACCAACACGCCTGGCGGCCTCGCCTACACCTTGCTGGGTTCCAATTTCAATCTGGATATCGAGTTGTCGGCGATGCAGCAAGAGGGACGTGGCGAAGTCGTATCGAACCCGCGCATCGTTACCGCGAATCAGCGCGAGGGCGTGATCAAGCAGGGCCGGGAGATCGGCTATGTGACCATCAGCGGCAGTGGTGCGGGCGGCGGTTCGCAGGCCAACGTGCAGTTCAAGGAAGTGCTGCTTGAACTCAAGGTGACGCCAACCATCACCAATGACAATCGGGTCTTTCTTAACATGAATGTCAAGAAGGACGAGGTTGCACGGCTCATCGATTTGCCATTGTATGGAACGGTGCCGGAGATCAATCGTCGGGAGATCAATACCGCCGTGCTGGTCGGAGATGGTGAAACCGTGGTGATCGGTGGTGTCTACGAATTCACCGATCGCGAGAGCGTCTCCAAGGTGCCGTTCCTGGGCGACATCCCGTTCCTGGGCAACTTGTTCAAAAAGCGTGGTCGTAGCAAGGAAAAGGCTGAGCTCCTTGTATTTGTCACGCCCAAGGTGCTCCGTGTGGCTAGCGCAACCCGCTAAATCTTGACTGGTTTAAAGAAAAGAGGTCGCGAAGGCGGCCTCTTTTCCATTGTGGCGCATGAGGAGTGCTGAGGCGCGCATGGCACTCTATCTTTGAGGGGCTGTGTCGAATTTCCTTGGACGTTGGTCAGTAGTGTGTATGCACTTACGCATAAGTCAGAAATATAGGCGACACTTGATGCCTAAAGAACGAGCGCACCAATTCTGGTCGAGCTGCAATGTCGGACAACTGATCATGCACCCGATCGGCCAGCTTCTCGCCACTGCGCAGCGGGCTGCGCTCCACGCTCATGCGCTTGGTGTAGCTCCACACCAACTCGTCGGGATTCAAGTCCGGCGCGTCACCCGGCAGGAAATGCAGCGTCAACCTGCCCTTCAGGCTGTCCACGTCATCGCGCACGCCACGGGTCTTGTGAGCAGGCAAACCATCGAGCACCAGATGGATTGGACGGCGACGGCCTTTCATCATTCGCTTGAGCAGGTCCACGAACAATTCACCGTTCAAGCCGCCGCTGTACACGGCGAACCAGAACCCGCCCTTGCTGTTCACCGCCGAGGCCGCACTGATGCTCTGGCGCTGCCCCGGCACCGCGACAACCGGCGTGACGCCCTTGACGGCCCACGTCCGTCCTTGCACCGCATCGGCACGGAAGCCAGACGCGTCCCAGAAGTCAATCTCGGCCTTTTCCCGCTTGGCGTGCGTCACGATCGCCGGGTACGTCTGCGCTACCGCCAGCGGATCGCGCTGATAGGCATGTTGCAGCGGCTTCTGTGGCCTCAGCCCCAGCCGCGCCAGCAACGTCCCGACGCTGGCCAGACTCAACCGTGCGGCACATTTCTTCTCGATCAGTTCACGCACGACCTGCCGCGTCCACAGACCGAAGGCGAAGCCATGCTGGCGAGGGTTCTTGCCATTGACCCAGCCGAACACCTGGCGCTCCTGCGCCGGCGTCAACGTCCGCGGGCGACCGCTGCCATTACGCGTCATCAATGCGCCAGCGCCGCCCTCCTGTGCTCGCGCCAGCACTTTGTACGCCCAGCCGCGATGCAATCCGAACGACGCGGCCACTTTGGCCGGCGATTCGCCTTCGCCCATCCGTTGCAACGCCATCAGGCGCATTTCTTCCAGCGCCGCCCGCGATACCAAACGTCCGTCTCTCTTCATCATGGATGGTTGGACAGCATGACGTCGACATTCCAAGCAGCCAGGTGCGTAGCGGCAGCTTGCTGTTGTCCATCACCGTGCCCGAGCGCAGGCTGGTCTGGCGATAGCAGGCCGTGCACTGCCAGTACGTGGTGCCGTGACGCTGGAATCGACTGTGCGCGGTAGCGGCGCAACGCGGACAAACAAAGCCCTGTGGCCAGCGCGAGATCTCCAACGCCTGCTCGCACTGCTGCGCGTTGCCATAGCGCTTGAGGAACGCCAGCAACGACAGCCCGGCTTGGAACTGCACACGATTCATGGCCATGATCTGGTCTCGGTGGAGCGACGGTCCTAGCATCGACCGGTCGGCTCTCACTGGCTGCGACTGTGCTGAAAGATCGTGCTAATCAGGTCTACTTTTGCATCTGAACTCGGTTGACGCTTTGTAAAACGTGTTGATGGGCGGGCATAAAGCCAATCAATGCAGAAAGACGCCGATACGTTCTCCCGGGCCGCAGCATCAGCCCCGGTGCGGTAACCTTGATCCGGCGCAGCCTTCGTGACATACCGCAAATGTTTGGCCTTCACTGAACCTAGTGCTATAGGTGATTGAACCAATCGCGTTCGAATCGGTCACACTGAGTCTATGAACGCACCGCCGCTGCTACCCCCCGAAGCCGTTGCCGCGCCCGCCGAGGACCGGCTGCATCGTCAATTCACCTTGCTGCGCGAGTCGCTGGCGCAGCGCATCGTTGGTCAGTCAGCGCTGGTCGAGCGGCTGCTGATCGCGTTGCTGGCCGACGGCCACCTGCTGGTTGAGGGGGCGCCTGGTTTGGCCAAGACCACCGCGATTCGTGCGCTGGCCTCGCGGTTGGAAGCGGACTTTGCGCGGGTGCAGTTCACCCCGGACCTGCTGCCGGCCGATCTGACCGGTACTGAGATCTGGCGCCCGCAGGACAGCCGGTTCGAGTTCATGCCCGGGCCGATCTTCCACCCGATTCTGCTGGCCGATGAAATCAACCGCGCGCCGGCCAAGGTGCAGTCCGCGTTGCTGGAAGCGATGGGCGAACGGCAGGTCACTGTGGGCCGGCACACCTATGCATTGCCGCAGCTGTTTCTGGTGATGGCGACCCAGAACCCGATCGAGCAGGAGGGCACGTTCCCGCTGCCCGAAGCGCAGCTGGATCGCTTCCTGATGCATGTGCGCATCGGTTATCCGCAGGCCGATGCCGAGGCGGAGATCCTGCGCCTGGCACGCGAGGCGGCCCGCGATACGCTGGAAAAGCACGAGACCGTGCCCGACAAGATTCCGTTGGAAGATGTCTTCGCTGCGCGCCGCGTGGTGCTGGACGTGCATCTGGCACCACAGCTGGAACGCTATCTGATCGAAATTGTGCTGGCCTCGCGCGATGCGCAGCGTTACGACCCCGCACTGGCGCGGCGGATCGCCTGGGGTGCCAGCCCGCGTGGTTCGATTGCGCTGGAGCGCTGCGCGCGTGCGCGTGCGTGGCTGGCCGGGCGCGACTACGTCACGCCGGACGATATCCGCGCGATTGCCCAGGACGTATTGCGGCACCGCGTGCTGCCCAGCTACGAGGCCACAGCCGAAGGCTGGGATGGCGAACGCCTGGTTGCCGCATTACTCGAAACGATTCCGCTGCCCTGATCGGGCAGCGTCGCTGAGGTATGCCGCCCTCTCGCCAGACGCCGATGTCTTCGATGCCGTTCTCGCCTTCTGCAACCGCTCCGGCGCCCGTCCTTGGCGATGGGCTGTGCCCAATGCTCGCGGAATTGATTGCACTGCGCGGCACTGCAGTTCATCGCGGTCAGCCGGGACGTGGGCGGCATGGGTTGGTGGGGCCGGTGCCTGCCGCCACGCGCGGGCGTGGCATGGAGTACGCCGAGTCGCGCGAGTATGTGGCTGGCGATGACGCGCGGCATATCGATTGGCGCGTGACCGCACGAACCGGGCGGGCGCACACCAAGTTGTTTCAGGCCGAGCGCGAGCGCTTGAGTCTGATCGTGGCCGATACTTCGCCTGCGCTCTTCTTCGGTACGCGCGTGCGTTACAAATCGGTGCAGGCTGCGCGTGCCGGCGCGGTGGCGGCATGGCTGGCGCAGCGGCAGGGCGACCGGATCGCCGCATTGCGCGGCACCGCCAGCGAGGCGCCGATCGCGCCGCGTTCCGGGCAGCGTGGCGTGTTGCCGGTGTTGGATGCGTTGGCGCGTTGGTATGCGCAGCCGCCGTCCGGCGATGCGGGGCTGGATGTGGCGCTGGACCACGCTGCGCGTCTGTTACGCCCTGGCGCGCGCCTGACCGTGCTGGCCGATGCACGCAGTGCCGACGCGATTTCTGCCACGCGCTGGTCGGGGCTGGCTCTGCATCACGAGGTCGTGGTGATCGTGCTGGTGGATCCGCTGGAGCTGGCTCCACCGGCGCGTGCGCTGACCTTCGATGTGCGTGGCGAGCAGATCGCCATTGATCTCTCCAGCCAAGCCGGTCGCGCGCGCTGGCATGCCGAATTTGTCGCACCGCTGGAACGGCTGAGCGCGTTGCTGCAGGCACGCGGCGTGCGCCTGCATCGGCTGTCCACCGACGACGCCAGCGATGCCTGGTTGCGCGGCAGCCCGGCCGTGCGGAGTCGCTGACGATGGCGCCGCAATCGCTGCCGCTGCGTGATGTCCATCTGCCGCCGTCGCCGTCGTGGTGGCCGCTGGCGCCTGGCTGGTGGTTGGTGATCGCGGTCATCGTGCTGGTGGTGGCCAGTGCCTGGGTCTGGTGGTGGCGCGATCGTCAACGACAGCGCCGCTGGCTGGCTGCTTTCGATGCGCAATTACAGCGCGCCACCACGCCCGCACAGCGTCTGGCGGCTGCGTCGGTGCTATTGCGGCGCGCAGCGCGCCGGGTCGATCCGCAGGCCGATCGCTTGCAAGGCGATGCGTGGTTGCAGTTTCTGGATGGTCGCAAGAGCAAGGACCGCGTGTTTTCGCAAGGCCCGGGTCGGGCCATGTTGGAAGGCGGTTTCCAACGTGCGCCCGCGGTAAGAGATCTGCCTGCGGTCGAAGCGCTGGCGCGGCAGCGGTTTGTGGCACTGATGCGGGGCAGGCGATGAACTGGCTGCAGTGGTCGCAGTGGCAGGATGCGTTGGCGCACTGTGCCTGGCCGTGGGCCTGGTGGTTGGTGCCCTCGCCGTTGTTGATGTGGTTCTGGCCGCAACGTCGCGCCGATGCGGCCGCGCTACGCGTGCCGTATGCGGAGCAGTTGCAGGCGGTAGCGCAGGCGAAAACCACACCGTCGTTGCGGATGCCGCGTTGGCTGGCATGGCTGGGATGGTTTTTGTTGTGCGCTGCGCTGGCGCGTCCGCAGCAGCTGGGCGAGGTGATCCAGCCGCCGCGCGAGGCCCGCCAGATGATGTTGGCGGTGGATCTGTCGGGGAGCATGAACGAGCCGGACATGGTGCTCGGCGGCAAGGTGGTGGACCGGCTCACTGCCGCCAAGGCCGTGCTGTCGGACTTTCTGGATCGGCGCGACGGCGACCGCGTCGGCTTGCTGGTGTTCGGCCAACGTGCGTATGCGCTGACACCGTTGACCGCCGATCTGACTTCCGTGCGCGATCAGTTGCGCGATAGCGTGGTGGGCTTGGCCGGGCGCGAAACCGCGATTGGCGATGCGATCGCATTGTCGGTCAAGCGCCTGCGCGAACAGAAGCAGGGCCAGCGCGTGGTGGTGTTGCTCACCGATGGCGTCAACACCGCCGGCGTGCTCGATCCGTTGAAAGCCGCGGAACTCGCCAAGGCCGAAGGCGTGCGCATACACACCATCGCGTTCGGTGGCGGTGGCGGCTATTCCTTGTTCGGCGTGCCGATTCCGGCCGGCGGCAACGACGATATCGATGAAGACGGGCTGCGCAAGATTGCTCAGCAGACCGGGGGGCGTTTCTTCCGCGCCCGCGACACCGAAGAACTCGCCGGCATTTATGCCGAGCTGGATCGGCTGGAGCCAGTCAAGGGGCTCGGGCCTTCGGTGCAGCCGCGCGTGGAGCGCTACCACTGGCCATTGGGTGCGGCCATCGTCATCGCGCTGCTGGCGTATGTGCTGCCGCGGAGGTGGCGATGAACGCGCTGACCGAGCTGGCGGGGCCGCTGCAGGCGTTGCATCTCCTGCGTCCGACGCTGTTGTTGGCGCTGCTGGCGATCGTGCCGGCGGCGGCGTTGTGGCACTGGCGTCGCCGCGATACCGACGTCTGGCGGCAAAGCGTGGATGCGCATCTGCTGTCGACATTACTGGTTGCCGGTGGTCGGCGCGGGTGGTTGGGATTCGTGCTGGCCGCATTGACGTATACGCTGGCGGTGGTGGCGATGAGTGGGCCGAGTTGGCGCCAGACCGAGCGCCCGGTGTATCAAACCAGCATGCCGCTGGTGGTGGTGCTGGATCTATCGTCAAGCGCCAACGCAACCGACCTGCCGCCATCGCGCCTGCTGCAGGCGCGCGCCAAGCTGGCGACGCTGCTGCGTAAACGCGCCGGTGGCGAGGTTGCATTGCTGGTCTATGCGGGCGAGAGCTTCACGGTTGCGCCGTTGACCGAAGACAGCGCCAATGTGGCCTTGTTTCTGGATGCGCTGTCGCCATCGGTGATGCCGGTCGATGGCAAGCGCGCGGACCGGGGCATCGATGCGGCCGCTCAGTTGTTGCAGCAAGCGGGCTTCAAACAGGGCGAAATTCTGCTGGTCAGCGATGGCGCGGATCGTTCCGCTGAAAGTGCCGCGCGTACGGCGCGCTCGCGCGGCTTCACCGTTTCTGCGCTCGGCATGGGCAGCGAGCGTGGCGCAGCGTATCGCATGGCCAGCGGCGAGATTGCGCAGGCCAAGCTCGACGAAGGTAGTCTGCGCGATCTGGCCGGGCAGGGCGGTGGACGGTATGCACGCATCGCGCCGGACGATGCGGACCTGCGCGCCCTGGGCGTGCTCGATCCGTCGCAACAGCCGTTGGCCGATGAAACCGCCGAGTCCGATGGCGGCAAGACCTGGCTCGACGAAGGCTATTGGCTGGTGCTGCCGGTGATGCTGCTGGCCTTGCTGGCGTTTCGCCGCCGCGCGGTGGTGGCGGTGCTGGCAATGGTGTGTGTGCTGCCGTTTGCGCAGCCCGCGCGTGCGGCCGATGGCACCTTGTGGCAGCGTGCCGATCAGCTGCAACAACAGCGCCTGGATGCCGGCGTGCAGGCGTATCGCAAGGGCGATTTTGCAGCGGCGCAGAAGGCGTTCGAAGCGGTGCCAACCGACGAGGGGCTGTACAACCTGGGCAACGCGCTGGCGCGACAAGGCCAATATGACGCGGCGATCGACGCCTATGACCGTGCGCTCAAGCAACATCCGAATCAGCAGGATGCCATCGCCAATCGCGCGGCGGTCGATGCGGCGCGTAAGCGTCAGCAGCAGAAAAACAAGGACGGCAAAGGCCAGACCAAGGATCAGAAGCAATCTGTTCAGGATGGGAAGGGGCAGCAGCAGTCGGGTCAGCCTCAGCACAACCCGCAAGCCGGCCAGGATGGGCACAACCAGCAGGACGGCAAGAACCAGCCCTCTGATGCGCAGACGCCGCAGGACGGCACGTCGCAGGATGCGCAGTCCAAGAATGCGGAGGACGCGCAACGCAAGCAGGACACGCCGCCACAGTCTGCCGATGCCAAGGCGCAACAGCAGGCCGATGAGGCGCAGCGTCGCAAGATGCAGCAGGCCATGGCGCAGGCGGGCGACAAGCAGGCAGATGCCAGCGGCAAGCAGCAGGCCGTGGCCGCCAGCGAAACGCCGGAACAGCGCGAGCAACGCCAGGCGGTGGATGCATGGCTGCGGCGGGTGCCGGACGATCCGGGCAGCCTGCTGCGCACCAAATTCAGGCTTGAATACGAACGCAGGCAACGGGACGGACGATGATCGGCAGACACCATTTGCGTCGCGCGGCGATCGGCATGCTGGCCAGCCTGGCACTGTTGGTGTGCGCACCGGCGGGTGCGGTCACGCGCGCGTGGCTGGATCGCGACAGCGTCAATGTCGGCGATGTGGCGATGTTGAATATCGAAACCGACCAACGCGGCGTCGACCCGGATTACACACCACTGCGCAGCGATTTTTCGCTAGGCGCCAAGAGCGCCAATCAGCAGATGCAGGTGACCAATGGTTCGGTGACGGTACGTGCCTTGTTTGGCGTGGTGCTGGCACCGCGCAAGAGTGGTGAACTGATCGTACCGGCGATCCGCGTGGGCAACGAGCGCACCGAGCCGCTGCGTTTGCAGGTGGTTGGGGCGGCGAACGATCCCTCCGGCAGTTCGGGCAGGGCTGCCGACGCGCCGAATGCGGCGCAGGGCAATGAAGAGGCCTTCGTCGAAACCCGGGTAGACGATCCACAGCCCTACGTGCAGCAAAGCGTGGGCGTGGTGGTGCGGTTGTACTTCGCCAACCAACTGGCATCGGGCGAGCTGGATCTTGAGGCGCCCGATGGTGCCTCGATGCAGCGCGTCGGCGATGACGTCAGCTCGGTCAAGGTGCTCAATGGACGCCAGTACAACGTGGTGGAGCGGCGCTATCTGCTGGTGCCCGAGCGCAGCGGCCGTCTGCTGCTGCCACCGGCACGCTTCAACGGGCGTTCGGTCGGTGGATTTTTCGACGACTACTTCGGGCGAGGCAACGGTGAGCTGAGTGCGCGCAGTGCCAGCATTCCGTTGCAGGTGCGTGCGCAACCGGCCAACGCACCGCAGCCATGGCTGCCGTTGCGCAGCCTGCAGTTGCGCTACACGACCACGCCACAGCGGGCGACCGCCGGTGAGGCCGCGCAATTGGTCGTGGAAGCCACTGCGCGCGGCGCCACCCAGGCGCAGTTTCCCGAATTGCCGACCCCCAGCGTGCCCGACGCGCAGGTGTTCGCCGAGCCGCCGCAGTTCGAAGAAGGCTTCGTGGACGGCTCGCCGCAGCTGCGATTGACCAGACGCTATTCGATCGTGCCCAACCGCGCCGGTCCCTTGGTGGTGCCTGGGTTGCAGGTGGCATGGTGGGACGTGGCCGCAGGCGCAGCCAAGACTGCGTCACTGCCGGATCTGACGCTGAATGTTGCGGCAGGCAGCGGCGCGTTTGCGACACCTGCGCCGTCACCGGCTGCGAACCCGGCGCCCGATCGATCGGCGCCGACGACGGATCGCACGTTCGCCCTGCAACCACCATCGCCCGCGCGACCGCCATGGGGCTGGATCGTGGCCGCGGTCGGGTTTGCGTTCTTGTGGATCGCCACGCTGGTGTGGGCGTTGCTACGTCGGCGTGGTACTTCGAGCAGTAGATCACGCCGTAATGACAGTAATGGCAGCGCTGTGCCCGCTGCTGGCAGACGCGCAACCCATGGCGTGGCCGAGTTGCGCCGCGCGCTCGATACCGGCGGCATGGACGATGTGGCGGCGGTGCTCTGCGGCATGGCCGGAGTTGCCGATATCGACGCAGTGTTGGCGGCATTGGCAGACCCGGCGCAGCGGGCAGCCGTGGCGCGGATGCAACGCGCGCGCTGGGGTGGCGACGGCGATGTGGCCGGCGCGTGCGCCGCCTTGCGCGAGGCGTTCGCCAAGGGACCACGCTGGCAGCATGCGAGCGCGGCCGAACCAGAGGTGCTTGCGCCGTTGTATCCGCCTGCGCCTAAGAGCGGCTAACACCACCACTGCGCAGCCGCCAGGCGGGCGCGGCCGGTGCTCGGAATCGGCATGTACTTACTCGTGCACTCCGGTTCTGAGCGCGCCGTCCGCGCCCACCTGACAGCTCTCGCTACGTTTTGTTAGCCGCTCTTGGTCGAGTTGTCAGGCCAACTAAGCTCCGTCAATTGACTCGACTAGTGGTCGGCTGAACGTGCTACAGGCCGAGCTTATGGATTCAACGGTATCTTGCCTTCTAACCAACGGTCGTTCGCCGTGTCTGTTCGCTATCGTCAGGCTTTGAAGAATCTTCATCATGGATCCAGCGCAACAGCTGGATGACCCACCGCTTGATGCCGAGGAGCTCGAGGCAGCAGCGAGCCTTACTTCAGATGACATCCAGGCCATTGACTGCGCCCTTATCGCGGCCAGCCGTGCAAGCTGGAGCAAAGTGGCATTGGTTGTAAGCGTTGCCATGGACGCCTATCCCGACGCGTACTGCGATATCCCGGACATTTTCTATGCGCAACGAATCCGCTATCTCGTCTCGGCTGGTCACCTGGAAGCCTCAGGAAACTTGAATCGCATGCGCTTCAGTGAGGTTCGTCTCTCAAGGCTGTTTCCGGAAAACTGACAATCCGCAAGCGCGCCCTGCCGCATTGCCGGGCGCCGGCCCCTTGGTCTGACTTGCGGGGTGGCAAGCATCATCGAATATCACTCTGCGGTGCCCAGGTAGAGACTTACCGTGCATGCGAGCTATCCCGGTCAAGGGTGGTCCCATCCATGGCGTTTGTTAAGCTCGGTTCTTTCTGTCCACCAAGGCCTGACCAGATGACAGCATCCACAACCACGCCCCGCCCGGGCCTGCCCCTGCATTGGAAGATGGGGATTGGCTTCGCCGTTGGCCTGTTGTTGGGTCTGGCTGTCTATTACCTGGCCGGCAGCGATGCCGATTGGGTACGTCTGCTGACCAAGTACGTCACCACGCCGTTTTCGCAGATCTTCCTCAATCTGATCTTCATGCTGATCGTACCCTTGCTCTTTTCGGCGCTGGTCATGGGCATCTCTGAAATGGGCGACATCCGCGCGCTGGGACGGTTGGGGTGGCGCACCCTTGGCTATACCGTGGTGCTTTCCGGTGTGGCGGTGTTGCTGGGGTTGGTGCTGGTCAACGTGCTCAAGCCCGGCGCGGGCGTGGACCCGCAAGTGGCCAATCAGCTGATCCAGGAAAACGCCGAGCGCACCCGCGAGATCATCTCCAGCTCCGGCACCCAGCCGCAGGGCATGGGCATGCTGCTGTCCATCGTGCCCAGCAACGTGATTGCGGCAGCGTCCAGCAATGGCGCGATCTTGTCGCTGATGTTTTTTGCGGTGATGTTCGGCGTGGGCATGGTGCTGACTGCCGATGAAAAGGTCGCCACGCTGCGGCGTGGGATCGAAGGCGTCTTCGAGATTTCGATGACCCTGATCGGGCTGGTGATCCGCCTGGCGCCGTATGCGGTGGCCTGCTTCATGTTCAACCTGGCGGCATTGTTCGGCTTCGATCTGTTGATTCGCCTGGGCGCTTATGTGGGCGTGGTGGTGCTGGCGCTGGGCCTGCAGATGGTGGTCAGTTACGGGGTCGCGGTGAAGTTCGCCGGGCGCTCGCCGCTGGTTTTTTTCCGCCAGACCCAGGAAGCGACGGTGATGGCGTTCTCGACCGCCTCCAGCAACGCCACCCTGCCGACCGCCCTGCGCGTGGCCGACGAGATGGGCCTGCCGCCGCGCGTGTCGCGTTTCGTGCTGACCGTGGGCGCCACTGCCAACCAGAACGGCACTGCGCTGTTCGAAGGCGTGACGGTGATCTTCCTGGCGCAGTTCTTCAACGTGGATCTGAGCCTGGGACAGCAGTTCATGGTGATGCTGGTCTGTATCCTGGGCGGGATCGGCACGGCCGGCGTCCCGTCCGGCTCGCTGCCGGTGGTGGCGCTGATCTGTGCGATGGTCGGGGTGAACCCGGTCGGCATCGGCATGATCCTGGGCGTGAATCACTTCCTGGATATGTGCCGCACGGCGCTGAACGTGACCGGGGATCTGGCGCTGACGACCTTGGTGGCCAAGGGTGAGGAATAGGGAATCGGGAATCGGGAATCGGTTAAGCAGGCTGTTGCGAGGGTAAGGCGCGAGGCGGGGTCTGGCCGTCTCGCCGATGCGGGTTGGGGCGAAGGTGAGTCCACCGACCAACCGGCAACACTGCATCCGATTCTCCATTCCCGACTCCCGATTCCCCTAACGCACTGTGTGGGAGAATAAGGGCCTCCGCTTTCTGCGGTGTCCCCCTCCGCTTCCATAGACGCCCATGACCCAGCCCACCCGTCGCCAGCTGGCCAACGCCATCCGTTTTCTTGCCGCAGATGCGGTCGAAGCCGCCAAGTCCGGTCATCCCGGCATGCCGATGGGCATGGCCGACATCGCCGAAGTGCTGTGGAACGATTTCTTCCGGCACAACCCCAACAATCCGCAGTGGTTCAACCGCGACCGTTTCGTGCTCTCCAACGGCCACGGTTCGATGCTGCAGTACGCGCTGTTGCACCTGTCCGGTTACGACCTGCCGATCGAGCAGCTCAAGCAATTCCGTCAGCTGCACAGCAAGACCCCCGGTCACCCCGAGCGCAGCGAAACCCCCGGAGTGGAGACCACCACCGGTCCGCTCGGGCAGGGGTTTGCAAACGCGGTGGGTTTTGCGCTGGCCGAGAAATTGCTGGCGCAGCGCTACAACCGGCCTGAGCTGGAAATCGTCGATCACCGCACCTGGGTGTTCATGGGCGACGGCTGCCTGATGGAAGGCATTTCGCACGAAGCCGCCTCGTTGGCCGGCACCTGGGGCCTGGGCAAGCTGGTGGCCTTCTGGGACAACAACCAGATTTCCATCGACGGCAATACGGCCGGCTGGTTCAGCGACGACACCCCGGCGCGTTTCCAGGCCTATGGCTGGCATGTGATCCGTGACGTGGACGGGCACGACGCCGACAAGATCAAGGCCGCCATCGAGACCGCGCTGGAGAACACCGACAAGCCCACGCTGATCTGCTGCCGCACCAAGATCGGCTTCGGTGCGCCGACCAAGGCCGGCAAGGAATCCTCGCACGGCGCGCCGCTGGGCAAGGACGAACTG
This sequence comes from Xanthomonas oryzae pv. oryzae, assembly GCF_004136375.1. NCBI lineage: Bacteria > Pseudomonadati > Pseudomonadota > Gammaproteobacteria > Lysobacterales > Lysobacteraceae > Xanthomonas > Xanthomonas oryzae. The sequence continues at coordinate 1,301,582 of NZ_CP031697.1, forward strand.
GAAGGCGCGCGCAAGGCACTGGAATGGCCGTACGGCCCGTTCGAAATTCCCGAAGAGATCTACGCCGGCTGGCGTGCCGGCGGCACTGGCACTTTGCGTCAGGCCGAATGGGAGCAGCTGTTCGACAAGTACAGCAAGCAGTACGCCAGTGAAGCCGATGAGCTGACCCGTCGCTCGCACGGCGAGTTGCCGGCCGACTTCATCGCCAAGGCCGATGCCTACATCGCCAAGGCGCAGGAAGAGGGCCAGACCATCGCCTCGCGCAAGGCCTCGCAGCTGGCCATCGAAGCCTTCGCGCCGCTGCTGCCCGAGTTGATCGGCGGCTCGGCCGACCTGGCGCACTCCAATCTGACCCTGTGGAAGGCCAGCAAGTCGGTGGCGACGGACGACCCGGACGCCAACTACGTGTATTACGGTGTGCGCGAGTTCGGCATGACCGCCATTGCCAATGGCCTGGCGCTGCATGGCGGTTTCATCCCGTTCGACGCCACCTTCCTGGTGTTCAGCGATTACGCCCGCAATGGCGTGCGTATGAGCGCACTGAATCCGTCGCATGCCATCCATGTGTACACGCATGACTCGATCGGCCTGGGCGAAGACGGCCCGACCCATCAACCGGTGGAGCACCTGGCCTCGCTGCGCTACATCCCCAACAACGATGTGTGGCGCCCGGGCGATGCGGTGGAATCGGCAGTGAGCTGGAAGGCGGCCATTACCCGCAAGGGCGGCCCGACCTGCCTGATCTTCAGCCGCCAGAACCTGCAGCACCAGCCGCGCAGCGCCGAACAGATCAAGTTGATCGAACGCGGTGGCTACGTGCTGGCCGATGCCGAAGGTGGCACGCCGGACGTGATCCTGATCGCCACCGGCTCGGAGGTTGGTCTGGCAGTGGAAGCCAAGAAGACGCTGGATACGGCTGGCCTGAAGACACGCGTGGTGTCGATGCCGTCGACCGATGTGTTCGATCGTCAGGACGCCGCGTACCGTGAGTCGGTGCTGCCGAACGCCGTGCGCAAGCGCGTGGCGGTGGAAGCGGGCGTGACCGGCTTCTGGCGCAAGTATGTGGGCCTGGATGGCGATGTGGTCGGCATCGACACCTTCGGCGCCTCGGCACCGGCGGATCAGCTGTATGCGTATTTCAAGATCACGGCCGAGCATGTGGTTGCGGCAGCCAAGGCGCTGTAACGCCTTGCGTGGTGCTTGAAAGAAAAAGCCGGCGAAAGCCGGCTTTTTTGTTGGATCTCGTGTGTGATGCGCGGTACGTCATCGTTCAACGCACGCCTTGCGTGTTTCAGTGCACGTCGTTGGCCAGCGTCGCTGCACGCATCCTGGTCAGCACCTTCCGCTGTGCGTCCATCATCGGCGGATTGGGATCGTGTCCTGTGCGTGGCAGCAGGAGAAATTCCTTTGCCAGTTCGACGGCATTCCGGCGTACATGGAGCAGGCCTGGAGTTACGGCGCTTCGGCGCTGGATGTGGCCTTGTACGACCGCGTGGACGTGGTGCGTGGCGCCACCGGTCTGTTGACCGGCTCGGGCAACCCGTCGGCCTCGATCAATCTGGTGCGCAAGCATGCGGTCAGCCGCGACTTCACCGGTACCGTGTCGGTGGGCGGCGGCGACTTCAACAAGACCCGCGGCGTGGCCGATGTCACCGTGCCGCTGAGACCGGAAGGCACCGCGCGCGCACGTGTGGTGGGCGTGTATCGGGACGGCGAATCGGACATGGAGCGCTACAGCCTGCGCAAGAAGATCGGCTCAGCCATCGTCGATTTTTCGACGCGCGAGGTGATTGGCATAGGGCACAGACATCTTGCGAGAGATGTGTGTGTTTTTTGTGTGCCTGACTCAGAGCGGATTGCAGCCATCGCGCAGGAAGTTCGTCGGTTGTTTTTTTGCGCGAACACAGCATCTCGCGTGCATGCAGTCTTCGCCTTGAGACAGCGTGCTGTGTCGACGGAACAGCCGCCATGCGGCACAGTGGTCATCTAGCCGAGCAACTATCTCACTGCAAGGGTTGATCGCCGTGCAACACGGGATAGGGATTCAACGCCTCTCCCTTCCACCACTGTTTTTCCGGCCCCAGCCGATGGATCTCGAAGTGCAGATGTGGGACGGCCGGATTCGCGTTGCCGGTGCTGCCGACATAGCCGATGACCTGGCCGCGTTTGATGGCTTGTTTCTCCGCCAAGCCGTCGGCATAGCGCTCCAGGTGCGCGTAGTAATAGCAATACGTGCCGCCGGGTTCGAACTGGTACACGGTCAGACCACCGCGGTCGCTGGTGAAGAGTTTTTCGACCGTACCGTCGGCAACCGCCAACACTGGTGTGCCGGTGGGCGCAAGGATGTCGATGGCATCGTGCACGCGACCTTCGCTGCGCGCGTCGGTGAAGGTGTCCTGCAACTGGTTGGCACCGACACCTTGCACCGGAATCAGCAGGCCGCTGCCTGGTGCCGCGGCATCAGCAGTTGGCGCTGGCGTTGACGCCACAGGCGTGTTGGTTGGCGCCGCGTCGGTTGCTGGCGCGGCAACCGATGGTGTCTTCGCAGGTACTGGAGCAGCCGCTGCCATTGGTGCGGCATGTGCTGCATTGCTGTCTGCCGCGATTGCCATGGTGCTGGACGGTGGCTCCACCTTTGCTTCCGGGGCAGTGCGTTCCAGCCACCAATAGCCGGCTGCACCCAGCACACCACCCACCAACAAGGTCATCAGCAGTTTCATGCTTACTCCTGCATCACCACCAGCATCGACGGGCCAACCACACTGGCGAGGTTGACCACGTCCCAGTTGGTCAGACGCACGCAGCCATGCGATTCGGTCTTGCCGACGTGGCCGGGTTCGGGCGTGCCATGCAAACCATAATGCGGTTTGGACAAGTCGATCCAGACGCGGCCGACCGGATTGTTCGGGCCCGGAGGCAACGTGGCCTTCTGCTCGCCCTTTTTCGCGTCCCAGAACAACGTGGGGTTGTACTTGAACACCGGGTTGCGCGCGACGCCGAGGATCTTCCAGCGTCCGATCGGCAGCGGGTCATGCTTGCTACCGGACGACACCGGAAATTGCGCATACACCTTGCCGTCGGCGTCGAATAGACGCAGCGTGGAATCGGATTTATCCACCACCAACTTGGCCGGCTTGGCCAGGGGCGGCGCGCCGTCGATGTTGGGCACCTGGATCACGCTGCCAGCCTTGCTCAGATCCACGCCAGGATTGAGCTGGCGCAGCAGGGCGGGGTCTGCATGGAAACGTTCGCCCAGTGCTTCATCGACCGAGGCGTAACCCAGCGCGGTCAGCTTGGCCTGTTCGGCCGGTCCCTTGGGAATGGGCTGGAACGGGCCGGCGACATCGGCATCGGTGAGCGTGTACTGCACCAGGGCCGGCGTGGTGTCGGCCTGCAGGGCTTGCCAGGTGGCGTCATCCAGCTCACCGGTGACCTTGATCTTGTGGGCGGCCTGGAAGCCGGACACCGCGCGTTTTTGATTGGAGCCGCGCTCGCCATCGATCTGGCCCGGCGAAAAATGTGCGCGATCCAGCAACACCTGCGCGTGCAGATCTGAACGTACGCCCGTGGGAACGACCTTGGCTGCAGGGGTGACGGCTGGCGTCTGGGCAGCGGCAGGCGCCGGCTGCTGGGCTTGGGCCAGGGCAGACAAGCAGGTGCCCAGTGCAAGGGCAAGGGCAAGCAAGCAGACGTGAGCGTAGGTGCGTGGTGGCATGTGCAGGTCCGAAAGAGGCATGCGCGCACCTTGCCGCAGCCGCCTGCGTTTTCTGCGTGAAATCGCTGCACCGGCACTGACTGGGCAGAGCGCGCAATACGTCATCGCCTTGCGCGTCGCCAGACGCGCCGTGTACGACAGCGGTCGACGGTTCTGGTCGAGAGCCGGGATACCAAGGTCGCGCCATCACGATGAGGTGGCGATGCGGTTGCGTACTGCGCAATGGCAGCGCGCTGACCGCGACATGGCGCACACGTAACCGCTGCAGCGGCGTATTGCATCTGCAAGATCACCGCTGCAGCGTGCCTGCCGCTCTCGATCAGTAGGTGTAGCCCAAGGTCAGCATGTAGGTTCGCCCGGTTTGCACATAAGCACCGTCGGCGCCTGGATCGTAGGCCATGTAGCGCTTGGACTTGCCCTGCGTTTCGTAGAAGGTGGCGGCATTGAGCAGGTTCTTTGCCGCCACGCCGACATCGATGTGGTGCGGCAAGTGATAGGTCGCGTTGAAATCCAGCGACTTCACCGGCTGCAGGTAGTAATTGAGGCGGTCTGTGGTGAGCCCCAGCAGTTGCAGGCCGGTGTAGTTGTAGCTCAGGTCCATGCGCAGATGGGTGTCGTCGTAGAACAGATCCAGGTTATAGATGCGCTCCGGCGCACGCGGTAGCCAGGTCTTTTCCGGCTGATCGCTGCGTTTGCTGTCCGCTTGGCTGTGTTGCAGCGTGAGGTTGGCGGTGACGCCCAGATTGCTCCACAGCCCAGGCAATTGTTGCAGGCGTTTGCTCGCTGCCAACTCCAGCCCATAGAGCTTTGCGGTGCCGCCATTCTGCGGCATGGTCACCGGCACACCGTTTTCGAACGTGGTGCCGGTTGGCACCAGCCCGCCCAGGGTGCTGTCGTTGCTGGTGGCCGATTGCGAGGTGTAGATGAAGCCGTTGATGCGCTTGTAGTACGTCGAGGCGCTGAGCACGCCGCCGTTGTGGTCGTAGAACTCGGCAGACAGGTCGGCGTTGTCGGCGGTGCTCGCCTGCAGGTTGGGATTGGGCTTGGAAATGCCGACCACCTTTTGTGTGTCGTCGATCGAATACACCGTTTCGCCGGAAATCAACCCAAACGCCGGGCGGCTGAAACTGCGCCGCAATGCGGCGCGATATACGGTGAGATCGTCCGGCCGATAGTTGATGCTGATGCCCGGCAAGACCTTGCCATAGGTGCTGCCGGTGTCGACGAAACTGCCGTTGCGGCCATCGCCACTGGATTGCCAGGAATCGGCCGCATACCGGGTCAATTCGTAGCGCACGCCAGGCAGCACGCTCACGGCACCGATGTGCAGCGCGGCCATCGCATAGCCCGAATAGATCGCCTCGTTGCTGGAGGTGGTGTTGGCGTTGTAGTCGTTGGCGGTGTAACTGCCTGCGCCGTTCGGATCGTCAATATATTTGTACGGCAGCGCCTGCGCGCGCATCCAGCCGCGATCCAGCAGTTTGAACGGCCCGGCGTAGTGGCCATCGAATGCGTTGTCGGTGATGCGGCCTGGGATCGCGCTCAGCGGCGGGCCGCCGGCAGTGGGGAATGCGTAATTCGGACCGCCAAAGTACGGACCATTGGTGACGAAATTGCCATCCTTGTGGAAGAACGGATGGTCGTAGGCTTCGCGCTCCGAGTGATCGGCCGACAGCCCGAGCTTGACGCTATCCAGCACGGCGCCATCGACTTGATAAGCGATATCGGTATGCGCGTTGAAGCGGTTGTCGTGGCTGCCGGCATCGTGACCCTGCACCTTCCACAATAGCGACGAATCCAGGTTGTAGAAAAAGTCCTTCAACGCCGGCGAACTCGGGCCGATGCTCGGGTAGGTGGGGTCGCTGAGGTCGAAGGCGAAACTGCCCGGGGTAAATCCATACAGGCTGGCGGATACATAATCCGGCCGGCTGCGGGTGCCGCGCCCGAATGAGCTGCCGTAATCGAAACGCAACCGATCAAGCGTGGTCTCCCCGCCCAGTTGCAAGGTGGCCAGCGTTTCGTCGATATCGTGCGTATTGAAGTATCCACCGCGCACCGCGGTGGGTTGTTTGCGATAAGTTTCCAGGCGCGCACTGGACTGGTCCTGCGTGCCTGTGACGCCATAACTGCCGTAGATGGCGCGCGCATACAGCGCGCTGGTGTCGCCTTGCCAATCCAGCGACAGAGTGCCGCCATAGCGCTCGATCTGGCTGGTGTAGAGGCTGTACTTGTAGCGGGTGCTGATCAAGGGGCCGACATCGCGCAGGTCGGTGGCCTGGGCGAGCGTGGGGTCTGCCGGCACGTATTTGCTGTTGGGCGCCGGTGCCTGCGCCATGTTGTTGTTCTTGCCGTAATAGGCCGATGCGTAGATGCCGAAGGCATCGCCTTGCCCAAATTTCCAGGCCAGCTCTTGCTGGAAGGTGCCGCCGCTGTCCTTGCCACCCAGATGGTGGGCCAATGCGTTGAACTGACCTTGCGCCGTGCTCTTGGCATAGACGTCTTGGGCGAAATCGAACGCATTGGGGGTGCGCATATTGATCGCACCGCCGATCGAATCGCCGGGCATGTCGGGCGTTGGCGATTTGGACACCTGCACCGACTGGATGCCGAACGGCGCAAGCATGTTCAACGAAATGGCGCGTGTCGACGAGTCGGTTTCCGGCATGCCGAAGCCGTTGAGCGTGTACGCGTTATAGCTGGCGTCCATGCCGCGGATGCTGACGTAAGCGTTCTCGCCGGTGGTGGCCTGGCCAAGATGCATGTCGCTGTAGGCCGATAATCCCGGCATATGCGCCACCACATTGGCGATGCCGCCGGATGGAATCGCGTCGATTTGCTGCTTGCTCATCACGCTGTTGACGCTATTGGACAGACGCTGTTCGTTGAGCGAGCCCGGCGCTGCGGCGTGGGTGGCTTGTACGTTGACCGAATCCAAGGTGGTGGCGGTCATCTCGGCAGCGCACGCCAATGAGGGTGTGGAAAGCACCACGGCAATGGCGCAGCTCAAACGATGGAAGGGGCGGGGAAGCTGCATGCTGGGAACTCGCATGATGGGAAAGGGAAGCCCGAACCCGGTCAAGGGGCAAGGGCGCAGATCGCCGACGCCTTCCGTTGCGACAGCTCTGATGCGTGGGGTGGCGTGGGGTGGCGTGCGGTGGTGCGCTCAGTGGCTCAGGTCGATGCCGCCGCAATGCGTGCTTGCTCGCTGCGGATTGCAACGCGCTACCGCATCGCCATCGAAACGCACCACATAGCCGTTCTCGGCCGGCTCGTTGATCGGGAAGTCGGTGCTGAGCAATTGCGCGCCGCTGGCCAGCATGGCGTCGCGCCGGGACGCATCGTTGCGCTGCGCTTCTTTCAAGTCGGCATCGGTACGCGTGCGCACCAGGTAGCCGGCCTTGACCAGCTTCTTGATGTCATCGGCAGGGCCGTCGTTGAGCTCGACGAAGGCTGCATCGTCTTCGCCCGGTACCGCATTGGTGAAACACACGCGGCCGCGTAGCGATGGGTGGCCGGGCAGGTAGCTGGCGCCGGCAACACGTTGGTCGAGCAAAAACACCACCTTGCCGCGCGCTTGGGCCAACGACGGCCAGCCATGCGCAATCACGCCAGCATTGAGCGTACGCGCGCTGCCACGCACCTGATCGGGGCTGATGTAGTCACCGGGTTGGAAGACCGCGCGCAATTCGGCATCCAGCGCATCCATTGCCTTCGCATCGAACGGTTCGGGTTGCACGGTGGGGAATGCCGACTGGATGGGCGACTGCTTGGTTTCGAGCAGGATGAAGATCGGCACATGGCCGGGGTGCTGCTTCGACCAGGTGCGGATTTCCTGCAGGCAGGCAATCAACGGCTGGCAGTTGCTGCGCTGGTCCAGATCCTGCACATGCATGACCTTGAAGCCGGGCCTGCCCATCACCTCCAAGGGCGCGCTCGCCGGTGCGGCCGGCAGACCGGCCTTGGCGATCTGCGCAACGATGGCCGGGTGCGCGTAACGCCCGCCCTGTGCATCGGCGAAGACGTCCAGTTCGAGTTGGCGCACGCCATCGTCGAGTTGCTGCGTCAATGCGGGATGGCGGTAATCCAGCGCGGAAAACAGTGCCGGGTCGAGTTGCTTCAACAACGCCGCTTCGCTGGGCGCAAAGCCGGCGTGGTAGCTATTGTGGCTGCCGATGTACTGCAGGTCGGTAAGGCGTGGCGCAGCCTGCGCAACAAGACCGCTCAGCAACAGCGCGAAGAAAATGGCGGTGCGCGGCACTTTTCTTCGCTTTGCGCGAATTAACTTCGTTTTTCGATTGATGCCCGATGTAACAGTGGTAAATGCGCGAGAAAGAGGCATGCGGCACAACCGGAAAGCGACGAGGTCGCCATCATCGCGGTGCAGTTTGACGCATATCTTTCCGCTGTGTGTCCGTGATGCGTCAGGTCTTGTCGCGATGTGTTCGCGTCGTCTGCAAATCGCGACACTGTTTTTTATGAAGCTGCGGTCTGTCGTAGCGCATGGCGCAGCAGCCGCGTCTGCAGGCGATCGCCCAGGTTGCTTGGCGCATCGAGTGCCATGCGGTGCAGGCACGCACTCTCGTTAGCATCCGACGCGTGTTGCATGAGCAGTGCGCGGCCTACCGTGGCGAGCTTTCCGCCAGTGCTGGAGGTTGCGCGTTTGAGCCAACCCAGTGCGGGCAGCAGACGCTGTTCGATCCCGGTGAAGTCGCTGCCTAGCGGGTAATCGGGCAGGCTGCCGTCGCGACGAAAAGGCGCCAGCGCCTGTTCCAGTGCCTGTGGTGTGTTGCGGCGCGCACGTCCCGGCAATGCCGGCGCTGTGCGCAGCTTGCGCGACTGGTTGGCCTGGGCAAGCAGCTCGTCCTGGAAGCGGGCATCGCAGATGGCGGCCATTTCCAGCACGCAGTCCTGATCGGTCTTGTGGCGCAGGTCGGCGATGCCGTATTCGGTGATGTAGAGATCGCGCAGATGGCGCGGGATGGTGGTGTGCCCGTAGTTCCAACGCACGTTGCCGGCCGTGTTTGCGCCTGCCTCGCGGGTGGCGCGCAGCATCAAGGCGCTACGCGCCTGCGGCAGTGCATGCGCCATCGCCACAAAGTTGTATTGCCCGCCAACCCCGGACACGATGCGGCCATCCTCCAACCCATCGGATACCGCCGCGCCCAGCGCTGTTGCCATCATGCAGGAGTTGAAGAAGCGTGCATCCTTGCGCTTCAACCGGCCCAACGCTTCGTTGCCATCGTAGAGCTGATTGATCTCGCTGATGCGACGCATGCCGATCGCTGCGCGTGTTGGTGCATCCAGATCGCGCAGCCACTGATAGAACGCCGGCGAGCCGAGATAGAACGCGCCATGTAGGAACTCGCCTTCCTCAGCAAGACGTGCGCGGTCGGCTGCGTCGGCGCTGCCATCGGCAAGGCGCTGCATCAGCGGTAGATCGTCGTGCACCTTGCGACGGATCACGCCGCTATCCACCAGCTGCTTGAAGCCTTCGTTGAGCATTTCGCTGCAGCCGTACACGCCGATGGCGAACGGCTCCAGGCCGCCGCTCGCCTGCACGGCCGGGTGGTGCTCCAGTGCCGGATCCAGTGCATGCAGCACACGACGGTAGGTCGCATTGTCGGTATGTCGCAGCACCAAGGCATGGCTCAGTGCGTCGGCGAGTGTGCCGATGCCGATCTGCAGGGTGCCGCCATCGCGCACCAGGGTGCTGGCATACAGGCCGATCGCGTAGTCGACACTATTCGCCGGCTGTCGCGGCAAGCCGAACAGGTGCGGTGACGGGCCAGGTAGATCGATGATGAGATCGAAGAACGCGGCATCCACCGCTGCGGTGCCTCCCATCCATGGCAACTGCGGATCCACTTCCGCCACCAGCATCGGCCGCGGCAAGCCGAGTGCCTGCACCGCCTACAGCGTGTCCTGTGTGATGTCGTTGTTGCACGACAGCGATAGCCGGGTGCCGCCGGGTTCACGGGCCACTTTTTGTACGATCAAGTTGGGTGTGCGTTGCGCCACCGCGGCGGCGGCATGCGTGTAGTTGAGACTCGTGTAGTCGGCCTGCGCCTGGGTGGAATGCAACAGACCGCCGGACTGCATGTAGAACTCTTCCACTTGCACATGCGCGGGCAAGGCGTCGCGCAGCATTGCGTCGACATACGCAAGGCGCGGGAAATTGTCGCCGAAATGGCGGGCGATGAACGGCGCGGCAAAGCGCGCTTCGAGTCCGGAACCCGGCTTGGGCGGGTTGAGCGACAACGCCGTGTAAATCGCCAGTGGCCGCGACGGCGTGTCCTTGAGTTGCGCGTAGAGCGCGTTCAGCAGCCGGTGCGGCTTGCCGATGCCCAGCGGTGCGCCGACGCGCAGCGGGCCATCGATACGTTGCAGGATGTGCGAAACCGCGGTGCTCAACGCAGTGACATGTGTGCTCATGTGCGAACGCGTAGCCGAAAGCGCTGTCGTGCAGGCACCGACAGCAGTCAGGCCAAGCCTGACACCGCGGAACGAATTGCTGCTGCAGAAATTACAAATCGGTAACACACGGCTCATGGTCACTTAATCGAACCACCCCAGCATGCGCTGCATGATCATCACCACGTCTTCCCGCTTGTACGCCCGTTCTGCATTTGCCAGTGCCAGCCTGATCGAGGTCGGGCACCCGCGGCGTCAGGAAGTGGAACACTTTATCGCTGCGGTCTACCTGCGACGCTACGGCGCGCAGCTGCGTCGCTTTCTGCCGCAGTTTCTGGTGTACCGCGATGCCGATGGCGAGCTGATGGCGGCAGTGGGGATGCGGCTTGGCAGCGCTGGTGGCTTGTTCGTGGAGCAATATCTCGACGAGCCTGCCGAGTCGGCACTGGCCGCCTGCATGGCGGTGCCGGTGGCACGCTCGGGGCTTGCCGAGGTGGGAAACTTTGCGGCGATCAGCTCCGGCAGTGCACGCGCACTGATTCCACAGATGACCCACGCGCTGCACAACGTCGGCGTGCGCTGGGTGTTGTTTGGCGCGACCCGTGGCCTGCGCAATACCTTCAATCGGCTACAGCTAGGCACGGTGGGGCTGGTGCCTGCCGTGCAGTCGCGTCTTCGCGACGATGACACCGATTGGGGCAGTTACTACGCCACGCAACCGCAAGTGGTATGCGGCGACGTCGCCGCCGGGCATGCCTTTTTGCTGGAGCGGCAGGCGCTGCGCCCGCAGGCCACACGCCCGGGCATCGACACGCTGCCGTACCTGATGGGAGTGGGCGCATGAGTGCACGATTCGGCCAATTGCTCGCTGAGCCACACGGCCATGCACTGCGGGTGCTGAGCGCCACCAGCAACCTGCACGCGCAGACCTTGGCCGACGCTGTCGCGCGGTTGGCAGCCTGCCTGCAGACCGCGGGGCTGACGCGGGTCGCCAGCCGGCTGGACAACGGTCCGGACTGGTTGATCCTGGATCTGGCGCTACGTCTGATCGACGCCGTGCACGTGCCATTGCCGACGTTCTTCTCCGATGGCCAGGTACTGCACGCGCTGACCTCCAGTGGCGCGCAATGCGTGGTGACCGATGCGGCCGCCGCCGCGCCGCCCGGCACCAGCGGCCCACTCCCAGCGCTGCAGCAAGATGCGCTGCGCTGCTGGCGGGTGGCAGCGATCATCGAGCGACCTGTATTGCCGGATGCCACTGCCTGCATCACCTACACCTCCGGCACCACGGGTCGCCCCAAGGGCGTGTGCCTGTCGGCTGACAGTTTGCTCACGGTGGCGGCGTCGCTGGTAGATGCCTCGGCTGCCATCGCACCGCGTCGGCATCTTTGCCTGATGCCGTTGTCTACCTTGCTGGAGAACGTGGCCGGGCTGTACGCGACCTTGTTGTCCGGTGCGCAGGTGGCGCTGCCGTCGCTGGCGCAGATCGGGTATACCGGCGCCAGCGGGCTGGATGTGCCTGCGCTGCTGCGCTGCCTGCACCAGTATCAACCCGAAAGCGTGATCCTGGTGCCGCAGTTGTTGCTCGCCCTGGTCAGCGCTGCCGAGCACGGCGTGGCCCTGCCCGCATCGCTGCGCTATATCGCGGTCGGAGGCGGGCACATCGGCCCCAGCTTGCTCGCGCGTGCCGCTGCGTTGGAGCTGCCGGTATTCGAAGGCTACGGCCTAACCGAATGCGGCTCGGTGGTCTGTCTCAACCGGCCCGGCGCAGTGCGTGCCGGCAGCGTCGGTCAGCCATTGGCGCATGCGCAGGTGCGGATCGTCGATGGCGAACTTCAAGTCGGTGGCGTGCAGGCACTTGGCTATCTGGGTGAGGACGCGCCACCGCCGGGTCCGGTGCGCACCGGTGATCTGGGGCATGTCGACCCAGACGGTTTCGTGCACATCACCGGGCGTCGCAAACATGTCTTCATTACCGCGTTCGGCCGCAATGTCTCGCCCGAATGGGTAGAAAGCGAGTTGCTGCAGCATCCGCTGCTTGCGCAGGCGGTGGTGTGGGGCGAGGCGCAGGCCGACAACGTCGCGGTGCTATGGCCGCGCCGGCCCGACAGCGATGATGCCGCGCTCGCCAAGGCGCTCTCCGAGGTCAATGCCGGCTTACCCGACTACGCACGCCTGGCGCGCTTCGTCCGCGCCGATGCACCGTTCAACGCACGTGAGGGCCTGCTCACGGCCAACGGGCGCCCCCGCCGCGACGCGATCCTCGCGCGCTATCAATCCGCCGTCGACCGCAGCTATCGGTTGCCGGCCACCGTCGTCTCTCAAGGAATTTCTCCATGACGTTTTATGCATCTTTGCTGGCGCAGACCCAGGCCGAACGCGAGCGCATGACCCAGGTGCCGATCATCCAGGCGGCACTGGCCGGCAACATCGCGCGGGCCGACTACGTTGCGTTTCTTGGCCAGGCCTATCATCACGTGCGGCATACCGTGCCGCTGCTGATGGCTTGCGGTGCACGCCTGCCGGCGCGGCTGGAATGGCTGCGCGCAGCCATCGGCGAATACATCGAGGAGGAGATGGGGCACCAGGAGTGGATCCTGGACGATCTGGTGGCATGCGGGCAGGCGCGCGAAGCGACCGTGCTCGCCGGCCCGTCGCTGGCCACCGAGTTGTTGGTCAGCTACGCCTACGACACCATCCAGCGGGGCAACCCGGTCGGCTTCTTCGGCATGGTGCTGGTGCTGGAAGGCACCAGCGTGGCGTTGGCCACACGTGCGGCCAACAGCATTGCGCAGTCGCTGGAATTGCCGCGCAATGCGTTCAGTTACTTGTTGTCGCATGGCGATCTGGATATCGAGCATGCCGGCTTTTTCGAGAAGCTGATGAACCGGCTCGATGACCCACTCGACCAGCAGGCGGTGGTGCATGCGGCCACGCGTTTCTACGTGCTGTACGGCGATCTGTTTCGCACCCTGCGCAGCGATGGCGTGCGGCTGGCGGAGGCCGCGTAATGGATCTCCACGGCAAGTGCATCATCCTGACCGGCGCCACGGGTGGCATCGGCAGCGCACTCTGTGCGGGCCTGGTCGAGGCAGGCGCAACCGTCGTTGCGGTGGGGCGAATCGAGGAGACGTTGCGGCGCCAGGCGGCAGCGCATGCGCCTGGGCGCGTCGTCCCGGTGGTCGCCGATCTGGCCAGCGAGTCCGGTCGTGCGGTGTTGCTGGCACGTGCGCATGAGATGCGCCCGGCACCGTCGGTGTTGGTGCTTGCGCATGCGCAAAGCCACTTTGGATTGCTGCAGGACCAAGATCCGGTGGCACTGACCGCATTGGTGCATCTGAATCTCACCGTGCCGATGCTGCTGGTGCAGGCGCTCTTGCCGGCCTTCGTGCGCCAGCCGCATGCAGCGATGGTGGCGGTCGGCTCCACCTTCGGCAGTATTGGATTTGCCGGTTTTGCCGGCTACAGCGCCAGCAAATTCGGTCTGCGTGGTCTGTTCGAAGCGCTGGCACGCGAGCATGCCGGTACCAGCGTGCGTTTCCAGTATCTGTCGCCGCGTGCCACGGCCACGGCGTTCAACCCTGCGGCGGTGGATGCGCTCAATGCGGCGTTGGGAACAGCGGTGGATCGTGCCGAGGACGTCGCCGCAGCGCTCTTGCAATCGATCGTGCGCGGCCATGCACGGCGTCAGTTGGGGTGGCCGGAAAAACTGTTTGCCCGGCTCAACGGGCTGCTGCCCGAACTGGTGGACCGCGCCTTGCGCAAACAGCTTCACCTCATCCACCGCCATGCGCGGCCTAGCGGCGCTGCCGCCACACAGGAGTTTTCGCATGAACCGCAGTTGCCGTAAGCCGCGCATTTTCAGTGCGCTGGGGTTGTGCATGATCGCCGGTGCCGGTTGGGCAGCCGGACTGCCGCCGCAGGTGGCGCAACTGCAGGACCGCTGGGCGGTGATCACCTATCAACTGCCAAAACCGCAGCGTGTGGTCGCACTGGAAGCACTCGCACAGCAGTCCGATCAGGTGCGTCATGCCTTGCCAGACGATGCAGATGCCTTGATCTGGGACGGCATCGTGCGCTCCAGTCTGGCTTGAGAAAAAGGTGGTCTGGGTGCGTTGGCGCAGGTCAAACGTGCACGCAGCGATTTCGAAGAAGCGATCAAACGTGCACCGCGCGCGCTCGATGGCGCGGCCTACACCAGCCTGGGTGCGTTGTATTACCAGGTACCTGGCTGGCCGATCGGATTCGGTGACGATGCCAAGGCGCGCACCTTGCTCTATCAAGGCTTGGCGATCGACCCTGACGGACTGGACAGTAATTACTTCGTCGGCGACTTCCTGCGCGACCAGAAGGACTGGGCTGGCGCGGAGAAGGCCTTCGCGAAGGCGGCGGCCGCAGCGCCGCGTCCTGGCCGGCAAATTGCCGATGCCGGCCGCCGCAAGGAACTGGCCGCCAAGCTGGCAGATGTGCGGGCGCAGCTTGCCAAGCAGTGAGCAGACTTCCAGACTGCACTGCATGCGCATTCTGCTGGTTGAAGACGATCTTTCACTGGGCGAAGGCATCCGCACCGCGCTGCGGCGCGCCGCCTATGCGGTGGACTGGGTGCATGACGGCGTCAGTGCGTTGATGGCGCTACAGGAGCAGACCATGGATCTGGTCATCCTGGATTTGGGGTTGCCGCGCATGGATGGCATCGAGGTCATTCGCACCGCACGCGCACGTGCGGTGGACACGCCGATTCTGGTACTCAGCGCACGCGAACGTGCAGCCGACCGCGCGCTTGGCCCGGATGTCGGTGCAGACGATTATCTGGGCAAGCCGTTCGACACCAATGAACTGTTGGCGCGCACGAGGGCCTTGCTGCGGCGCTCGGCCGGGCGCACGCAGCCTGCATTGCAGGCCGGCGCATTGCGGCTGGATCCGGCTGGCATGTCGGTGCGCTGGCATGGCCGCGATCTGGATCTGACCCGTCGCGAATTCGCCCTGTTGTGGCTGCTGATGGAGCAGCGTGGACGACCGATCGGTCGCGAACGCATCCAGCAGCATCTCTATGGATGGGACGAAGACGTCGCCAGCAATGCGGTGGACGTGCATGTGCACCAGCTGCGTCGCAAGCTGTCGGCAGCCGTGATCCGCACCATTCGCGGTATTGGCTATGCACTGGACGAACAGGCCGCACAGGCCGCCGCGGCCCCGCCGCAGGCACCGCAATGAATTCGATTCGACGTGTGTTGTTGCTGGCCTTGCTGGGCGTGTTGTCGCTGCTGATGTTGGCCGCAGCCGGTTTTAGCTATCGCGCAGGCCTGCAGGAAGCCGGTGAGATGTTCGATGCACGCCTCGTGCAATCGGCGCGCGTGCTGCGTTCGTTGGTGGATCAACCCCTGGACGACCTGCGAGCAGGCGAGCCGACCGTGATCCGCGGATGGCATGGGCAGGCGCAAGGCGTGGGCGAAGCGTTGGCGTTCAACGACGGCCATGCCTACGAAACCAAACTGGCATTCCAGGTGCGCAACGCGGCCGGCGCGCTGCTCTTGCGATCGGACAGCGCACCGGCGCAACCATTGGCGCCGCTACGTGCCGGTTATGCAGACGTGCAACGTGCCGACGGCCAGTGGCGCACATTTACCTTGCGCTCGCCGGGCGGGCGCTGGTTCCAATCGGCCGAACGCGCCGACATTCGTGAGGAGCTTGCCGAAGACATCGCGCTGGGAACCTTGTTGCCGCTGCTGATGGCGCTGCCATTGATGGGGCTGCTGATCTGGGCCGTGGTGAATTGGGCCATGCGCGCGCTGGTGCGTGTCTCCGATGAGATCGGCGAGCGCGACCCCAAGCGCTTGCAGCCGCTGCAGCCGCAGCACATGCCGCGCGAGGTGCACGGCCTGGTGCGCGCAGTGAACGGATTGATGGATCGCGTGCAGGAAGGCCTGGAACGCGAACGTCGCTTCATCGCCGATGCCGCGCATGAATTGCGGACGCCAATTGCCGCACTCAAAGTGCATGCGGCCAATTTGCGTCTGGCTGCCAATGCGGAGGAACGCGATGAATCGCAGCAGCAACTCGATGCCACCGTGCTCCGCATCGAACGCATGATCGCCCAGCTGCTGGCCTTGAGCAGGGTGGAAGCGGTGGCTGCGCCCCCACAGCGCCGCGTGAGCCTGGACACCTTGGTGCGCAGCGATTGCGAAGATGTGCTGGCGCTGGCAATGCAACGTCAGCAGACCGTGGAGTTGGCACTGCAACCGGTGATGGTCATCGCCGACGAAACCGCGTTATCGCTGCTGCTACGCAACCTGCTGGAGAATGCCGTGCGCTACACGCCGGCGGGTGGCCGCATCCGGGTCGGCACGCATAACGCGCCGCAGCCGACCCTGGTGGTGGAAGATTCCGGCCCAGGCATCCCCGAGGCGGCGCGCGCACGCGTCTTTCATCGTTTTCATCGCGAACTGGGCACCTGTGTGGAAGGCAGCGGGTTGGGTTTGTCGATCGTGCACGACATCGCCGTGGCACACGCGGCGCGCGTGCAGCTGGATGAATCGCCTGCGTTGGGCGGCTTGCGCGTCCGCGTGCAATGTGTCGGTCACCCGATCAGCTGACGGACGATCCGTAGGCAAGGGCGCCATCACGCCGACAAACGGCGCTTGACATCGAATTCGTTTACGCGTGTAATCGATAAAAATTACGGATGTAATCGCATGTCGATCAGTGACGCAGAAGCAGTGGTGATGCAGGTGCTCTGGGATGGCGCACCGCGCGCGGCAGAAGAGGTGATTGCCGCATTGGCGCACACCGGCTGGGCCGAGCCCACCATCAAGACCTTGCTCAATCGGCTGCTCAGCAAAGGCGCCGTTGCGGCAGAAAAACACGGCCGCAAATATCACTACGCGCCGCTCCTGGCGCGCGAGCAATGGGTGCAACAGCAGAGCGAAGGATTGCTGCAGCGGCTGTTCGGCGGGCGGGTTGCACCACTGGTGGCGCACTTCAGCGAACGCGGAAAACTCAGTGCGTCCGACATTGCGGAATTGAAGCGTCTGCTCAAGGAGTTGGACGATGCACCTTGACCTGCCAGTGCTGCTGCGTATCGCGTTGTATAGCAGCGCCGCGTTGCTGACATGTCTGCTGCTGCGTCGCGTACTGCGTGCATGGTTGGGCGCAACGGCGGCGTATGCAATCTGGGCCGCTGTGCCGCTCGCAGTGGTGGCAGCTTTCATACCGCGGCTGCCGCGAGCGCCAGCATTGCCGAAGATGCCGGCATTGGTCGCGATGCCGCTCACCTTGCAAGGTGGTGAACACGTATGGGCGGGGGAGCTTTCCGCTGTCTGGTTGGCCGGTGCCGTTGCCATGGCCGTGGCGCTTTGGTGGCGGCAACGGCGATTCGTGCGCAGCCTGGGTGCATTGCAGGCGCTCGACGGCGGCGTATGGGCGGCAACGCACGATGTGGGCCTGCCGGTGTCGCTGGGTATCTGGCGCCCACGCATCGTGCTGCCGATGGATTTCGACACGCGCTATACCGCCGCCGAGCGCAGCTTGATTCTGGCGCACGAGCGCCTGCACCTGCGACGTGGCGATCTATACGCCAATCTGCTGGCTGCACTGTTGCTGTGCATCGGCTGGTGTAATCCCTTGATGCATCTGGCGTGGCGTGCGTTCCGGCTCGATCAGGAATTGGCTTGCGACGCGGACGTGCTGACGCGCTATCCGGGCAAGCGTCGTAGCTACGCCACCGCAATGCTCAAGACGCAGTGCGGTGCAGCCTGGATGCCGACCGCATGCCATTGGAATGCGCCGCATGCACTGAAGCAACGCGTGGCTGCTTTGCTGGGGCCTGCGGTAGACGTGCCGCGCGCGCGGTGGAACCTGCGTTTGGTAGTCGCATTGGCGGTGTTGGTCAGCGGCGCCTGCTGGGCGTTGCAGCCTGCACAGCTGCAGGGCAGGCGCGTACCCGGCAATCCGCTGGACTTCAGCACTATGCAGCCGCCCAAGTATCCGGCTGATGCCATCGCTGCAGGCCTGGCGGGGTTTGTCGAACTGCAGATCGCGGTGAGCCCAAATGGAACACCCGACCACATCGCCATCGTGCGCAGCACGCCGGCGGGTGTGTTCGATCGGGCCGTGCTCGACGCGGCACGCCACTGGCGTTTCGCACCTGCGCTGGTGGACGGCGAGGCCGTAGCGTCCGACGTACGCGTGCCGGTGAAGTTCGAATTGGATCCGCCGGACCTGGATCCGGACCCGGCGTCGGCGTCGGCGTCGGCAATCGCAGCGATGGACACCGATACCGAGGCTGCCCGAACGCCGCACACGGTCGCACGGTCCGAGCGCGTTGCCAGCTGCACCCAAGCCGAATGCGCGAGACGCGGAGCGCTGCAATGAACTACCGTCTGGTTTGCAGCATCGCACTGGCGCTGGCCGTGAGCAGTTGCGCTACGCGCCAGGTCGCGGAGCAGGAACGTCGCCAACGCGAGGATTCGGTGGACCAACGCATGCTGCCCCCGCAGCAGGGCGGCGGTGGCAATGCCGGCGTCGCGTCTTACACGCTGGCGCCAACGCAGCGCTTTCGCATGCCACGTGCGCTGCACAGCGAGGCGCCGGTGCTGCCTGCAGATTCGCCGCGCCAGACCTTGGCGCCCACCACCGTCTGCGCACATCTGATCCTCAGTGCCGACGGTAGCGTGCAGCGCGTGGACCCGATGTCCGACCGCGACGAATGCGCCGCCGGGCTGCTGCCGGACAACGCCGATCTGATGCAGTCAGTGCGAACCACCGCGCAGCGTTGGCAGTTCGTGCCGGCCGCGATGTGCACATATGCGCCAGACGTTGCGCAACCGGCAGCGCCGGACGATTGCACCGGTGCGACTCACGTCGAGCCGGTGCCGGTGACGCTGTCGTTCGCGTTTACCTTCGAGGTGCGGCAAGGCAAGGTGAGCGTGCGCACCGGGAAGGTCGCACGATAGCCATTGCAGCCGCTGCGCAGCGTGCCGGGAAGTGGTGATTGAAGGTGGCGACTTGATGCCAGGCGATTCAAACCGGCCGGTTCAAGCCAACCGGTTTAAGCCAACCACGTCATGCCGATGTATCTGCGGAACCGGTAATGCGTCGCACCCGCGGCACCTCCTCATGATGAGGCGCAACGAATCGAGTAGCTGACAACGATCATCAAGGTCGGCCTCGATATCCGGCTCAATACGCGATCAGCTGATTTTCCAAGCGAAACCGCACTATTCAAGCGACTGCCAACGCCACATCGGTCGAAAAAAACAGCGCTTGCGACAGCCCTGCAGGTGCCCCCATCGCCCTCAATCCAGCACATGCACGTTGTCGGCAATGCGCTGCACTTCATCGGGATTGTGGCTGACGTAGAGCATCGGCAGGCGAATCTCGTCGCGCACACGTTGCAGATACGGGATCAATTCTTCGCGGCGCGCCTGATCCAGAGCCGATAACGGTTCGTCGAACAGCAGGATCGCCGGTTGCGCCAGCAGGGCGCGGCCAATCGCCACGCGCTGGGCCTCGCCACCAGACAGGTTGCGTGGCCGGCGTTGCAACAGCGGCGCGATGCCGAGCAAGGCAACCACATCGTCGAAGCCGAACGGCGCCGTGCCGCGCGCATGCCGGCCATAGCGCAGGTTGCGCCGCACATCCAGATGCGGGAACAGCCGCGCATCCTGAAACACGTAACCGATCCGGCGCTGATGCGTGGGCAAATCGATCCCTTGCCCTGTGTCGTACAGGCAGCGTCCATCGATGCGGATATGCCCGGAGTGGGGACGCACCAGGCCGGCAATCGCGTTGAGCACCGTGGTCTTGCCGGCACCGGATGGGCCCGCCAGCGCCACCACACGCGCAGCGTCCTGGATACGGATATGGCGTTCGAATGCGCCGCGTTGCAGCTGCAGATCGATATCCAGCATCAGTCTTCCTCGCGCGGATGCGGCCGGCGCACCAGCCATTCGGACAGCAGCAACGCGGCCAACGAAATCGCCAGCGCCACCCCGGCCAGCCGCCAGATGCCCGATTCCATACCCGGCACCTGCATCAGCCCGTAAATGGCCGACGACAAGGTCTGTGTTTCGCCAGGGATATTCGACACGAAGGTGATGGTGGCACCGAACTCGCCCAGCGCCTTGGCGAACGCGAGCACCACGCCGGCGACCAGGCCCGGCCAGGCCAGCGGCAAGGTGATGCTGAAAAACACCCGCCACGGTCCGGCGCCCAGCGTGGCGGCGGCCGCTTCCAGGTGCCGGTCGGTGGCCTCGATCGACAGGCGAATCGCGCGCACCATCAGCGGAAATCCCATCACCGCGCACGCCAGCGCCGCGCCTGTCCAGCGGAACGCAAACTGGACGCCCAGGTGTTCCAGCAACCAGCTGCCCACAGGCCCCTGTGTGCCCAGCACCACCAACAGCGCATAGCCGGTGATCACCGGGGGCATCACCAACGGCAGATGCAGCAGCGCATCCAGCAAGGCCTTACCCGGGAAGCGACGCCGCGCCAGCAGCCAGCCGCAGGCAATGCCCGGCGGCAGGCTGGCGAGCGCCGCGACGATTGCGACCTTGAGACTCAAGCCGATCGCAGTCAGCTCTTCCGGGGTGAACATCGACAAACGGTGCGCCTCAGTCCTTCAACGAAAAACCATGGCGCGCGAAGATCGCCCTGGCCGACTTGCTGCCCAGCCAGGTTACCAATGCGGCGGTAGCGGGATTGTTGCTGTTCTTCAATGCGGCAACCGGATACACGATGGCGTCATGGCTGTCGTCGGGCAAGGTGGCGACCACGCGCACCTTGGTATCGGCGCGTGCGTCCGAGTCATACACGATGCCCAGCGGCGCTTCGCCGCGCGAGACCAGCATCAGCGCCGCGCGCACGCTTTCCGATTCGGCCAGGCGGTTGCTGACGCTGTCCCATTGGCCGAGCTTGCGCAGCGCAGCGGCTGCGTATTTGCCGGCCGGCACGCTGGCGGTCTGGCCCACGGCCAAGCGCCCACTCTCGCCAAGCGCTTTAGCAATGGGGCCGGGTGCACGTGGGTCCACGCGCAGCTTGCTGCTCGCTGGCGCGATCAGCACCAGCGTATTGCCGAGCAGGTTGTGCCGCTGCGCCGGCAGCACCAGGCCACGCTGTTGCAGATCATCCATCCACTCCAGGTCGGCGGAAAAGAACACGTCCGCCGGTGCGCCTTGTTCGATCTGGCGTGCCAGCGCAGAGCTCGCTGCATACGACACCCGCACCGGTGTGCCGGTTGCTTTTTCGTAGGCAGCTGCGGCTTCGTCCATCGCCTCTTTCAGGCTGGCGGCCGCAAACACCGTGACCGGTGCGGTCTGGGCACTCGCCAACATGGGCAATGCCACCATCAGCACGCACAACGCGCGCTGCCAGAAACCGATCATGCGCATGGGGAGGTCCTCACGAGTTAGGACCCCGATCATAGCGGCTGGCCGATGCGCCCCGTGTGGCGGGCATGCGCTAGCGCGACGGAACCACTCCGGCGCAGCGGCCCGCCTGGAGATTGGTCTGCAAGGCCGGACGGATCAGTTTGGGCTCGGGCAAGCTGGCATCGCGCGCCTGCCGCTGCGCGACGAAGGTCTCGACATCGACACCGTCGCGCACGTGGATATTGCTGCGTCGCTGTTCGCCAATGCTGGTTTGATGCGCCACCGCCCGCCCGCCCGGGCCGTAGTCGTGGCAAACGAAAACACGGGTGCTGTCCGGAAGCGCGTACAGGCGCTGGATCGAGGCAAACAACTGGCGCGCATCGCCGCCAGGGAAATCGCAGCGCGCCGTGCCCGCATCCGGCATGAACAACGAATCGCCAGGAAACAGCGCATCGCCGATCAGATACGCAATGCTGTCGCTGGTGTGGCCGGGCACCGCGACGACGCGTGCTTCGATACGCCCAATCAGGAAGCGCTCGTCATCGGCAAACAGATGATCGAACTGCGAGCCATCGGCACGAAAGTCCTCCGGTAACGCGTACTGCGGTGCAAGCCTCTGCTGCACCTGGCGAATGCCTTCGCCAATGCCGATGCGCGCCTGCGGCCAGTGCTGTTTCAGCCACTGCGCAGCAGACAGGTGATCGGCATGCGCATGGGTTTCCAGCAGCCACTGCAGCTGCCATCCGTGTTGCGCGATGGCATCGAGGATGGCTTGCGCCGCGTGCGTGACGATGATGCCGGTCTCGGCCGCGTAGTCCAGCGCCGGGTCGATCACCGCCGCCGCACCGGAGGCCGCATCGGCGACCACATAGCTGAAGGTGTTGCTGTCGGCATGAAAGAACACAAGGACCTGGGGCTGCATCGGCGTCTCCACGTCAGGGGCTGGCCAGCGTTGCGTTGAGGATGGCAGCGAGCCGGTCGCCGGCGATGCGCAACTGCGTTTCGGCGATTGGGCGGTAAGTGGCGATATATGTGGAAGGCAACACGTGCGCGCTCGGGTATACGTCGGGCGTGATGGCGATCTTGCACGAGGCCTGCGCCCATGCCGCAGCCGGAGGTGGCAGTACCGCAGACATCGTGGCAGCCGTGGGTAATGCAAGCAAGCGTTGCAGATACGCATCGTCGCTCAGATGGCTGTCGTTGAGCATGCCGCTGTCCCACAGGGAATGCAGGTTGCTGCCCTTGCCGTCGATCTGTAGCTGGAAGTCGTTGCCGCCCTTGTCGTGCGCGTAGCCGGCGTGCATCGGCTGATGGATGTCGCCGACAAAATGCACCACGAACTTCAAGGCCTGGCGGCGCACGTCCAGTGGCTGTGTGCGATCTGCGAGCAGGGCGGTTTGCTGGTCGAGCGCGGCGATCACGCAGTTACCGTCCGGGCAGTCGCGCGGCGGCGAATACGCGCAGTCGTGTTCGCCCAGATTGACGTAGTGCCATGGCCCGGAGCGCTTGCCCAGGTCGGGGTCGTGCTCGCGCAGCTCATCGGCCCAGGTCGCCACGCCGTGCAGCGTCGGGTCGCGCTCGCCGGCCAGCAATTGCGCCACTTGCGCGCGTGCCTGCGGGCTCAGTTCGGTTTCGGCGATGCGCGCCACCAGACGGTGGCCTTGCGGACCCCAAGCCAACGCGGTGGTGGGCTGGAGCGCGGCGGCCATTGCCGTCGCAATGACGAATGCCGGGAGGGGGAAAGTTTTCATTCCGCGATTGTACGCATCGGCCCGGGACGGTTTGATGGCCGTCCCGGAGATGCGACAGCCGCGCCTGAGCATGGCGCCGGCACGGCGTAGAGAGGCGAACGACACCTGGCGCGCAGTCCGTCGTGCGGGTGTGGACGCCGCGCGCAGAAACGCGATGTACGCGTGATGCATGCCGCACCGAGCACCGGCCGCGCTCGCCTGGCGGTGAGCGCAGTCGTTGTGTTAGTCGCTCTTAGTTGCACTATGTTACAAATAATCGTATCTTTGTGCCACTATTGGAAGACCTTCAGGCCGCGTGGGAGAGCTGTGTTGAATAGGTCACTGGAAGTGCGTTTTGAACAGGACGGGGAAGTAGTTGCTGCCGCCCTGTCCCATGCGGATCGCAAACAGCCCGCACACTGGTACCTGAAAGGGTTGCTACTGCCTGGAGGGCGCAAGAGCGTGGAGCCGATGGCCGCGCGGGTGCACCCGCAGAACGTGCGCTCAGCCCATCAATCGATGCACCATCTGGTGGCCGATGCCGACTGGAGCGATCAAGCGCTGCTGGCGGCGGTGGCGGCACAGGTGCTGCCGCCCCTGAGCAGGAAGAGCGCAGCGTGTCACTGGATCGTGGACGACACGGGATTTTCAAAGAAGGGGGTGCATTCGGTCGGTGTTGCACGCCAGTACTGGGGCCGCCTTGGCAAGACGGACAATTGCCAGGTTGCCGTGAGTTTGTCGATCGCCAACGAACACGGCAGCCTGCCAGTGGGCTATCGGCTGTATCTTCCCGAGCAGTGGGCTCAGGACACTGTGCGGCGCAAGAAGGCAGGCGTTCCGGATCAGGTCGTGTTTCAGACCAAGACAGCGCTGGCCATGGATCAGATCGACAGCGCGCTGGCGACAGGGATTGCGGCAGGCGTCGTGCTAGCCGATGCGGCCTACGGCACCGAGACCCACTGGCGAGACCAGCTCAGCGAACGCGGCCTGCTGTACATGGTCGGCGTCCGCAGCAACACGAAGGTCTGGTGGGGATCGCACCAACCTGCGCCCATGCCGCCAGCCAGCCCTAAGGGCGGTCGGCCCCGCACACGACCGATGCGCGATAGCGCACATGCGCCGATCTCGGTACATGAAGTCGCGCAGAGCTTGCCCGCAAGGACGTATCGGCAGGTCAGCTGGCGCCAGGGCAGCGACGCAACGCTCAGTTCGCGGTTCGCGGCGGTGCGGGTTCGTGCCGCACACAATCGCCAGGCACATGACGAGCAGTGGCTGCTGATCGAGTGGCCGCCGGGAGAGTCCGAGCCCCGCCACTACTGGTTCTCGACGCTACCAAAGCAAACGCCGGTCAAGACACTATTGATCCGGCATCAACCAACTTGAATCAAGCCGCATAGCGAACCGGCCCATGCTCGAAGTATTTGCGAATCCGCTCAGGCTGGCGCTGCACGCTGCGAAGGTGGCGTGCGGTGGCCTTGACCAGTTGCAGCTTTGTGCGCGCTGGCGCCAGCGTCGTGACGGCTTGCTTGATGTCGGCGTTGGCCATTTCGTCGGGGTTGAGTTCGGGGCTGTAGCTGGGCAGGTAGAACACCTCGATCGCATCGGCGTGCTCGGCCAGCCACGCCTTGACGGGCTTGGCGTGGTGTACCCGCAGGTTGTCCAGGATCAGGAACAGCTTCTTGCTCGCCCCCTTGATCAGCCGGCGCAGGAAGTCGATCAGGATGTTCGTATTGAGCGCGCCGTCGAAGATGCGCCAGCGCATCTGGCCCTTGTTGGTCACGGTGGAGATCACCGACAGGCCGTGGCGCTTGCTGTTGACCCGGATCACAGGCGTCTGGCCTTTCGGGGCGAAGCCGCGCCCGCGCACGTCGTCGCTGCGCAGGCCGCTCTCGTCGCCCCAGTGAATCTCGGCGCCCTCGGCCTTGGCACGAGCGGCAATGACCGGGTAGTCCTCGTCGAGCCACTTCCGGACTGCGGCGGGTGATTGCTCGTAGGCCTTCTTCATCGGCTTTTGCGGCGTGAAGCCCCAGCGCGCCAGGTACAGCCCCATCGTGCGCACCGGCAGGCGAATGCCAAAGCGCTGCTCGATGAGCTGCGACACCGCCGCGCGCGTCCACAGCGCGTAGGGCATCTTCAACTGGTCAGGCGTCTTGTCGGTAATGAGCTTGCGCACCAAAGCTTCCTGCGCCGCGTCGAGCAGCCGGCCGTCGCCGCTGCGACGCCCGCTGGGCGCGTCGCGCAAAGCCTTGGCCCCTGCCACATCGTGACGCTTGCAGATGTCGAACACACCCGTGCGGCTCAACCCAGTCTGCGCCGCGATCTCGTCGTAGGTCTGGCCCGCCTTGCGCAGTCGAATGACCTGCACGCGCCTTTCGTGCCGCGCGTCGCGCGACAACGATCTCATGTCGGTTGCTTCCATCATCCTGAGATGATGGCGTCCACGAGAAGTTCAAGTTAACTACTTCCTAATCAATAGGTTGCCACGGCACAAGGCCGATGGCGGATTGAACGCGATTATCAGGAGCTGAAGTCGGAGTTGGGCCTGCATCACTATGAAGGGCGCAACTGGCGTGGTTTTCACCATCACGCCAGTCTGTGCATCGCCGCATACGGGTTCTTGATGCGCGAGCGCCTGCGCAGTAAAAAAACTCCGTCGCATTCAAGATGCCTGCAGTATCCAAAAGTGTCCGCCCGCGCGGGTCTGGCCCCAATGCAACGTCACCATCCCAACTCGATTGCCACGCTGGCCTTCGGACTGGCTAGGCTGATCGCCAGAAGCCCCCCACACTGCCCGTGTTGCGGGGTCTCACCGTACCAACGGATTCGGATTTAGTAACACAGTAGAATTAGTAGTGCACCAGGTACGACACGCCGTAGGTCAGTGGATCGATTCGCGCCTTGCCCAGCCGCGCACCGTTGAAGTCGACGTTGCTGCGCGAGTCGGTCCAGCGCGCATCCACGCGCAGGCCGCTGCGCTCGTTGAAGAGGACGTCCACCCCGACATGCGCGGAAGCGCAGATCGCCGTTACCAAATGTCGGCTCGGTATCTTCGCCCAGGAAGGTGGTGTAGTTGATGCCCACGCCCACGAACGGCAAGACCGTGCCATAGCCGTTGATGTGGTACTGCAACAGTACACTCGGCGGCACCGACCAATAGCTGCCCACCTTGCCGAGCCCCTGCAGTTCGAGGTCGTGCTTGCCGGCGACTGCCGCGTGTACTTCGAGACCCAGGTTGTTGCGCAGGAAGTATTCGTAGGTGCACGACAGCGCCGGCGCGCCCTGGATCTCGGCCTGCGTGCCGCCGAAGGTGCCGCTATTGGACTTGGGAGACATAACCGGCGCCGTAACCGGTCGTCCAATGACCGGCCGACTGTGCGAAGGCAGGGGTGGCCGAGGCGGCCAGTGCGATGGCGAGGGCGGTGCGAGTCAGCGTGTTCATGGAATCCCCGGTAGGTCGGACGGACGATCGACGTGACCGACCTGTCCGCACCTCCGCCGGTGGATGCACGTCCCTGGGCAGCAAGGGTGCCAGAGATGCGCCGCTCACGCCGCGGGGATCAGAACCGGTGCACGTAGGCCACACCGCAGACCCGCGGGTCGATGTTGACCGTGCCGATGCGGTTGCCATCCAGGCGCGCTTCGCTGTCGATATCGATCCAGCGCAGGTTGACGCGCAGGGCTCCGCGGTCGCTGAGCCGATAGTCCACGCCTGCATGCAGTGCCAGGCTCCAGGAATCACCCAGCGCTAGATCGCCGCCGGCCAGCGCGCCGTGGGTGTCGGTGCGCAAAAAAAACATGTGTAGTGGATGCCGGCGCCAACAAACCGCGAGAGCTTGCCTTGGGCGTTGAAGTGGTACTCTAACGAGATCACTGGCGGCAGATGCTTGGTGCTGCCAACCCGGCCCAGGTCGCGGATCGCGATGTCGTGCTGGAACGGCAGCGCCGCCAATACGTCGATGCCCGTGGTCGGCGATGAAATGTTCCGCCTTGAGCGTGCCGCCGACCAGGCGGCCGTTGTCGGACTTGGGAGCGACCTGATGGGCGCCGACGGCAACGGTCCAGTCGCCTTTGGATTGCGCCAGTGCGGAGAGGCTGACGCACGAGGCGGCGAGGCCGGCAAGCAGAAGGGGAGAGCGCAGACGCATGGCATTTCTCGTTGGATGCAATGGATGCGGGAAGTCTTGCGGCTCGGCACTGCCGCCGCCTTGATCCTGATCAATCCGGCCGCGCGCTCTGGCGGCCGGTCGTACGGTGACGTGCTGCAACCCACGCCGACGGCAGCGTGCGCGACGAGCGACTGGTCGCAGTGACGCATTGCGCCTGCAGCATCGCGCGCTGCGCGGGCATCAGTGGCGCTTGGGAGTGCGCGGACGCTGGCGTGCGAGCTGGCGTCGCTGGCGAATCGGTTGGCTGCGCGAGCTGCACTTGCTCGGCCCTCGCAACTGCCGCGTGCGGATCTATTTCCTGTATCGCCACGCGGTGATGGCTGACGATCTGCCACCTGCGCGCGCGTCGTGCCAAGCAGAGGGCCTCCATGCGACGGCTGGGCTTCGGCAGGCAGTGGCAGTATCGATGTCGCTGCGATGCGGAAATCTGCTGTGGGGCACGTGACCGGATACGCTTTTCAGTGTATTGAAAATAGATTTAAGTGGCTGAAATTGATGGGATATCGTGGTCTTTTTTAGCATCTCGCGACGGCGATGCATGCAACTGGCCTGAGGCCATCGACCAGCGATCGGCACCCGATGCAGTGACGTGTGGCGTGGCCGGTTCTGCTTGCTCACTCCGATCGACGGGGCGCAACTGCGGGTCGGTTCTTCGCGAGGCCTGGCGCTTGGAGCTCCGTTACCCGCTAACCAGTGCCCACTTCCAGCGCCCGCAACACACGGCTGCGGACAAGCGACGCTGCTAGAATGACAGCCCCTTTCGATCCGCCGCGCTGTCGCGGCCGCAGGAGCTAGTGAACATGGCAATCAAGGTTGGCATCAACGGATTCGGTCGCATCGGCCGCAACGTGCTGCGCTCTGCGGTGCAGAACTTCGCCAATGACATCGAGATCGTGGCCATCAATGACCTGCTCGAACCCGACTATCTGGCCTACATGCTGCAGTACGACTCGGTGCATGGCCGCTTCAAGGCCGACGTCTCGGTCGACGGCAACACGCTGATCGTCAATGGCAAGAAGATCCGCCTGACCCAGGAACGCGACCCGGCCAACCTCAAGTGGGATGCGGTGGGCGCCGACGTGGTGATCGAGTCCACCGGCCTGTTCCTGACCAAGGACACCGCACAGAAGCACATCGACGCCGGTGCCAAGAAGGTGATCCTGTCCGCACCGTCCAAGGACGACACCCCGATGTTCGTCTACGGCGTCAACGACAAGACCTACAAGGGCGAAGCGATCGTCTCCAACGCCTCGTGCACCACCAACTGCCTGGCGCCGTTGGCCAAGGTGATCAACGACAAGTGGGGCATCAAGCGCGGCCTGATGACCACCGTGCATGCGGCCACTGCAACGCAGAAGACTGTCGATGGCCCCTCGAACAAGGATTGGCGCGGCGGCCGCGGCATCCTGGAGAACATCATTCCGTCCTCCACCGGCGCGGCCAAGGCCGTGGGCGTGGTGATTCCCGCGCTCAACAAGAAGCTCACCGGCATGAGCTTTCGCGTGCCGACCTCCGACGTCTCGGTGGTCGACCTCACCGTTGAACTGGAAAAGCCGGCCACCTACGCTGAAATCTGCGCCGAAGTGAAGGCACAGAGCGAAGGCGCGCTGAAGGGCGTGCTGGGGTATACCGAAGACAAGGTCGTGGCCACCGATTTCCGCGGCGAGACCTGCACCTCGGTGTTCGACGCCGACGCTGGCATCGCGCTGGACTCCACCTTCGTCAAGCTGGTGTCCTGGTATGACAACGAGTGGGGCTACTCCAACAAGTGCCTGGAGATGGTGCGCGTTGTCGCCAAGTAAACGATGTGTGGTTAAACATAAAAAAGCGCCTTTCGGCGCTTTTTTATTTCCGCATTTACCAATATGTGTACAGGGCCGGCGTCCGGCTCACTCTGCCGCAATGTTCATATCGGCGCCGCTGCCACTGACCGTCACCCGGCTGCCAACCGCTAGCCCCGCAACTTCTGTGCTTGGCTTTGAGACGACAACCATTGACTTGTCATCAAAGCGAATTTTCACCATGTAGTGCGCAGCCGGACCATTGCCTGCGATTTTGCTGCCCACCACCGTGCCTGCGGCTTCACAGGCAGCTCCACCCACCAGTGCTGCAGTGCCACTAGCCTTGCTACTCTTGATACCCACTAGGGCCTGTTAACATTAATGTCTCGAGCGATTAAACTATTGGGCATGGAGATCACGCCAGCACAATTTGCACTCATCGAGCATTGCCTACCTTTGCAACGCGGCAATGTCAGCATGACCAACCTGCAGGTAGTCAACGCCCTTCTTTACGTCGCAGAGCATGGCTGCAAATGGCGCGGTCTGCCCGAGCGCTTTGGCAACTGGCATACGGTGTACACGCGCATTAACCGTTGGGCCAAGTCCGGTGTGCTGGACCGGATGTTCGCCCAATTGCAGACCTGCCAGATCGTGCGCATCAAAATCGAAGCGGTCTCGCTGGACTCCACCAGCATCAAGGTGCATCCGGATGGCACTGGCGCATTAAAAAAAACGGCCCACAATCCATCGGGAAATCGCGCGGCGGATGGAACACCAAAATTCATATGGTTGCCGCAGATGCTCGAACAGCCATCACGTTCGGATTGACGCCTGGCAACGCACCTGACGCACCCGCAGGCCGCGCGTTGCTTGAACACCTGGGGCCAGTGGAGCGGCCGGTTCATCTGCTGATGGATCGCGCTTACGAAGGCAATGAAACCCGCCAGTTGGCGCTCGATCTTGGCTTCGTGCCGGTGGTTCCACCCAAGTCCAATCGGGTCGATCCTTGGGAGTACGACAAGGAAATGTACAAGCGGCGCAACGAAGTGGAGAGGCTGTTCCGTCGCTTGAAGGGCTACCGACGGATTTTCACGCGCTTCGAGAAGCTGGATGTCATGTTCCTTGGCTTCCTCAGCTTCGTTCTGGTCGTTGATGGGCTTCGGATGTGTTAACAGGCCCTACCACGATCTTTCAGCACAGTCGCAGCCAGTGAGAGCCGACCGGTCGATGCTAGGACCGTCGCTCCACCGAGACCAGATCATGGCCATGAATCGTGTGCAGTTCCAAGCCGGGCTGTCGTTGCCGGCGTTCCTCAAGCGCTATGGCAACGAGCAGCAGTGTGAGCAGGCGTTGGAGATCTCGCGCTGGCCACAGGGCTTTGTTTGTCCGCGTTGCGCCGCTACCGCGCACAGTCGATTCCAGCGCCACGGCACCATGTACTGGCAGTGCACGGCCTGCTATCGCCAGACCAGCCTGCGCTCGGGCACGGTGATGGACAACAGCAAGCTGCCGCTACGCACCTGGCTGCTTGGCATGTATCTGCTGGGCCAGAGCAAGACGAACCTGTCGGCGCTGGAGTTGATGCGACACCTGGGAGTGAGCTACCCGACAGCGTGGCGAATGAAGCACAAGCTGATGCAGGCCATGACCCAACGCGAGGCGAACCGCAAGTTGGGCGGGATCGTGCAACTGGACGATGCCTACCTGGGCGGAGAACGCAACGGTGGCAAGGCCGGGCGCGGCTCGGAGAACAAGCGCCCTTTCGTGATCGCCGTGGAGACCACTGAAGACGGTCGTCCATTGCGCGCGGTGATGGATCCGGTCCCAGGCTTCACCAAGGCGGCGCTGTCGGAATGGATCGGGCAACGCCTGCATCCTGGAGCAGATGTCTACAGTGATGGACTCGGTGCGTTTCGAGCACTGGAAGCCGAGCACGCGCACACGGTGATCGAAGGCAGCGGTCGAAGTCGCTGCGAGGCAGAGAACGCACGCTGGGTCAACGTGGTGTTGTCCAACCTAAAGCGTTCGCTGGACGGTGCCTATCACGCCTTCAAATTCGCCAAATACGCCCAGCGCTCCCTGGCAGAGACAATGTGGCGGTTCAACCGCCGTTTCGATCTGACTCGGCTGGTGCCCAGCTTGCTGGCCGCCGCAGCCGCCAGCAAGCCGTGGTCCGAGCGGGCCCTGCGTGATGTCACCATGTTCACCGCTGAAAGTGCGTGCTAATCAGGAGGCGTTTTGGGTGCGGTTGTTGTTTGGAGGCACTGCCGTGGGGAGGACGATACGTGTAAAGCCCTCGCGCCCGTGTGCGCTCCTACGGGAGTGCGCGTGGTGGTTAGCGATGGAAGGCCAGTGTTGCGATGACGCCGTGCTGCTGGCCTGGGCGTACGCTCACCCGCCATCCATACAGATCGCACAGCCGGCTGACGATCGACAGGCCGATGCCGCCGCCTTGCGAGTGGCCTGCGTGGGTGCCGCGGTAGCCGCGCTGGAACAGTTTGGCCGCGTCCTCTTCGCTCAGGCCGGGGCCGGAGTCGATGACGTCCACACAGTCGCCGCGCACGCGCACGCGCACCTGGCCGTCCTGGGTGTACTTGACCGCATTGCCGATCAGGTTGCCTAGCGCCACCGACAAGGCGGACTCGGGCGCGTCGATGACCAGGTCGCGCTCGCCTTCCAGCAGCAGCTCCAACGGTTTGCCACCGAGCTGTGCGCGGTGCGAGTCGATGAGTTGCTCAGCCACCTTGGCCACATTGCTGCTGCCTTGTCCGCGTTCATTGCGCGAAAGCAGCAGCAACGAGCCGATCAAATCGCTGCATTGCTGTTCGGCGCGCTGGATGCGCTGCAGGCGTTGCAGTACTTTTTCATCCAGGTTGGGCCGGGTGAGCAGCAATTCGGTGGCGCCGCGAATCACCGCCAGCGGGGTGCGCAGTTCGTGGCTGACGTCGGCGTTGAATTCGCGGTCGCGCTGCACCACTTCGGTGAGGCGGGCCGAGTAATCGTCCAGGGCTTCGGCAAGCTGGCCGACTTCGTCGTCGGGGAAGTGCGCGGCCAGCGGCTTGGGTTCGCTGGTGCCGCCGCGATAGGCGCGCAGGCGTGCCGCCAGGTCCGACACCGGGCGCATGACCTTGGAGGCGGACCACCAGCCGATCAGCAACGAAAAAAAACCAAACAGCAGAACTGAAACGTACAACCAAGCCCTCAACCGATCCTGAGCAATACTTGCTCGCGTCGTATCGTAGGCAAGGAAAAACCAGGCATCGGGCGTCTTTCGCACTGCAACCTGGTACACCAGCGGATGATTGAATTCATCTGTTCCGCTATAGCCCTGGATACCTTCCTGCATTTTCACCCACCCCGGAAAATCTCTCGCAAGCCGCGCCATCGCTTCCGGATCGTTCGGATTGACCGCACGCGCGTACATCTGTTCGACTTGTAGCGTGGGCTTCGCATCCCGATTCGCCGCATATGACCGCGCCATCACTTCGATGTTGCGATTCATCACGTCCTCGATCATCTTGGTCTCGATGTAACGATTAGCCCAGACTGTTACAAGCGCAAACAGAATCGTTAGCCCGGTACCGAACAACAAGAACGATAGGATGATGCGGGTGCGTAAACGCCGCCGGCTACGAACTTTCGTTATTTGCCCCACTAATTCGGACCCCGTAACAAGACCGACATACAAATGCCAATATTTCAGAAAACCGCAAGAATCAGCAAGTTACACTCCGTAAAACGATAGCGGCCCATTTGGGCCGCTATCGTAAACTGAACGACAATCAGAATGGGTTAGAACACGAAGGAACTGAATGGCAATTAGTATCAAAAGACCATGTACCGAGCCAACCCAAATCATAACTAGCTGAAGTACAAACGGTGCATGACGCTTCGGCGGTAGATGCATAACCAGCTCCGAGCGCCAGCCCAAGCAACATCAATATCGCATCATCGCTTGTTATCCTTTAGGGAAGGTCTGAACAACCCATCAAACCTCTAAAATTCCAGCTTCTTGCATTTCAATGACTGGAAAAATGCTGAGTCGGGTGCGATTTTTGCAACGTTCTGGCGGTTTTGGCTGCCGCCAGGCAGCATTATCCCCTGGCCGGCAGCAAGTGCCGGCGCACCATCCACAGATTCGACAGCGCAAATAACGTCTGCACCTGTGCGGTGTTCTTGGCCAGGCCGCGATAGCGCACCTTGGTGTAGCCGAACTGCCGCTTGATCACCCGGAATGGGTGCTCCACCTTCGCGCGCACGCTTGCCTTGAAGTGTTCCCAACGTTCTGCCCAAGCACGCGCGCGCTTGTTGCCAATGGCTTGAATCGTGGAGCGCTTGGCGGCAATGAAAAATGCAGCCTCGCAGCTCTGCAACTCGTCGCGTTTTTCCGCACCGGTGTAGCCGCTGTCGCCGAACACGCTGTCTTCCTTGCCGTGCAGCAATGCGTGCGTCACCGTGATATCGGCCACGTTGGCTGCGGTGCACTGCACGTGGTGTACCAGCCCGGAAAATTCATCCACCCCAATGTGCGCCTTCATCCCGAAATACCACTGGTTGCCCTTCTTGGTCTGATGCATCTCAGGGTCGCGCGCACGATCGGCATTCTTGGTCGAACTGGGCGCAGCGATCAGCGTCGCATCGACGATCGTGCCCGACCGCAGGCTCTGCCCCTTGCGCGACAAATGGGCGTTGACCGCTTCCAGCATCCGAGCGGCAATGCCGTGGGTTTCCAGCAAACGGCGAAAGTTGAGAATCGTGGTCTCGTCTGGAACGTTATCCAAGCCGCCGAGCTGGGCAAAACGCCGCAGGGTCGGGATCTCGTGCAATGCCTCTTCCATCGCCGGATCGCTCAACGCATACCACTGCTGCAACAGATGAATCCGCAACATCGTCGCCAGCGCGTACGGCTGCCGACCCGGTCGTCCTGACACCGGATAGTGCGGCTCGATCAGGGCAAGCAGTCGCTTCCACGGCACGATGCGCTCCATCTCCGCAAGGAAGATCTCGCGCCGGGTCTGCTTGCGCTTGCCCAGGCCCTCGGCGTCACCGAACGTCAGTTGCATGGATGCCTCCTCATTCCGAACAAATAGTGTCTCGCATTTGTGGTGCGTTGTTCAGAGGTTCCTTAGCTATCTAAACATGTTGGCTAGCAACCATCTACAGATACGAAATTTTTTTACCCATTAAGAACCATACACCATCTGATGGGAAGGAGGCAATCCTCAGGAAAATGTGGACTGCGCAACCAGGCAACACGCGTTTCCGGAGCGACAACAGTCAGGCATCGGGCGAGGCGATGCGGTAGCCGATGCCATGCCGGGTCTGGATCATTGCCACGTCGAAGGGCTTGTCGACCACGGCGCGCAGCCCGTGGATATGCACGCGCAGCGAGTCCGAATCCGGCAATTCTTCGCCCCAGACGCGGGTTTCCAGCTCCTGGCGCGTGACCACGGCCGGGGAGGCTTCCATCAGCGCCTGCAGGATCTTCAGTGCGGTGGGGTTGAGCTGCAGCAGCTTGCCGCGGCGGCGCACTTCCAGCGTATCCAGGTTGTATTCCAGATCGCCGGTTTCCAGCACGCGGGTGTGCACGCCCTTACCACGACGCGACAGTGCGTTGAGGCGCACTTCCACTTCCTGTAGCGCGAACGGCTTGATCAGATAGTCGTCGGCACCGGAGTCGAAGCCGGCCAGCTTGTTGTCCAGCGAGTCGCGCGCGGTCAGCATCAGCACCGGGGTCTGCTTGCGTGCTTCGTTGCGCAGCTTGCGGCAGACCTCGATGCCGTCCATACCGGGCAGGTTGAGATCGAGCACGATGGCGTCGAACTCGTGGACCACCGCCAAATGCAGGCCGGTGACGCCATCGGCGGCGAAATCCACCGTGTGGCCACGGTCTTCAAGATAGTCGCCCAGATTGGCGGCGATATCGCTGTTGTCTTCAATTACTAGAATTCGCACTGGAACCTCATTGGTTAAGCTGTTTTTAGCGCTGGCGCCGAGAAATTTCGTTTCAACCCACAATGGTCTGATGGCGCCGCTAGGCAGCCGTCATGTCCTGCTTCGTCGTCATCTGCAAACCGAGTGCACGCCTGCCCCGGCTAATCAGCCGGCTATCTTCGCGTGCCTTGGTCATAATTCGGGTGACGAGCTCCTGATCGTTGCGGACGACTGCCAGTTGTTCTGGCGGCAGTGCGTGGATATCTGGCCACGTCTCGAATACTGCTTCGATTCGATCAAGCGCCGCGCTCACCTTACCGCGCGCATCCTGACTGATCTCGGAGTACTTCTCGCCCTTTGCAAGATCTGTACGGACCTGCCTTGCCTGTGGCTTGAACGGTTTGCCCATATCGAGCAAGACCGCCATGGCGTGACGACTCACTAGCCCCATGGCATGCAGCAGCACTGCAACACCCCACCGCTTTGCCATGCGACGCCTCCTTGTGTGCCCGACCGATTTAACATTGGCGAATGTAGACGCGAACCTCAACAGCGGCAAGCCGTCCATAAAAAGGCCCAAGTGCGACATCGCACTTGGGCCAAAAGTTCATCCCGATCACCGTCACTGCCGAGAGCGGAGCTACGGTCGGAAGAGGCTAGCGGGGCGACAATTAGATTTTCGTTAATTTTTTGGTAAAACTGTTTAGTCAGCCGATCGTCGGACGGACTGCTCCAGGTGCTGGACGATTGCACCGGCCACGTCCACGCCGCACACGCCCTCCACGCCTTCCAGGCCGGGGGTGGAGTTGACCTCCAACACCAGCGGGCCGCGTTTGGAACGGATCAGGTCCACCCCCGCCACCGCCAAGCCCAGTGCGCGTGCCGAGCGCACCGCGACCTCTCGCTCCAGTTCGGTGGCATCGGCCACGACCGCCGTGCCGCCCAGATGCAGATTGGAACGGAAATCGCCTTCGGCCGCCTGACGGCGCATCGCCGCGACCACGCGGTCGCCAACCACGAAGCAGCGCAGGTCGGCGCCCTCGGCTTCGCCGATGAATTCCTGCACGATGAAATTGGCGTACAACCCGCGCAGCGCTTCGACCACGCTGCGTGAGGCGCTGGCCTTTTCGGTCAGGATCACCCCGGCACCTTGCGCACCTTCGTTCAACTTCACCACATGCGGCGGCGGGCCGAGCATGGAAAGCAGGTCCTGGGTGTCGTCGGGGTTATCGCCAAACACGGTGACCGGCATGTCGATGCCCTGCGCGGCCAGCAACTGATGCGCGCGCAATTTGTCGCGCGCGCGCAGGATGGCGTCCGAGGGATTAGGCGTGTAGGTGCCCATGAATTCGAGCTGGCGCAACACGGCGGTGCCGTAGCGGGTGACCGAGGCACCGATACGCGGAATCACCGCGTCGAAGCCGGTGATCGGCTTGCCCTTGTAGTGCAGGCTGAAGCCGTCGGCGGCGATGCGCATGTAGCAACGTAATGGGTCGAGGATGCGCACCGTGTGGCCACGCTTGCGCCCGGCTTCGATGAGACGCCGGGTCGAATAGAGCTTGCTGTTGCGGGAAAGGATGGCGATTTTCATCGCGGCAGGCACACGGCGCGGTTTGGACATGGGCAGAGTCTGATGACGAAGTGACCCAAGCCCGCGCAGTGCCCCATTACGTGTGCACGGCAGCCTCGCCTTGCACACCGCATCGGCCGACCGCAACGGATCCCGAGAACGGAAGAACGACGGTACCGCGACAAGCCCAGACACGCAGTCGCTGCACGAACTCGGCCGGATTGATGCTAGCAGGGCGCCTACGCGACGCTCAAGCAGCGCATGCGCGCATGTGCGTAAAGCGCGACATGCGCACGCCCACGATCGCAGCCCGTCGGGTCGCCCAGTGGCATGAAGCTAGGGATGGTCTGATCAACGCGGCCGGAAAATGAAGCAAGCCACATCTGCGGCGCTGAGGGCGCTCAAACCCCTGATTTTTTGCCGTTTTCGGCGCGTTTTCGGTGTATTTCCCGGGTTACAGGCACACCTTCCCCGCAGCGGGCATTAACTCTTTGCGCTTCAGCCACAGATTCGACAGCGCAAACAGCGTCAGCATCTGCGCGGTGTTCTTGACCAGGCCGCGATAGCGCACCTTGACGTAACCAAACTGACGCTTGATCACCCGGAACGGGTGTTCCACCTTCGCCCGCAGGCTGGCCTTGGTGTGCTCCCAGCGCTTGGCCAACTTCAGTTCGCGTTTGTTCTTGATCTGCTTCAGCTTCGAGGGTTTCTCGGCGATCAGGTAGCGCAGCGTGCGCTTGCGCTTCATCTCCTCGCGCTTCTCAAGCCCGGTGTAGCCGCTGTCCCCGCACACCGTATCCTCCTTGCCGTGCAGCAGCTTGTGCGCTTGCGTGATATCGGCCACGTTGGCCGCCGTGCATTCGACGTGGTGCACCAGCCCGGAGTCATCGTCCACCCCGATGTGCGCCTTCATCCCGAAGTCATATTGATTCCCCTTCTTGGTCTGGTGCATGTCCGGATCGCGCTCGCCCTGCTTGTTCTTGGTCGAACTGGGCGCCGCAATGATCGTGGCATCCACGATCGTCCCGCCCCGCAGACTCTGCCCTTTACGCGACAGGTGCGCGTTGACCCTGAACAGCTTGCGCGCCAGATCATGCCGCTCCAGCAGATGCCGGAAGTGGAGAATCGTCGTTTCATCCGGCACCTCGTCCAGCCCGCCGATCTTCGCGAAGCGGCGCATCGACACCGTGTCGTACAGCGCTTCTTCCGCCGAGGGATCGCTCAGCGCATACCACTGCTGCAAAAAGTGGATGCGCAGCATCGTTTCCAGCCGATACGGCTGTCGCCCCGGCTGCCCCGACTTTGGATAGTGCGGCTCGATCAGCGCCAGCAGGCCCTTCCACGGCACGACCTGGTCCATCTCGGCCAAGAACACCTCACGCCGCGTCCGCTTGCGCTTGCCGTTGTACTCCGCGTCGCCGAAGGTCAGTTGCATCGTCGTCGTCCCGTTGCGTCTGTGCGATTGTCGCTGGATCGGGGGGGGGCAGAGTTTCCCTAAACGATGCCAACACGTTGCCGCTATCGCTACATCGCTCAACAGACTTGTCGGCAGCTCTGATCCACAGGGCTGCGGGATCATCGGCGACGTGGCCCTGCTGCACGCTCAATCAACGACTCTGGTGTGGCTGACCCGATGCAGCTGCACCGGACGCAGCGGTTTCCGTCTGCGGTGCAGCGTGGTCTTTGCGCTCCCCACGCACCGCGCTGCCCGAAGTGGTGTCGATCAGGATCACCGGCACCTGCGAGCGACGGCGCTGTTCCATGCGATGCGGCAGCGGGCCGAGTGCGTCGCGCAATGCGCGCAATGCAGGATCGACGCCGCGTAACGGATACCACAGGCCGATCAGGCTGAAATGGCGGCTGTAGCGCAAGGTCTGGGTACTGCCCACCCACAGCGGTTGTGCATCCGGCTGCAGGCGTGCGGCTGCCGGCCACAAACGCAGCACATGCACATGGCCGGGCGCAACGTGGCGCACCATCAACAGCGCTTCGACCTGGGTATCCAGCGTGGCCGGCAGAATCGGCACGTCGTCCGGGCGGCCGCTGACATCGAGCAAATGCAGCGCCTGTTCCCATCCGGCCTGCGGCTGGACCCGCCAACCGCGCGCTTCGAGCTGCTGCTGCAAAAGGGCAAGCGGACCGGCCAACTGCACGTCCAGCGGCCACCGCTGATCGTCGTCGAATTCGTTGCGCCGCGCCGGCAGCAGGCGCCATTGGCCTTCCCACCACTCGTTTGCGGGCAATTCCATCAATAGCGACGGCGGCGGTTCGAACTTGGCCAGCTTGGTGTCGAGATTGCGTGGCGCAAAGAAGATCGCGCAACCCACGAACACGCCATAGAAAATCCACGACACCGGTTTGACCCAGAACGCACGCGTGGCGCGGCGGCGATAGGCAATGCCCAGCACCAGCAGCCAGAAGATGCCGAACAACATGCCGCCGACGACGTCGCTGAGCCAATGCGCGCGCAGATACAGGCGTGCGAAACCGATCAGCGACACGATGGCGCCGCTGACCAGGTATGGCCACACGCGGCGGCGGCCGGGCAGTTCGCGCGCGATCAGCAGCGCGAAAAAGCCGAAGCCAATCGTGGCCATGGTGACCGCGACCGATGGAAAGCCGAAGCCGCTGCTGGCCGCGGGCGGGCGCACCACCTGCACCGTGGCGCCAAGCAATTGGGTCAGCGCAAGGCCGAATGCCAGCGCGATGACCCAATGGGCCACGGCCATCCAGCGACGGCGCCAGGCCAGATAGCCCATCGCGGCGGCAATGGCCGGCAACAGCACTTGCCAGTCGCCCAGCGAGGCCAGTGCGACCATCGGGTAGTCGGCCAGCGGGGTGCGCAGTGCCAGCATGAGGTCGTGTATTGCCAAGTCCACGCGCAGCGGCTCGCCATGCGCCAGCACCACCATCAGCAGCACGAACCAGCCCCAGCCGAGCAGCAACAGCATCAAGGCCATCATCGCCAGCGGCACCGATTCGCGACGGCGCGGATTGAACACACCGACCGACCAATTGCCCAATACCGGATGCCGATGCGACCACTCCAGCAGGCGTGCCAACAAGGCATCGAGGTGGCCAGCGGACCAGCGATACGAATACAGCACCACCGCCCAGGCCAGCCCGATCACGGCCGCCAGCAATGCGACCACCACGAATAGCCGCCCGGCCACCGCGGCGACCGCGTCGTAGGCGGTGCCCAGCACCCAGCCCGGCATCAGAAACAACAATGCCCACGACACGCAAGCCAGCCCGCTGGCGACCAGATAGCGCTTGAACGGCATGCGCGACATGCCGGCAATGGCCGGCACGAACGGGCGGACTGCACCCACATAGCGCGCGATCAGGATGCTCTTGAAGGCATTGCGCCGGAACAGCAGCTCGCCGCGTTCCAGCAATTGCGGATAGCGCCGAAATGGCCAATAGGTGTGCAGCTGGTGGCCCCAGCGATGACCCACCCAGAAGCTCAGCGTATCGCCGACGAAGGCACCCAGCGCAGCGCACGCCACCGCGTAGGGCCCGTTGATCTGCCCAAGCCCGATCAGCACGCCGATGGCGAACAGCAACGGCAACGCGGGCACGATGGCGCCCAGCACAATCACCGCATCACAGAACGCGATGGCAACGATCACCACGCCAGCCAGGACGGGGTGGTGTTCGATCCACTCCAGCGTGGCGTCGATCCATGCGTTCATCCCTGAATTATAAAGGCGCACGCCGGCAATTGATTTGCACCGTCCTCACATCGGGAGATTGGC
The DNA here is from genome assembly GCF_004136375.1 of Xanthomonas oryzae pv. oryzae. Classification (NCBI taxonomy): domain Bacteria; kingdom Pseudomonadati; phylum Pseudomonadota; class Gammaproteobacteria; order Lysobacterales; family Lysobacteraceae; genus Xanthomonas; species Xanthomonas oryzae. The sequence goes on from NZ_CP031697.1 coordinate 1,342,013, forward strand.
CTCACCTTAGGTTGCGGCCACGCAGCTGCCGCACACGCGTGTGCCACACGGATGCGCGGCAAGCCAAACCAGCCGCCTACAATGGCGCATGAGCCACGATCCCACCGGCAACATGCCGCTGAAGTCCGACACGTTCGGACGCATTTTGTTGATCCGCGATGGCGAGCACGTGTTCGTGCGTCGCGACCTGAGCGTGGCGCCGTGGGTGTTGCGTGGCATCGCCTGGTGGCTGGCGCGGCGCGAGGCGCTGGCCTTGCGCCAGCTGGATGGCTTGCCGCGCACCCCGCGGTTGCTGCACTGGGACGGGCGCCATCTGGACCGCAGCTATCTGGCTGGCGCTGCGATGTATCAGCGTCCGCCGCATGGCGACCTGGCGTATTTCCACAGCGCGCGCAGGCTCTTGCAGCAGCTGCATCGTTGCGGCGTGGCGCACAACGATCTGGCCAAGGAAGCCAACTGGCTGGTACAGGACGACGGCAGCCCGGCGGTGATCGACTTCCAATTGGCCGTGCGTGGCAACCCGCGCGCGCGCTGGATGCGTCTGCTTGCCCGCGAAGATCTGCGCCACTTGCTCAAGCACAAGCGCATGTACTGCCCGGCCGCACTCACCCCGGTGGAACGCCGCGTGCTCAAACGCACCTCCTGGCTACGCGAGCTCTGGTTCGCCACCGGTAAACCGGTCTACCGCTTCGTGACCCGCCGCGTGCTGCACTGGGAAGACAACGAAGGGCAGGGGCCGAAGCCCTGAACGGCCGGGATTTGGTATTCGGGATCAGGGATGTGTAAGAACCTGTTCGCGATCTTATTCAAACCGTGCAAACTCCACGAATGCGCGAGAAGAACGATCCAAGTGACGTGAGCCGTGAGCGGTTCGAGCAAATCCGCCCGATTCTGGAGCAAGCCCGCAAGCGCACCAAGCCTGTGACAGTGGATATGTATGAGGTGTGGTGCGCAGTGCTGTATCTGCTACGGACAGGGTGCCCGTGGCGTGCGTTGCCCAGTGACTTTCCGAAGTGGCGCACGGTGCATTCCTACTTTGCCAAGTGGAGCGAAGTGGACGATGAAGGAATAAGCCTGCTGGAGCGGGCGCTTAAAAAATCAGGTTGGCGCGGCCCGCGAGAAACAGGGGCGCAAGGCCTGCAGCACGTTCTTGATCGTGGACGCGCAGAGCGTGAAGAACAGTGATACAGCCGGCCAGAAAGGCTATGACGCGGGCAAGAAGGTATCGGGGATCAAGCGCCACATCGCGGTGGATACGCAAGGCTTTCCACATGCCGTTGCGGTGACCACGGCGGAAGTCACCGATCGTCAAGGTGCGCTGGAGGCATTGAAACGCTGCCGATCGGGTTTAGGTCGGGTGAAACGCCTGCTGTGCGACAGCGGCTACACCGGAGATCCCTTCGCCGAGGGCGTACAGGACATTCTGGGCAAGCATGTCACCGTACAGATTGCCAAGCGCAGCGAGCTGCATACCTTCAAGGTCATGCCCAAGCGCTGGAGTGTCGAACGCAGCTTTGCCTGGCTGGAGAAGAACCGGAGGCTATGGAAGAACTGCGAGCGAAGGCTCAATACCAGCTTGCAGTTCATCCATCTGGCGTTCCTGGCACTGCTGCTCAGGAGATCGTGAACAGATTCTTAGACACTTCCCATGGAAAGCCAGATGATGCATCGCCTTCGTTATGCGCCGCTGACTGCGGCGATCGCTCTTGCCGCACTGCTTGCCGGCTGCCAGAAAAACGCACCCGCCGCCGCCGTGGAAGGCGCCGACAAGATCAATGCGTACATTGCCTGTTTCAATGATGTCGGACAGCCGCTACATGAGAGTTAGCAGACCTACATCGGCTGGATGCAGGACCCGCAGGCCGGACCCACCGGCAAGGAACGCGGCATTCGTGCGCCGGGCACGGTGCTGTCGCATCGGGTCGAGGCATGCGGTGCGCCGATGACCGCCGCGTTGGTACAGCAACCGGTCAACGCCGAGCTCGACCCGGTCGCCAGGACGTATCAGGAACGCTTCGCCACGCTCAATGAGCGTATCGGGGAGGCGGTGCGCTACGACGGCCGCGAGGATTATCTACGCGACGACGGCAAGGGCCTGCGCGCACTGCACGCACCGCTGATGCAAGCCTATGCCGCTTTCTTCGAAGCCGCTGAAGCGATGAACGCAGCGTTGGAACACAGCGAAGACACGCGGCGCAAGGCGCAGATCGATGCGATCGAAAAAGCGCAGGGCCACAGCGCAGCGCGGTAGCACCTGAAGATCATCGGCGAGGGCAGGCAGCTGGTGAAGGTGCTCGACCGCGACACGCCGGATCTTGCCGCAGTGCAAGCGCAATTGGCCAACTACCAGTGCATTCTGGAAGACACGCAGAAAGCCGGGGCCGGGCAGGGCGATGCAATGTGGGGCCACATGGAACGTGCTGCAGGCAAGCTTGCGCGTGACGCAGGACGTTTTATCGAACGCATTCGCAACAAGACCCCGTTGAGCAAGAGCGAGCAGATGCAGCTGGAAAGCGGCTCGATGCCGCCCAATGGCACCCGTCATGCAGCGCTTGCCAGCGACAATGATCTGATCGACATGAGCAATCGCATGTCGCAGCAATGCCGTGCAGGTATCGCTGCGGAGGCGGTGCGAGTGAGTTGAACGGTTGCTTGCGTGATGACGTCTTTGCGCTGCGAACGATGGCCGCGCAGCAGCGATCAACCCGATTGCAACCGAACCATAGCCCTGCTGCTCTGCAATCGAGTTCGCGCGCAGTGTGCAGCTGGGCAGGGGCGCGTACTCTGCGCCGGCATGTAGGTCTGCTCCATGCCGCCTCGCGCAAGGGCCATGGTCGCCTGGCAACTGCGACGTCATCTTTACCTCGCGCAAGGCCGCAGTTGCGCATCAGCCATTGGACATTTCCGGCAGCGGCTCGGCGCATTGCCGGCAATAGCGTGCGTCGGCTGCGTGGCCTTGCAGCCCCCAGCGGACGCAGTTGCGGATCTCGCGTTTGCCGGTGTGGCCGCTTTCGCGCAATGCGCTGGCCAGTTCGGCGGTGTAGATGCCGGTGGGCACGGCGATGATGCTGTAGCCGATCAGGATCAAGGCCGAGGTCACGAAGCGGCCCAGCGTGGTCTGCGGCACCACATCGCCGAAGCCCACCGTGGCCATGGTGACGATGGCCCAATACATGCTGGTCGGGATGCTGGTGAAGCCGTGTTGCGGGCCTTCGATGATGGACATCGTGGCGCCGGCGATCACGGTGATGGTGAGTACGGTGAACAGGAATACCAGCACCTTGCGCCGGCTGCGCCAGAGCGCATCCAGCAGTTGCCCGCTCTCTTCGATGTAGCGGGTGAGTTTGAGGATGCGGAACAGCCGCAGGAGACGCAGCACGCGCACCACCAGCAGCGTCTGCGCGCCGGGCACGAAGAACGACAGACAGCTGGGCAGGATCGACAGCAGATCGATCATGCCCCACACGCTGAGCGCGTAATGCAGCGGGCACCGTACCACCGCCAGACGCAGCGCGTATTCGATGGTGAAGGTCACCGTGAACGCCCATTCCAGCGGCACCAGCCAGTCCGCGGCATGCGAATGGAGATGCGGCACGCTGTCGATCATGATCACCACCACGCTCGCCAGGATCGCGACCACCAGCATCAGGTCGAAATTGCGCGAGGGACGGGTGTCGTGGCGGTAGATGATGTCGAACCACTGCCGGCGCCAGCCGTCCTCGGTGGCGGGCGTGAGTTGCGGATCTGAGAAAGGGCGCATGCGCGCATTGTGCCGCAGGCCGGCGAATGCGCGAGAATGCGGGTTCTCCCTCCGCTTTAGCGACCCATCCTCATGAGCACCGCTGCCGATTCGCCCCTGTCCCTCGCGCACTACTACCTGCCGGTGTATCGCCCGCGCCAGGTGGTGCTGGAGCGTGGCCAGGGCAGCCGCGTGTGGGACGACCAGGGACGTGAGTATCTGGATCTGTCGTCGGGCATCGCGGTCAGCGGGCTCGGCCATAACGATCCTGATCTGATGGCTGCGCTTACCGAGCAGGCCGCCAAGCTGTGGCATACCAGTAACGTGTTCTTCAGCGCCCCGCCGCTGAAACTGGCCGAAGAACTGGTGACCGCCTCGCGTTTCGCGCTCAAGGTGTTCCTGTGCAATTCCGGCACCGAGGCCAATGAGGCGGCGATCAAGCTGGTGCGCAAGTGGGCCAGTAGCCACGGCCGGCCGGCCGACAAGCGCGTCATTGTCACGTTTGGCGGCAGTTTCCATGGCCGCACGCTGGCGTCGGTGACCGCAACCGCCCAGCCCAAGTATCAGGAAGGCTACGAGCCATTGCCGGGCGGTTTTCGCCATGTGGATTTCAACGACGTTACGGCGCTGGAAGCGGCGATGGCCAGCGGCGATGTAGCCGCGGTGATGGTTGAGCCGATTCAGGGCGAGGGCGGGGTAATGCCGGCCGCGCCGGGCTTCTTGAGCCGGGTACGCGCGCTCTGCGATCAGCACGATGCGCTGCTGGTGCTGGACGAAATTCAATGCGGTATGGGCCGTACCGGCACGCTGTTCGCGCACTGGCAGGACCAGGTGACGCCGGACATCGTGACCCTGGCCAAGGCCCTGGGTGGTGGTTTTCCGATCGGCGCGATGCTGGCTGGGCCCAAGGTGGCCGAAACCATGCAGTTCGGCGCGCACGGCACCACCTTCGGCGGCAACCCGCTGGCCGCGGCAGTGGCGCGCGTGGCGCTGCGCAAGCTGGCCTCGCCGCAGATTGCCGACAACGTGGCGCGGCAGTCGGCGGCGTTGCGCGCGGGCCTGGAAGCGCTCAATGCCGACTTCGATCTGTTTGCGCAGATTCGCGGACGTGGCTTGATGCTGGGTGCGGTACTGGCGCCGGCGCACGCGGGTCAGGCCGGGGCGATCCTCGACCTGGCGGCCAAGCATGGCTTGCTGCTGCTGCAGGCTGGCCCGGACGTACTGCGCTTTGTGCCGGCACTCAACCTGACCGATGCCGAGCTGGCGGATGGCCTGGCGTGTTTGCGTCTGGCGCTTGCCGAGTACGTTGCGCAGTCGTGATGATGGGAGCTGCCTGCGCGTCTTGTAGCCGGCGCTAAGCCGGTTAGCAGAGTGTTGGAGATGCGTGGTGTGTGGCGTGCATCTCACGCAATGTGCGTGGTCTTTGGACTGCCTGGGTGGGGCGGCTGTCTGCCGCCGTATCCTCACCCCCCCCCCCCGTTCCACGCCCCGGTCCGTGCTTGCGGCGCGGGTGCTCCAAGGCACGCACGCCGTGCCTTCTCGCCACCGTGGGAGAGGGGCGTTGTCTCATGCAAGTCCGTAGCGCTTCAGCACCCGCCGCAATGCGCGCGCGTCGCGCACGGTGTCGGCGTGCAGACCGGCCGTGCGTGCGCCGCGCACGTTGACGAACAAGTCGTCGACGAACAGCGTGTGCTCGGCGCGTTGCCCCAGTTGCGCCAGCGCGCGCCGATACACCTGCACCTCGGGTTTGCGGCCGCCGAGCGCGCCGCTGCAGAGCACGCGGTCCTGCAATAACGGAAACAACGACGGCACGATCTGCTCGATCGCGTCCACCATCAGCGTGCCGTTATTGGTGAGCACCGCCACAGCCGTGGTCGCCGAGACCGCCAGCACCTGTGCCACTGCCGAAGGATCGGCGCGGCATGCAGCAACGCGTGCCGCGATCCAGGTGGCGCGATCGATCGGGTGCCCCAGTTCTTCGCTCAACTGCGCCAGATACGTCTGCGTGTCGATCTGACCGGCATCGTAGGCGCGTTCCAGACCTTGCGCGAACACCACGTCATGCACCCGCTGCGGTGAGCAGCCCGCCGCCGCGGCAAGGGCGGCCATGCACCGTGGCCGCGCGGACTGCGCGAGCACACCGTCGAAATCGAGCAACAGCAGCGACGGTGGTGTAGGCGACATATGCGTGCTCGTACGGCGAAGCCGCAGCGTTGTCGATTCGGCACGGCATGGCAAGCACGCGACCTGCAATGCCACACCGCACAGGTAGGTGGCAGAAATACCGATTCAGAGTTTTGAATTCGGTCGCGACCTACCCACCTGCGCCGACCCCACCCGCCGTACCGCCGTTGCGGTGGAACTGCGCTGGTTATGGTCACTGCACGCCGCATCCGCGGTGTCAGCCGTCTCGGGGCAGCGCCCGGTCACTCAGCACGCCACACGTCTCCATGGGGGGACTGCATGCGAACGTGCCTGAATACCGATCATTTGTCGGCCTCGGTCGCCACCATCCTCACCACCGCCCGCTCGCGCCACGCGCGGGCGTCTTGTTGCTGGCCGGCGCACAGAGCTTGCCTGCCTTGGCATAGGAAGCACGCACGCTGGATGCGGTCAGCGTGGTGGGCACCAGGTCTATGCGCACGACCGCGTCCGTCTCGGTTGACGAGATCCAGGTGCAGGTGCCCGGGATGGCGCCGCAGCAGCTGTTGGCCAGCCTGCCCGGCGTGAAGCACACGCGACGCCTGCTCGACGACCGGCTCACGATGGAATTCGGCGCCAAGGGGCTGGATGTCAAACGCGACTACAACGGCATCGCCAATCTCGACGACTTCACTGTCGGCATGCGGCGCGCTGTCACCATCAAGAACAGCGATTGGTTCCAGCCGCAGGTCGGTGCCAGCTTCCAGCTTGCCGAAGGCGTGCAGGTATTCGCCAACGACGCGGAGAACTTCAGTTCCGCGCCGCGGCTGACCTTGACCTCGGGTGCATTCCATCCGGATATCGCGCCGGAAGAATCCACCCATATCGATATCGGCATCCGTGCCGAATCCACGCAGTGGAGCGGCTATATCGCCGCCTGCAAGATCGATGACGAAAACCGTATCATCGCGCTCACCGACCCAGCCCTGCTGGTGGTGGCGCCCACCGTCTACGCCAACGTCGGCGACGTGCAGACGTACGGGGCGGAAGTGTCCGGCATGTGGAAGCCGGCGCCCGGCTGGCGGCTGGGCACATCGCTGACCTGGAACAATTCCGAAATTCCAGGACAACTATTTCGGCCCGGTCAGCGGCAACCTGGTACAGGTGAAAGGCAACGCGGTGCCGGATGCGCCGAAGGTGATGTTCAGCGTCAACGGCGGTTGGGAAGGCGCGCATTTCTTCGCCAATTTCGACGCCAAATACACCGGCAAGCGCTACGGCGACACGTTCAAGACCGACCAGGTGGATGCCACCTTCATCGTCAACGGCAGCGTCGGGTATCAGGGCGAGGACAGTGGGTTGCTTGCCGGTGGTCGGCAGCAGTTGTCGGTCTACACCCTGTTCGACAAGCACGATACGATCGGTGCGGTGTTTCCCAACGAAAGCTCAGGCTCGTACCAGTTGATCGCACCGCGCCAGCTGTTCGCCAATCTGGCCGACACATTCTGAGGTGCAGCCGTGGCCGGCAAGGTTGCCGGCCGCACGCGTTCGTCCACGACATGCGGGGGAAGTGCGTTGATGCAAGGCAATCACACGGGAGCGATGACGCGGCGGCAATTGCTGACGCGCATCGGTATGACCGCCGGCGGCGCGATGATGTATCAGGCGATGAGCAGCCTGGGCATGGCGGCCGAATCCAATTTCAAAGGCCCGCTGCAACTGGATGGCGACCCCAAGGGGGCGTCGGTCTTGATTCTCGGTGCCGGGCTGGCCGGCATGAGCGCCGCCTTCGAGTTGCGCAAGGCCGGCTACCGCGTGCAGCTGCTTGAATACAACGACCGCCCCGACGGACGGAACTGGACGCTGCGCGGCGGCGACCGCTATACCGAGTTGGGCGGTGCCACGCAGCATTGCCGGTTCGACGAGGGCTTGTATCTCAACCCAGGGCCGTGGCGCATTCCGCACCACCACAAGGCGGTGCTGAGTTACTGCAAGCAATTCGGCGTGGCGCTGGAAGCCTTCAATCAGGTCAATTACAACGCGCTGCTGCATAGCCAAACAGGCTTCGGCAGCAAACCGCAGCGCTTTCGCGCCATCGATGCCGATTACAAGGACCATGTGTCCGAGTTGCTGGCCAAGTGCACGCAGCAACACGCCCTGGACGCGGCGGTCAGCCGTGAAGATCAGGAGCTGCTGCTGGAATCCCTGCGCACCTGGGGGGCGCTCGACCAGAAGTTCGGTTACGTCAAGGGCAAGAACAGCAGCGAGCGACGCGGTTTTGCGCGTTACCCCGGTGGTGGTTTGTCGGGCAAGCCGGAATTCTCCGATCCTTTCAGCGTGCAGGACGTGCTGCGCTCGCGCCTGTGGACGACGTTGGCAGCCGGCAACAACTATGAAAGGCAGACCACCATGTTCCAGCCGGTGGGCGGCATGGACCAGATCGGCAAGGCGTTCGCACGTCAACTTGGCGGTGCCATTACCTACAATGCCAACGTCACCAGGATCGATCAGGACGGCAGCGGCGTGCGCGTGTCCTTGCAGGATGCGGCACGTGGCGGCGAAGAGCGCATCGCCAGTGCGGACTGGTGCATCTGCACGAGTCCACTGTCGGTGCTCAGCCGCATTGCAGTCACCGCCAGCGATGCGATGGCCACAGCGATCGGCAAGGTGCCGTACGCGGCATCGGTCAAAGTGGGCCTGCAATTCAAGCGGCGTTTCTGGGAAGAAGACGAGGCGATCTACGGCGGCATCAGCTACACCGATCTGCCGATCTGCCGATCACCTTAGGGCCTGTTAACACATCCGAAGCCCATCAACGACCAGAACGAAGCTGAGGAAGCCAAGGAACATGACATCCAGCTTCTCGAAGCGCGTGAAAATCCGTCGGTAGCCCTTCAAGCGACGGAACAGCCTCTCCACTTCGTTGCGCCGCTTGTACATTTCCTTGTCGTACTCCCAAGGATCGACCCGATTGGACTTGGGTGGAACCACCGGCACGAAGCCAAGATCGAGCGCCAACTGGCGGGTTTCATTGCCTTCGTAAGCGCGATCCATCAGCAGATGAACCGGCCGCTCCACTGGCCCCAGGTGTTCAAGCAACGCGCGGCCTGCGGGTGCGTCAGGTGCGTTGCCAGGCGTCAATCCGAACGTGATGGCTGTTCGAGCATCTGCGGCAACCATATGAATTTTGGTGTTCCATCCGCCGCGCGATTTCCCGATGGATTGTGGGCCGTTTTTTTTAATGCGCCAGTGCCATCCGGATGCACCTTGATGCTGGTGGAGTCCAGCGAGACCGCTTCGATTTTGATGCGCACGATCTGGCAGGTCTGCAATTGGGCGAACATCCGGTCCAGCACACCGGACTTGGCCCAACGGTTAATGCGCGTGTACACCGTATGCCAGTTGCCAAAGCGCTCGGGCAGACCGCGCCATTTGCAGCCATGCTCTGCGACGTAAAGAAGGGCGTTGACTACCTGCAGGTTGGTCATGCTGACATTGCCGCGTTGCAAAGGTAGGCAATGCTCGATGAGTGCAAATTGTGCTGGCGTGATCTCCATGCCCAATAGTTTAATCGCTCGAGACATTAATGTTAACAGGCCCTAATCAGCTATCCCTGCACAAACTACCACAGCCCAGGCAAGGGCGTGCTGCTCGGTGCCTATGCGTGGGGACTGGACGCGTACCAGTTCACCGCGATGACGCCGGAGCAGCGCGTGCGCAAGGCAGTGGAATACGGCGCCCAGCTGCATCCGCAGTATCCGCGCAAATTCGAGAACGGCATCGCGGTCGGCTGGCACCGCGTTCCGTTTACGCATGGTTGTTTCGGCATGTGGAGCGAACAGGCGCGTGCTGAGCGCTATACTTCGCTATGCCAGATCGACGGGCGTCTGGCGTTGGCTGGTGAACACGTGTCCTACATCCCGGCCTGGCAGGAGGGCGTAATTTTATCTGCGCACGATGTCGTGGGCCGCCTGCATCGCAAGGTCATTGCCGGAGGAGCGCGCGCATGAGCCTGTTGCCACGTGTGTGCGGTGCCACCGTTGCGCTTGCCATCCTCATCTTGTTGCTGCCACCCACCGTGCGCGATGCGCAGGCGCAAAGTTCCGATGCCACGCAGCTGTTTCCGCAGCAGGGCTTCGCCAAGGCTTCCGGTCAGGACGTCTACCAGGCGATCTGCCAGGGCTGCCATATGCCGGCCGGGCGGTGCGCGCAAGGCGCTGGCGACTATCCTGCGCTTGCCGGCAACCCGAAACTGGTTGCCGGCCCGTACGTGACCATGATGGTGCTCGACGGCCACGCCGGCATGCCGGGTTTCGGCGACATGCTCGACGACCGTCAGGTGGCCGAAGTGGTGAATTACGTGCGGACTCACTTCGGTAACGACCATGCCGAGCCCGTGACCATCGACGACGTCAAATCGCTCCGCCACTGATCTTCTCTCATACAAGGAATTGCCATGCTCCGTTCCATCACGACCGTTATCGCCGCTGCAATGCTGTGGTCTGCCAGTGTCGGCGCCGCGCACGCCGCCGAGGTGATCCGCCACAAGATTCCCAACAGCGATTTCCCCATTGCTGCCGCGGTGGAAATTCCCGCCGGCAAGGCCACGGTGTATCTCAGCGGCAAGGTGCCGGCGGTGATCGATCCCAATGCGCCAAAGGATTCCGCTGCCACCTATGGCGACACCAAGGCGCAAACGGTGAGCGTGTTGAACCAGATCAAACAGCAGCTGGCCACGCTTGGGTTGGGCATGGGCGATGTGGTGAAGATGCAGGCGTTTCTGGTCGGCGACCCGGCCATGGGCGGCAAGATGGATTTCGATGGCTTCATGGAAGGGTATCGCCAGTTCTTCGGTACCAAGGAGCAGCCCAATCTGCCGGCACGCTCGGCGTTCCAGATCGCGGCATTGGGTAACCCGCTGTACCGGGTCGAGATCGAAGTTGTCGCTGTGCGTCCCTGAGTCCGCGTCGCCATCCTGCTGGAGGATGTCATGAAAACCGCTCTTTCGCGCCGCACGTTTCTACGCGACTGCGCGTTGTTTTCCGGCGCCGCCGGTGCAGGCAGCTTGCCGTTGCTGGCCAGCGCCATCGAACGCGCCACTGTCATCGCGCCGACACCGGCAACGGCGCGGGCACCGATGATGATCGACTCCAATGAATTTCCGGATGGACCGTCGGCTGCCGCAGTGAAGGCCATCGCGCAGATCGCACCGCAAGGCGGGCGCTACCTGCGCCAGGTACAGATGGACTTGATGACCACGCTGGCTGCCGAGCTCACGCTGCCGGTCGATCATCTGATGGCGTATGCCGGGTCCACCGAGCCGCTCGACGACACGATGCTGGCATTCACTTCGCCCAGCGCCGCGTTGGTCACGGCCGACCCCACCTACGAATCCGGCTGGCGTGCGGCAACCCGCAATGGCGCGCGCCTGATCAAGGTGCCGCTGCGCAAGGACTTTCGCACGATGTACAGGCCATGTGCGCGGCCGAAACCAACGTGGGTGTGATCTGCATCTGCAACCCCAACAACCCCACCGGCTCGGTCACCGCACGCAGGGATCTGGACGACGCGTTGGCGCACAAGCCCAAAGGCAGCGTATTGGTGGTGGACGAGGCCTATATCCACTTTGCGCAGAGCACGCGCAGCATGGTCGACATGGTTGCCGCTGGCGAGGACGTGGTGGTGTTGCGTACCTTCTCCAAACGCTACGGTATGTCCGGCATCCGCTGGGCTATGCGGCGGCGCGCCCGGATTTGCTGGCCAAGCGGACGTTCTACAGCGTCAACAGCTTGCCGGTCACCGCCGCCGCCGCAGGGCTGGCTAGCCTGCGCGATCCTGCGCTGGTAACGCAGCGGCGCACACGTACAGCGGCAACCCGTCGTGACGTGATGGAGTTTCCCGGCAAGCACGGTTATGCCTGCACCACATCGGAGAGCAACTGCTTTATGGTCGATGTGAAGCGGCGGGCCGCTGGCTTCAGGGACGATATGGCCACCCATGGCGTGTTCATCGGCCGCAGCTGGCCGGTGTGGCGAACGTGGTCGCGCATCACCGTGGGCACCGAGGCAGAGATGGCGCGCTTCAAGCAGGCATTCGTGCAGGTGATGGCAGGCGAGCATGGCATGCTGCCGGTGCCAGCTATTGCGTCTGCAGTCACAGATCCGATGGAGGAGTTTTTCCGTTACGCGTGAGGCTGGCGTGTGGCCGAAGGTTCGCCTGCAATCAATCCGGCTCTTCGCATCCTGGGTCGATACGCGAGTGCACTGCAGCAGGCTCGCGCGTGATGCGCTGTGGATTGCGACAGCGCGTTACTCTGGCACTATCGGCACGTCTCAGCAGGTCACTGTTGCAGCGGCGCGCCGCGTGCGAGGTGCTGCAATTTCCTAACCCAGGAGTGTTCCCTTGACGCTTTTTTCCACCATTGCCGTGTGTGCGCTGGCGCTGATGGCGCCTTCGGCCTGGGCACGGACGTGTGCGGTGACCATCACCGGCAACGATCAGATGACGTTCGACCAGAACGCGATCAAGCTCGCGCCCGATTGCACGCAGGTCGAGCTCACGCTCAAGCACTCCGGCAAGATGGCCGCCACGGTGATGGGGCATAACTGGGTGTTGACCAAGGCTGCCGATTTCCAGGCGGTGGCCAACGCGGGCGTCCGCTCGACCATCGCCGACAGTTATCTGCCCAAGGCCGACGCGCGCGTGATTGCGCACACCAAGGTCATCGGCGGCGGCGACAGCACCACGGTGAGTTTTCCGACCAGCAAGCTGAGCAAGGGCGCCGACTACATCTTTTTCTGTTCGTTCCCCGGGCACTGGGCGATGATGAAGGGCACGCTGAGTTTTGGATGATGCGCGCGTGGCGGCCGGTGCTTTCAGGCCGGGCCGCGACACATGCAGATTCGCGCTCAACGTGGCGATGCATGCAGATCAGTCAGTTGCCACAGCCTGATCTGCATGCGGTTCGCTTCCACGCAACAGCCCGCGCTGCACTGCCTGTGCCTGTGCCAGTGCGCTTTCGCGGCTGCGTGCATCGAGCTTGCGGTACAGGTTTTTCAGATGGAATTTGACTGTGTTTTCCGACAGATGCAGGCGGCGCGCGATCTGCTTGTTGGAATAACCGCGCGCCAGTTGCGCCAGCACTTCCAGTTCGCGTTCGCTGAAAATGTCGCCGGCCGGGTCGTCGTCGTCGCTGAGGCGTTCCAGCAAGGCCTGGATGGTCAAGGCACGCGTGCTGCCGCCAACGGTGTGCGGGTCGTGCTGGCGTAGCGAACGTAGCATCGCCTTGGCCGGCAAGCCCAATTCCACGATGGACTGCCAGCTTTGTGTGAGGGCGACATGCTCCAGCGCGCTGTACAGATACGGCAGGGCGGCGAGGGGCTCGCCGCGTTGCTGCAGTACCAGCGCAATACGCGCACGGGTACGTGCCAGATGCCAGGCATTGTCGTTGGCCAGGCAGGCCTGTTCGATCTGCCCAAGGATGACGAGCGCCGCGCTGCTGCGTCCGGCCAAGCGATGCCAGCGTGCCAGTGCGAAGCCCATCGCCGCGCGATCGTGCCAGCGATGTGACGAACGCAAGGTGTGCGCCAGGCCGGATTCGCCGCCGGTGCGTGCGATCAGCACATCGATGGCGGCGTTGCCCGGGTGTTCCAGCAACAGCATCAACCGCCATGCTGCGGCCAGTTCCGATAAGCGTGCCAGCTTGCGCCCGTGTGCGATCTGCTCGATATGTTCCAGCAACAGCAGCGCACTGCGTCCACTGTGGTCGCGCAGGCGTTCCAGTCCCAACGCGGTGCCGTATCCGGCGGCCAGCACATCCATGCCGCCATCGTGTTGCTCCAGCAATTCCAGCGCTGGATACAACAGATCGGCTGCGTCGTCGTGGCGGCCGCGTTCGTAGTGCAATTGCGCAAGCAAGCACTGCGCGGCGGATTCCAGCACGCGATCCAGTTGCGGCGTACGTGCGCACCACCTCAGTGCCTGCCGGTAGCAGGCTTCCGCATCGCGGAGCTGGCCGCGATAGAACAGGCTCTGGCCTAGCGACAACATCGCCTGGCTGGCGCCCAGGTCGCTGCCGCCGCGCTGCATCGCGGCGCGCGCGTTGCGTGCGTAGTGCTCGGCAACTGCGAATGCGCCCTGCGCGATCGCGGTGGTGGCGCAGATGCAGAGCAGCATGCCGCGGCCGAGATGGTCGTCTTCATCCAGCGCGCCAGCTTGGGCAGCAATCTGGGTCAGACCATGCGGATTGCCGCAGATTTCGTCCAGACGGTCGCGCAGCAGCGCGACCATCACGGTGTAATCGCGCTGCAGCGGCTCGCGTAATGCGGCGGGAAAATCACGCAGACGCTCCAGCAACAGCCGCGCATGACTGAACTCGCCAAGCTTCAGATGCAGGTGCGCCTGGGTGAAATTCAACGCCGGTGTGTCGCGGATGGTGCGGTGGTCGAAATGGCGTAGCAGCGCGCGCACTGCATGCGTGCCGTGGGTCAGCAGTAATTGCCAGCTGCCGGCACGCGCGATGTAGCTCGCTGCAAGATCGCCACAGTCGCCGCGCGCCGCATGCCGCATGCCGCACCGATTCGGCCAGACGCTGATGCTCGCGGAACCAGCGTGCTGCGCGTTGATGCAGCTGCACGCTTTGTCCGGGATGTTCGCGGTCGAGCAGTTGCTGCAGGAAGTCGGCAAACAGCGGGTGATAGCGGAACCATTCGCGCTCGCCATCCAGCGGCACCAGCAAGCCGTGGAAATGCTCCAGCCGTGCCAACAAGCGGCCGCTGTCGTCGCGCTGGCGCACGGCATCGGCGAGCGCGGCGTTGATGCGTTCCAGCGGGCTGGTGCGCAGCAGCAGGTCGCGGGTATCCGCGTCCAGGTCGTCGACCACCTGTTCGGCCAGATATGCGGCAATCTGCGCGCTGCGCCCGGAGAAACGTGCGGCGACTTCCTGCTGACGTTGTGCGTCGTCTTCCAGCCACAGCCGCGCGTGTTGCAGCGCTACCGGCCAGCCTTCGGTGTAGAGGCGCAGTTCGTCCACCACCGATGCTGGTACATGCGGGCCAAGCAATGCCTGTGCTTCAACATCGTCGAGCACCAGGTGCGCGCTGCCGATGCGGCTGAGCTGGGCGTGCAGATCCAACCGTGCCAACGGCAGGTTGGGCACGCGGCGAGTGGCGAGCAAGAGATGCAAACGGCCGCCGCTGTGTTCGATCAGGCGCAGCACCACATCATCGACGAGGCTGCTGCCGAGTCGGTCGTAGTCGTCGACAATCACGCTGATGCGGCGCGGCACCGTGCGTAGTGCGCGAATCAACAGCATCGCCGTTTCGCGCGGATCCTGGTCGCGCGTGTGCAGGACTGCGGCGCATAGCGCGTGGTCGGCGCCTGCGCTCTGCAGCGCCAGCGCGAGATGGCCGAGAAAACGCGCGGCATCGGCGTCTTCTTCGTCCAGCGACAGCCATGCCACCGCGCCCGGCTCGCGCGCACTCAGTTGCGCATGTCACTGCGCCAGCAGCGTGGTCTTGCCGAAACCCGCTGGGGCGAGCAATAGCGTCAGTGGGCGTGCTTGCGCTTCATCCAATGCAGCCAGCAGTGCGTCACGCACCACGGCATCGGCGCGCGGCAACGGCGGCTCCAGCTTGCCGGCAAGCAGCCAATCGGGAATGACGCGGTCGCGCGACGGTGACGGGCGCGGGGTGAGTAGCGCAACAGGCTTGAGCATGAGGCGAAGGCGGCCGTATCAAGCGTCGGCAGCATGCCGGCTCGACACGCTGCAGATCGTGGTGAACCAGCGGCAATGCAGCGCGATCACCGGACTCGGCGACGACGGTGCAGCGGCTGCTTCGAGGGTCCCCACCCATGCCCGTCCCAGAGCACCATTCAGAAAGGTATGACAGCCACGCGACGAAAGCAAAGCGTGTTGCGTCGAGTTGATTACTTCATTGCGACGGATGCGTTGGCCTGTGCGCACGGTCAAGGAGCGTTAGAGGTCGCCTGAACTCGGTGGTGCGGATTCAGAGACACCACGACACAGCGTCACGGGTACGCGGTCACGGACTTCTTGCACTATGCACCGCCTTGCATTGCCTGCTGCCGCGAATGAAACGCGCGAGCCGCACAGTCAGGCGCACCGGCAGATCCGGTGACACCTGCCTCGCCAAGGTCCTGCGCAACGGCACGTGCGGCACGATCACGCCGCACCGCAAACCCGCAATGCCCCGCGCTCACTGCTTACCGATTTCCAGCCCCTCAGCGCGCAACGTCCGCAAACGCGTCGCGTGCTGCCGCCAGCGTGGCTTCGATCACGGTGGCATCGTGCGCGCTGGACATAAAGCCGGCCTCGTACGCCGAGGGAGCCAGATACACGCCCCGCTGCAGCATGGCGTGGAAGAAACGGTTGAAGCTGGTGATGTCGCACGCCGTGGCCTGTGCGTAGCTCTCCACGATGTCGTCGGTGAAGAACAGCCCGAACATGCCGCCGACCTGATTGGTGGTGACGGCAATGCCGGCTGCGCGCGCGGCATCTTTGAGGCCTTCGCACAACGTGCTGGTGGCCTCGCTCAGGCGCATGTGGAAGCCCGGTTCCTGCACCAGTTCCAGCATCGCCAGCCCGGCAGCCATGGCCACCGGATTGCCCGACAAGGTGCCGGCCTGGTAGATCGGCCCGGCCGGAGCGATCTGCTCCATCAAGTCGCGGCGACCGCCGTACGCACCCACCGGCATGCCGCCGCCGATGATCTTGCCGAAGGTGCTCAGGTCCGGGGTGACGCCGTAATGCGCCTGTGCGCCACCGAGCGCGACGCGGAAGCCGGTCATCACTTCGTCGAAGATCAGCAACGCGCCATGCCGTGTGCACAGCGTACGCAGATGCTGCAGGTAGCCGGCCTGCGGCGGAATGCAGTTGGCGTTGCCCACCACCGGCTCGATGATCACCGCTGCTACTTCCGGGCCAATCTCGTCGAACAGGGCGGTGGCGCCTTCGAAGTCGTTGAAGCTCAGCGTGGCGGTCAGCTCGCTCAGGCCTGCCGGCACGCCGGGCGAGGTCGGCACGCCCAGGGTCAGCATGCCGCTGCCGGCCTTGACCAGGAACGAGTCGCCGTGGCCGTGGTAACAGCCTTCGAACTTGATGATGCGATTGCGCCCGGTGGCGCCACGCGCCAGGCGTACTGCCGACAGCGTGGCTTCGGTGCCGGAATTGACCATGCGCACCATCTCGCACGAGGGCACCAGCCCGGTGATGGTTTCAGCCATCGTCACTTCGGCCGCGCACGGCGCACCGAACGACAGCCCGTCGCGGATCGCACGCTCCACCGCTTCGCGCACCGCCGGGTGGTTATGCCCGGCAATCATCGGACCCCACGAGCCCACGTAGTCGATGTAGCGGTTGCCATCGACATCGAACAGGTACGAGCCATCGGCACGCGCCACGAAGAACGGCTCGCCACCGACCGACTTGAACGCCCGCACCGGCGAGTTGACGCCTCCGGGTAGCACGGTCTGCGCCTGGGCGAACAGGGCGTGGGAGCGGGAGTGGTTCATGCGCGCAGATCCTTGAGAAATACCGATGGGGGGCATCGACGCCCGGCAGCGGGCATCGCGTTGGCCATTGTCAGGCCTGCGGCCTCGCGCGCCTACCCGTCGGAACGGGCGGGTAGGGGAACTTGGCTGCCTATAATCGAACGCGACGAGATCGACAGTTTGGGAATGAGCTGATGGCGTGCAGTCATTGGCGCTGCGCTGCAGATGTTCAGAGAGTGTGATTCCGGTAGCTACTGGCACCGTTTATTTGTCGCCTTGCCGAGAGTTCAAGACCTGGGAGAGAGCATGAATCGTAGTATCCAGAAGCGTGGCTTGGCATTGGCATTGGCATTGGCCATGGGCAGCGTCCACGCACAGTCCACTACCGGCAGCATCGTCGGCAGTGTAGGGCAGGGCAGTGGCACGAGCGTGCTGGTGGAAAACAACAGCGGTCTGAGTCGCGAAGTGCCGGTGGATGCACGCGGTCGTTACACCGCCGGCAATCTGCCGCTGGGCACTTACAAAGTAACGGTCAAGCGCGATGGCGCCGTGGTGGAAACCCGCGAGAACGTCGCCATTACTGTGGGGGCCAACACCGACGTCTCGTTCGCCGCCAACGCTGCGGGGAGCGGCGTGCAGACCCTGGACAGCGTCACCGTCAACGCTGCCAGCCTGACCACCATCGACGTCAGCAGCGTGGATACGCGTACCGTGGTCACCGCCGAACAGTTGCAGCAACTGCCGCTGGGCCGCACCGCCGAAGCGATCGCGTTGCTGGCACCGGGCGTGGTGGTCAACAGCGGCGGCTTCGACAACGGCCCGCTCGGCGGCTCGTTGCCCAGCTTCGGCGGCTCGGCCGCCAGCGAAAATGCGTACTACCTCAACGGCTTCAACACCACCACCATCAGCAACAACCTGGGCGGCCTGACCCTGCCGTACGGTGCCATCGACCAGCAGGAAATCTTCACCGGCGGCTACGGCGCGCAGTACGGCCGTGCCAACGGCGGTGTGATCAACCAGATCGGCAAGCGCGGCACCAACGGGTGGACGTTCGGTGCCACGGTGATCTGGGAGCCGAACGGCCTCAAGGCCAACCAGCGCGACATCTATTGGCGCCCGGACAGCCAGGGCAGCACCATCAACAACGCCGCCTACCGTTACGCGCGTGCGGCCAATGGCCTGTATCAGCCCGCCAGCGAGGCCGAGGCCAGCCAGACGACCTACAGTGCCTACGTCGGCGGGCCGATCATCCAGGACAAGCTGTTCTTCTTCCTTGCAGCCGAGCAGGTGAACTCCGACGGCGTACGCGTCGGCACCAATCGCGACACCGACAACGGCCGTACCGGCGGCCTCACCGACGACGACTACAAGCAGAAGCGCTGGTACGCCAAGGTGGATTGGAACATCACCGACAACCACCTGATCGAGGTGACCGGTGCCAGCGACGTCGCCGAAACCAACGGCTCGATCTACCGCTACGACTATCTTGCGCGTCGGCGTGGCGCCTACTTCACCGACGAATCCACCTGGAAAACCGGGCCGACGCTGTTCACCGGCAAGTACACCGGCTATCTGGGCGACAACCTCACCGTGACCGCGCTGTACGGCAAGATGAGAACGCCGGACGAACTGACGCCATTCAACTACGACGCGGCTGGCGGCCCGGTGATCAATAGCGCCGCGCTGCAGAATCCGGCCTATACCGGCGGCACACCGCGCATCGGCAATCAGCTGGTCGCCTCGGTCAGCTCGCCCGACCGCGAATACAAAAAAGACAACCAGCGCCTGAACTTGGAGTGGCGCATCGGCCACCACACGCTCAACGTCGGTATCGATAACCAGACGTCCGAAGGCATCGACGTCGGCTCGATCCTCTCTGGCCCCGGCTACGCCTGGACCTACGGCCAGACCAATGATCCGTACGGGCTGGCCACCGGCGGGTTGGTGAGCCAGTCGGCCAACGAAGCCGGCGGCGTCGGTGCGCCGAGCCCGGGCCTGGTGGATCCGGTCAATGGGGCGAGCGGCTACTACGTGGTGCGCAACATCAACACCAGGCTGTATTCGTACGAGGCCAAGCAGCGCGCCTATTACATCGAAGACAAGTGGCAGGTCACCGACAATGTGTTGCTGAGCCTGGGCCTGCGCAAGGACGAGTTCACCAACTACACCCCGTTCGGTGATCCCTATATCGAAATCGACAACGCCTGGGCGCCGCGCTTGGGCTTCAGCTGGGACGTCAATGGCGATTCCAGCCTCAAGGTTTTCGGTAACCTTGGCCGTTACTACCTCGGTTTGCCGCTGTCGGCGGTGGGCCTGTTCACCCCGGCGGCCACCACCGATACCTACTTCACCTACAGCGGCATCAATGCCGATGGCACGCCCATTTTGGCGCAGCAGTTGGGCTCGGCGGTCTCCGTCAATTCGCGCTTCGGTCGTATCGCCGATGTACGCACCGCGGTGGCCAAGGACATCGAAGGTGAAAATCAGGACGAACTCATCCTCGGTTTCACCAGGCAACTCGACAGCGGCTGGGTGCTGGGCGTGCGCGGCACGCACCGTCGCCTCAACGCCGGCATCGACGACCAGAACTACGATGTCTCCAATACCGCGTTGATCGATGCGGCGGCGGCGCAAGGCGTGACCATCGATTTTTCCAAGGTGGCGGGCGCAGCGTTGATCAATCCGGGCCAGACCAACACCTGGGGCGTGATTGGCACCGATGGCCAGTTCCACGAAGTATCGGTGAGCCGCGAAGCGGCGGGTTTCCCGAAGTTCAAGCGCAATTATTCGGCGGTGGAATTCAATCTGGAACGTCCGTTCGACGGCAAGTGGTACGCCAAGGTCAACTACGTCTGGTCGCATAGCTACGGCACCACCGAAGGCCAGGTGCGTTCGGATCTGTGGCGGACCGGCGGTGCGCTCGGCAGCTATCAGGGCCAGGCATCGGTCTCGACCACACAGAGCTGGGACCACGCGGCGTTGATGGAGCATTTCAACGGCGATCAATCCAACGATCATCGCCATCAGCTCAAGTTGTTCGGGTTCTACCAGTTCACCCCGCAATGGGGCGCATCGGCCAATGTCAGCCTGATTTCCGGCGCTCCGCATAACTGCTTGGGCAACTACTATGGGACCGAATACAGCGGCCGCGATCCGGCCGGCTACGGCGGCAGTGCAATCACCGGAGGTCCCTACCACTACTGCTACAACCCGGAAACCGGCACCGGTGTGGCATCGCCTCCGGGTTCGCAGGGACGCCTTGGCTGGATCGCGCAGCTGGATATGGGCGTGACCTACAAGCCGGCATTTGCCGAAGGCAAGCTGGCGTTGCGTTTCGACGTATTCAACATCACCAATGAGCAGACCGCGACCAATATCTACCCGTTCTCGCAGCTGCCCGACAACACCACCAACCCGCTATGGAACCAGGTCGTCGCCTACCAGGCGCCACGCTCGGGCCGGGTGACGTTGAGTTACGACTTCTGATCGCGCCAGGCGATCAGGCAGTCCCGGCAGCGACGCGTGATGGCACGCGTTGCTGTTTTTGTTTCGGGGATGGCGGTCAACTTGGGGACGCTCTGCTGAGTGAAGACATGCGCCCGGCTTGCTGAGCGCATTGCACTTCACCTCGGGCGCTGAGAGCGCAAGGACCCGTCACGATCATCCGTATGTATCGCTTTGAATAAAACTGCCGGCAACCCATGTGGTGCTGTGTCCTCGCCGCTTGCGGGACCGTTGGCGGCATGGATGCCGCCATCGAGCCTCCAAGGACGGATTTACGGCGTGTCCCGCGAGCGGCGAGGACACCGCGTGCCCGACGTACCCGGCTTTTCAGCCAAGCGATGCAGCGAAATGAAAAACGCGCTGTCTTCAAATCGATGGAAGCGCTTGGATGAACAAGTTTCAAAACTTGCCGGACTAACAGGCTGCTGAAATACCAGCCGTCAAGCGAGTCGGCACCATCGGCATGTCTCTTCGCTTCTCAGAAGTGGTGAAAAATTGACCATGAAGTCGCCGACGCATGACCTTGATTGTCTGATTTGAGCCGTGTCAATCCGTTGGCATTCTCGTTGCTGCCGCGCTGCCATGGGCAGTACGGATCTGCGAAATAGAAATCGCTCTGCAGGCAGGCGGCAATGAGCCGATGATCGGCGAACTCCTTGCCGTTGTCGGCGGTGAGGGTGTGAACTGCATGGCGCAGTCCGCCCAGTCGCTGGACAATGGCGTTGCGCACGTTCTCGGCGGTGCCGTCGGGCGAGTAAGCCAGCAGATGCAGGCCACTGCAGCGTTCGGTCATGCTGACCACCACGGCGCGTCCGTGCGAGGCCCTGATGGTCTCCAGCTCCCAGTCGCCGATACGGCTTCGCTGCTCAACCACGCTGGGGCGCTGTGTCCAGCTGCGCCGATGCGTCAGCTGCCCGCGGCCATCGCGCACGCCACGCCGACGGCGCTTGCGGCGGCGTTTGCGTAGATGCATGAACAACTGACCACCGCGCTTCTGATCGGCGTAGATGTGCCGATAGATCCATGCGTGACTGGCCAAGCCGGTGCGACCGGCGATCTGTTCGGGACTGAAGTCCTCCCTCAGCAGGACCTCGATCTGACGGATACGCTCAGCGTCGATGCGTGGTCGCCGGCTGGCCTGTGCGCGCCGATGCTCGCTGATGCGCTGCGCGTGATCGGGCCGATACTTCGCCGCGTGCCGGTTGCGGCGCAGCTCACGACTGATCGTGCTGGGCGCACGCGCCACTGCATCGGCGATGGCGCGCATCGACATCCCGGTTTCATATAACGCATGTAGGCGGTATCGTTCTGACAGGTCCAGGCGGCTGGATGACATGGGCAACTCCATTTGGTAGTGAAGTCGCTCAGGTCAGGTCGCCTGGATCACTTCACAACCGTTGGTGTTGCGATCCAGAGTTGAAGCCGCCGCCAGCAGATCACGGTGGGCCTGACTGGCGTATTGGCTACCGCGGTCGGTATGCATGATCAGTCCCGGCTTGGGCTGGCGCAGGACGATGGCCATCTGCAAGGCGCACCACACCAGCTCGGCAGGCATGCTCGGTGCCATCGCCCAGCCAACGATCTTGCGCGAGTACAG
The DNA here is from genome assembly GCF_004136375.1 of Xanthomonas oryzae pv. oryzae. NCBI lineage: Bacteria > Pseudomonadati > Pseudomonadota > Gammaproteobacteria > Lysobacterales > Lysobacteraceae > Xanthomonas > Xanthomonas oryzae. The sequence continues at coordinate 1,364,506 of NZ_CP031697.1, forward strand.
GTCCAGCACGGCGGCCAGATACAGCCAGCCGCGCTCGGTGCGGATGTAGGTGATGTCGGCCACCCAGGCTTGGTCCGCAGCACTGGGCTTGAAGCGCCGATCCAGAACGTTGGCCGCCACAGGCAAGTCGTGCCGGCTGTCGGTGGTGTGGGTGAACTTGCGTTTCCAGCGCGCCTTCAGCCCGTGGCGCTTCATCAGGCGGCGGACCCGGTGGCGACCAGCGGGCAGGCCCTGGGCCTTCAGGCTGGCGCTCAATCGACGCCTGCCATAGTTGCCGCCGCTGGCCTGGAAGGCCGTCTGCACCGCTGCCGCAAGTACATCAGCGCGTGGAGCCGGTCGCCGTCGGCGCGCCGCATACACCCCCGAACGACTCACCCCCAGCAACCGGCATAGCCGGGCGGTTCTGGCCTTCTCCTGCCACTGCTGGATCATCTGCTGGATCACTTCAGTTCCCGGGCGAAGAAGGCCGACGCTTTTTTTAACAGGCTGTTGTCCTCACGCAGCCGTTGGTTTTCCCGCTCCAATTCACGGATGCGTTGCTGCTCGGGCGTCAGCGGCCGGCCTTGTCCCGGCTGGCCGCTCTGCTCGGCCTGGTACTGGGCCAACCAGCGGCGCACGGCGCTATCGACCAGATCACAGGTCGCGGCACACCTGACCCACACTCAGACCTTGGTCTCGGATCATCTGCACCACGTGCAGCTTGAAGGCAGTATCGAAATTCCTACGCGGGCGGGATGTCATATCGGGTTCGGTCTTCGTTGGGATGATCATCCCCTATCGAGGTGTCCACGAGATTTAGACCAGGACAGTTTCTTACTCGAATCCCTGCCGCCCCTCAGATCGTCCCTCCGACTGAGCCTGACTGAGGCAATAGCTCCATCAACCATGCGAGCTCCTCTTCGTTGAATGCCGGGAAATCATCCGCTGCCCCTGCGAAGGGGGCCGCATCTTGTTCCCACATCACGGTGCTGGACGCTGCCAGGTCGGCAGCCATGGGCGTACCAGGATCCGGGAGGCCGCCCCCGATCCTGGTACGCGGGCGTTTTACCCTCCAGCTGAGGGGCAAATGCAGCGCATCGCGCTGTTCGGGAACGCGCACCTCGAAAGATTGCTGTGCGGAGGGGCCGGTGACAGCACGATCCGATCGGGACCGTTTACGGCTGCTTGCCCGCGTCTGATCTCCCTCGTGCATTGGGCTGGGCGCATCAAGGTCACGCTCCAGCGAATCGGCGAATGCATGCAAAGACGCCTGATCCGGGGTTTGAGCCGAAGCACAGGACGGTTTGGCCCTTTTCATCCCTGATGCCTGGAGGATACGGTCCCAACGCTGCGAGGCTGGGGGGAGCGTTCCACCGCGGGCTTCGAGTTCGGTGACGCCCACTCTGCGAAAGAGCTGTAACAACCCGTTCCTGCTCATCCCGAACTGCGTCATGGCCTCATCAAATGCGTACGCTGGGTGGGAGTGGCACTGGAAAAACTCCAGCACGCGAACCACTTGCGCGTAGTCGGCAACGCGATGGGACGTGCGTTCGCCAATACGGCTATTGACTCTTCTGATCAATTCCGGCGCGTGCGGCAATCCTTTTTTCACTGCATCCAGGGCAGGACGTCCGCCGAGGCAGGCCAAGGCGACGAGGTGGTCGTTGGTCAACGCGGCCAACGCCGGATCAGGGCGAGATAACTGGGCAACAATGCTCTCCAGCGCCTGCTTGCCGCCGCCATTGCTGGCGATGGCCACCACCTGCGCCGGGGTCAGGCCATGGTCCTGGCACAGCACCGGCAACAGCCGCTGCACCGTCTCCAGCGCCTGCTTGCCGCCATCGTGGCTGGCGATGGCCACCACCTGCGCCGGGGTCAGGCCATGGTCCTGGCACAGCACCGGCAACAGCCGCTGCACCGTCTCCAGCGCCTGCTTGCCGCCGTTATTGCTGGCGATGGCCACCACCTGGTCCGGGGTCAGGCCATGGGCCTGGCACAGCACCGGCAACAGCCGCTGCACCGTCTCCAGCGCCTGCTTGCCGCCGTTATTGCTGGCGATGGCCACCACCTGGTCCGGGGTCAGGCCATGGGCCTGGCACAGCACCGGCAACAGCCGCTGCACCGTCTCCAGCGCCTGCTTGCCGCCGTTATTGCTGGCGATGGCCACCACCTGGTCCGGGGTCAGACCATGGGCCTGGCACAGCACCGGCAACAGCCGCTGCACCGTCTCCAGCGCCTGCTTGCCGCCGTTATTGCTGGCGATGGCCACCACCTGCGCCGGGGTCAGGCCATGGGCCTGGCACAGCACCGGCAACAGCCGCTGCACCGTCTCCAGCGCCTGCTTGCTGCCGTTATTGCTGGCGATGGCCACCACCTGCGCCGGGGTCAGGCCATGGGCCTGGCACAGCACTGGCAACAGCCGCTGCACCGTCTCCAGCGCCTGCTTGCCGCCGTTATTGTTGGCGATGGCTACCACCTGGTCCGGGGTCAGACCATGGTCCTGGCACAGCACCGGCAACAGCCGCTGCACCGTCTCCAGCGCCTGCTTGCCGCCGTTATTGCTGGCGATGGCCACCACCTGCGCCGGGGTCAGGCCATGGGCCTGGCACAGCACCGGCAACAGCCGCTGCACCGTCTCCAGCGCCTGCTTACCGCCATCGTGGCTGGCGATGGCCACCACCTGGTCCGGGGTCAGGCCATGGTCCTGGCACAGCACCGGCAACAGCCGCTGCACCGTCTCCAGCGCCTGCTTGCCGCCGTTATTGCTGGCGATGGCCACCACCTGGTCCGGGGTCAGGCCATGGTCCTGGCACAGCACCGGCAACAGCCGCTGCACCGTCCCCAGCGCCTGCTTGCCGCCATCGTGGCTGGCGATGGCCACCACCTGGTCCGGGGTCAGGCCATGGTCCTGGCACAGCACCGGCAACAGCCGCTGCACCGTCTCCAGCGCCTGCTTGCCGCCGTTATTGCTGGCGATGGCCACCACCTGGTCCGGGGTCAGACCATGGGCCTGGCACAGCACCGGCAACAGCCGCTGCACCGTCTCCAGCGCCTGCTTGCCGCCATCGTGGCTGACGATGGCCACCACCTGCGCCGGGGTCAGGCCATGGGCCTGGCACAGCACCGGCAACAGCCGCTGCACCGTCTCCAGCGCCTGCTTGCCGCCGTTATTGCTGGCGATGGCCACCACCTGCGCCGGGGTCAGGCCATGGGCCCGGCACAGCACCGGCAACAGCCGCTGCATCGTCTCCAGCGCCTGCTTGCCGCCATCGTGGCTGGCGATGGCCACCACCTGCGCCGGGGTCAGACCATGGGCCTGGCACAGCACCGGCAACAGCCGCTGCACCGTCTCCAGCGCCTGCTTGCCGCCAATATTGCTGGCGATGGCCACGACCTGGTCCGGGGTCAGACCATGGTCCTGGCACAGCACCGGCAACAGCCGCTGCACTGTCTCCAGCGCCTGCTTGCCGCCATTGCTGGCGATGGCCACGACCTGGTCCGGGGTCAGGCCATGGTCCTGGCACAGCACCGGCAACAGCCGCTGCACCGTCTCCAGCGCCTGCTTGCCGCCGTTATTGTTGGCGATGGCCACCAATTGGTCCGGGGTCAGGCCATGGTCCTGGCACAGCACCGGCAACAGCCGCTGCACCGTCTCCAGCGCCTGCTTGCCGCCATCGTGGCTGGCGATGGCCACCACCTGGTCCGGGGTCAGGCCATGGTCCTGGCACAGCACCGGCAACAGCCGCTGCACCGTCTCCAGCGCCTGCTTGCCGCCGCCATTGCTGGCGATGGCCACCACCTGGTCCGGTGTCAGGCCATGGTCCTGGCACAGCACCGGCAACAGCCGCTGCACCGTCTCCAGCGCCTGCTTGCCGCCACTATTGCTGGCGATGGCCACCACCTGGTCCGGGGTCAGGCCATGGTCCTGGCACAGCACCGGCAACAGCCGCTGCACCGTCTCCAGTGCCTGCTTGCCGCCATCGTGGCTGGCGATGGCCACCACCTGCGCCGGGGTCAGGCCATGGGCCTGGCACAGCACCGGCAACAGCCGCTGCACCGTCTCCAGCGCCTGCTTGCCGCCGTTATTGCTGGCGATGGCCACCACCTGTGCCGGGGTCAGGTTCAGGGGGGCACCCGTCAGTGCATTGCGCGATGCATGCACTGCCTCCACTGCGGTCACGCCGCCACGTTTTGCAATCTTGAGAAGTTGGCCTGTGTCCAACTGTAACGGCGGACCTCTCAACTCCCCCGCATCCGTGAGCAAGGCCTCCAGGGCGCGTGCGCCGGACCACTGTTTGCCGACGCCAACGATGTCTTCGTGTGTCGCCTCTGGCAACGCCGTGATTATGTGCTGATACGTGACAGCAACGGTCCCTAACGCTGCCGGGTGTTTGCTGAGCGCAACGATGTGCGCGTGTGTAAACCCATGGCCCACCAGTGCCTCGTGGTGCTGCGCCACTGTCGAACGCACCTTCGGTTTGATCTTCTCTTGCTGCTGCTGACTGTAGCCGAGCGTGCGTAGATCCACCTGCGCGGCCGGCGAAGCGTCGGAGGGTTGCGCCGCACGCCGTCGCGGGGCCGGCTTGGCGCGCGGCGGCCGCGCGGCAGTGACAGCGACACGCACGGTGGGTGGCGGGTCATCGGCTGCACGCAGAGCCGATTGCGCCTCATCCCACTCTGCTGGGGCAGCCGCTGTATGCGGCGTGCCGACGGCAGGCATCGAATCAAAAAGCGATGTATCAAGAAGCGACGGATCGAACTGACGCAGCGGATCGCTGAAGCTGCCCGCCGAGAACGCAGGCGAGGGCGCAGGGGGAGATGGCAGCCGGGTCCGGGACATCGTCCGCCGAGCGGGCAAGCCATCCAGGGGGCCGCCAGCAGGCGGAGCCCCCCCCCGATCTGCAGTCGGCTGAACCCTATCCGGTTGGGGTCCGGGCAGAAGCTCGCGGGCAGGACTTGGCGTGCGCGAACGAATGGGATCCATCAGGCATACCTCTTTACATGGTCGCCTCCAGACTAGCGGTCTGTGGTCCCTACATAGCTTCCCAGGCCGCATGGCAGTACACAACTTCGGGTGATCCTGGCAACCCTCGACGACCAGGGTGAGGCGCAGACATGAAGGCGATCCCGGACCCGCATGGAGGATCGGCAGAGGGTTGTGAGAAATTTCTGTGCTGACAGCGAGTGAACCCACTTTTGGCTGTTTTTTACACGAATCCCTGCCAACCCTCGAGTACGTCCCGCAGGTAGATCACTTCTGCGCCTTGAGACAAACGCGACCCCGGAGACCTGGTGGCAGTAGGCGTTCGCGGGTTCGCTGAGCGCGTATTGCGTTCTTCGGACATCATCAGCGACCACTCCCGTGCGATGGCGCAGGTCAGCGCCCAGTACCGCATGCCGCAGGGCTCGATGTCGTAATTTTCTGGTGTGAAGAATCGATGTCCCTGAAAACCAAAACCGGCCCAAGGGCCGGTCAGGTCTACCCGCTCGTAGGTGTCAAAGGTCATTGTTCAGTCCGCTTCCTGTGGAATGACCGGCAGTAATCGTGGTGCCGGTAGTCCTGCGCTGACGCTGCGCAGCGTGAAGTAGCCCAGGCACAGGGCCACCACACCTGCGAACGCTGCGGTCATCAGCTGGCCGACGCAGATGCCCAGGGCGATTTCCCACCAAAGCCCATCTTGGTTGTTCTGCGGTCTGTAGCTCATACGGTCCCCAATGACGATGCTCCGGGATTGTAGGGGTGTAGGGGCATCGCCCCTACGGATAACGCCTCACCCGCGCCGTGGACTTCGTGGCCCACGTGTACGCCGGACCACACGCGCTCTGTCGGCGAACCCCGCGCGATCCACCACTGATAACCGCATTTCACGCCTGCGCTGGAGTAGAGGGTCGGCAGGGATTCGTGTAAAACACAGCCAAAAGTGAGCTAACTTGCTGTCAGTAAAGGTTTCTTGCTCGAATCCCTGCCGCCCCTCAGATCGTCCCTCCGACTGAGCCTGACTGAGGCAATAGCTCCATCAACCATGCGAGCTCCTCTTCGTTGAATGCCGGGAAATCATCCGCTGCCCCTGCGAAGGGGGCAGCATCTTGTTCCCACATCACGGTGCTGGACGCTGCCAGGTCGGCAGCGATGGGCGTACCAGGATCCGGGAGGCCGCCCCCGATCCTGGTACGCGGGCGTTTTACCCTCCAGCTGAGGGGCAAATGCAGCGCATCGCGCTGTTCGGGAACGCGCACCTCGAAAGATTGCTGTGCGGAGGGGCCGGTGACAGCACGATCCGATCGGGACCGTTTACGGCTGCTTGCCCGCGTCTGATCTCCCTCGTGCATTGGGCTGGGCGCATCAAGGTCACGCTCCAGCGAATCGGCGAATGCATGCAAAGACGCCTGATCCGGCGTTTGAGCTGAAGTAGGGGACGGTTTGGCCCTTTTCATCCCTGATGCCTGGAGGATACGGTCCCAACGCTGCGAGGCTGGGGGGAGCGTTCCGCAGCGGGCTTCGAATTCGGTGACGCCCACTCTGCGAAAGAGCTGTACCAACCCGTGCCTGCTCATCCCGAACTGCGTCATGGCCTCATCAAATGCGTACGCTGGGTGGGAGTGGCACTGGAAAAACTCCAGCACGCGAACCACTTGCGCGTAGTCGGCAACGCGATGGGACGTGCGTTCGCCAATACGGCTATTGACTCTTCTGATCAATTCCGGCGCGTGCGGCAATCCCTTTTTCACTGCATCCAGGGCAGGACGTCCGCCGAGGCAGGCCAAGGCGACGAGGTGGTCGTTGGTCAACGCGGCCAACGCCGGATCAGGGCGAGATAACTGGGCAACAATGCTCTCCAGCGCCTGCTTGCCGCCGCCATTGCTGGCGATGGCCACGACCTGGTCCGGGGTCAGGCCATGGTCCTGGCACAGCACCGGCAACAGCCGTTGCACCGTTTCCAGCGCCTGCTTGCCGCCATCGTGGCTGGCGATGGCCACCACCTGGTCCGGGGTCAGGCCATGGTCCTGGCACAGCACCGGCAACAGCCGCTGCACCGTCTCCAGCGCCTTCTTGCCGCCATCGTGGCTGGCGATGGCCACCACCTGGTCCAGGGTCAGGCCATGGTCCTGGCACAGCACCGGCAACAGCCGCTGCACCGTCTCCAGCGCCTGCTTGCCGCCATCGTGGCTGGCGATGGCCACCACCTGGTCCGGGGTCAGGCCATGGTCCTGGCACAGCACCGGCAACAGCCGTTGCACTGTCTCCAGCGCCTGCTTGCCGCCGCCATGGCTGGCGATGGCCACCACCTGGTCCGGGGTCAGGCCATGGTCCTGGCACAGCACCGGCAACAGCCGCTGCACCGTCTCCAGCGCCTGCTTGCCGCCATCGTGGCTGGCGATGGCCACGACCTGGTCCGGGGTCAGGCCATGGTCCTGGCACAGCACCGGCAACAGCCGCTGCACCGTCTCCAGCGCCTGCTTGCCGCCGCCATGGCTGGCGATGGCCACCACCTGGTCCGGGGTCAGGCCATGGTCCTGGCACAGCACCGGCAACAGCCGCTGCACCGTCGCCAGCGCCTGCTTGCCGCCAACATTGTTGGCGATGGCCACCACCTGGTCCGGGGTCAGGCCATGGTCCTGGCACAGCACCGGCAACAGCCGCTGCACCGTCTCCAGCGCCTGCTTGCCGCCGCCATGGCTGGCGATGGCCACGACCTGGTCCGGGGTCAGGCCATGGTCCTGGCACAGCACCGGCAACAGCCGCTGCACCGTCTCCAGCGCCTGCTTGCCGCCGCCATGGCTGGCGATGGCCACGACCTGGTCCGGGGTCAGGCCATGGTCCTGGCACAGCACCGGCAACAGCCGCTGCACCGTCTCCAGCGCCTGCTTGCCGCCAATATTGCTGGCGATGGCCACGACCTGGTCCGGGGTCAGGCCATGGTCCTGGCACAGCACCGGCAACAGCCGCTGCACCGTCTCTAGCGCCTGCTTGCCGCCGTTATTGCTGGCGATGGCCACCACCTGGTCCGGGGTCAGGCCATGGTCCTGGCACAGCACCGGCAACAGGCGCTGCACCGTCTCCAGCGCCTGCTTGCCGCCAATATTGCTGGCGATGGCCACCACTTGGTCCGGGGTCAGGTTCAGGGGGGCACCCGTCAGTGCATTGCGCCATGCATGCACTGCCTCCACTGCGGTCACGCCGCCACGTTTTGCAATCTTGAGAAGTTGGCCTGTGTCCAACTGTAACGGCGGACCTCTCAACTCCCCCGCCTCCGTGAGCAAGGCCTCCAGGGTGCGTGCGCCGGACCACTGTTTGCCGACGCCAACGATGTCTTCGTGTGTCGCCTCTGGCAACGCCCTGATTATGTCCTGATACGTGACAGCAACGGTCCCTAACGCTGCCGGGTGTTGGCTGAGCGCAACGATGTGCGCGTGTGTAAACCCATGGCCCACCAGTGCCTCGTGGTGCTGCGCCACTGTCGAACGCACCTTCGGTTTCATCTTCTCTTGCTGCTGTTGACTGTAGCCGAGCGTGCGTAGATCCACCTGCGCGGCCGGCGAAGCGTCGGAGGGTTGCGCCGCACGCCGTCGCGGGGCCGGCTTGGCGCGCGGCGGCCGCGCGGCAGTGACAGCGACACGCACGGTGGGTGGCGGGTCATCGGCTGCACGCAGACCCGATTGCACCTCATCGCACTCTGCTGGGGCAGCCGCTGTATGCGGCGTGCCGACGGCAGGCATCGAATCAAGAAGCGATGTATCAAGAAGCGACGGATCGAACTGACGGAGCAGATCGCTGAAGCTGCCCGCCGAGAACGCAGGCGAGGGCGCAGGGGGAGATGGCAGCCGGGTCCGGGACATCGTCCGCCGAGCGGGCAAGCCATCCAGGGGGCCGCCAGCAGGCGGAGCCCCCCCCCGATCTGCAGTCGGCTGAACCCTATCCGGTTGGGGGCCGGGCAGAAGCTCGCGGGCAGGACTTGGCGTGCGCGAACGAATGGGATCCATCAGGCATACCTCTTTACATGGTCGCCTCCAGACTAGCGGTCTGTGGTCCCTACATAGCTTCCCAGGCCGCATGGCAGTACACAACTTCGGGTGATCCTGGCAACCCTCGACGACCAGGGTGAGGCGCAGACATGAAGGCGATCCCGGACCCGCATGGAGGATCGGCAGAGGGTTGTGAGAAATTTCTGTGCTGACAGCGAGTGAACCCACTTTTGGCTGTTTTTTACACGAATCCCTGCCAACCCTCGAGTACGTCCCGCAGGTAGATCACTTCTGCGCCTTGAGACAAACGCGACCCCGGAGACCTGGTGGCAGTAGGCGTTCGCGTGTTCGCCGAGCGCCTATTGCGTTCTTCGGACATCATCAGCGACCACTCCCGTGCGATGGCGCAGGTCAGCGCCCAGTACCGCATGCCGCAGGGCTCGATGTCGTAATTTTCTGGTGTGAAGAATCGATGTCCCTGAAAACCAAAACCGGCCCAAGGGCCGGTCAGGTCTACGCGCTCGTAGGTGTCAAAGGTCATTGTTCAGTCCGCTTCCTGTGGAGTGACCGGCAGTAATCGTGGTGCCGGTAGTCCTGCGCTGACGCTGCGCAGCGTGAAGTAGCCCAGGCACAGGGCCACCATACCTGCGAACGCTGCGGTCATCAGCTGGCCGACGAAGATGCCCAGGGCGATTTCCCACCAAAGCCCATCTTGGTTGTTCTGCGGTCTGTAGCTCATACGGTCCCCAATGACGATGCTCCGGGATTGTAGGGGTGTAGGGGCATCGCCCCTACGGATAACGCCTCACCCGCGCCGTGGACTTCGTGGCCCACGTGTACGCCGGACCACACGCGCTCTGTCGGCGAACCCCGCGCGATCCACCACTGATAACCGCATTTCACGCCTGCGCTGGAGTAGAGGGTCGGCAGGGATTCGTGTAAAACACAGCCAAAAGTGAGCTAACTTGCTGTCAGTAGAGGTTTCTTGCTCGAATCCCTGCCGCCCCTCAGATCGTCCCTCCGACTGAGCCTGACTGAGGCAATAGCTCCATCAACCATGCGAGCTCCTCTTCGTTGAATGCCGGGAAATCATCCGCTGCCCCTGCGAAGGGGGCCGCATCTTGTTCCCACATCACGGTGCTGGACGCTGCCAGGTCGGCAGCGATGGGCGTACCAGGATCCGGGAGGCCGCCCCCGATCCTGGTACGCGGGCGTTTTACCCTCCAGCTGAGGGGCAAATGCAGCGCATCGCGCTGTTCGGGAACGCGCACCTCGAAAGATTGCTGTGTGGAGGGGCCGGTGACAGCACGATCCGATCGGGACCGTTTACGGCTGCTTGCCCGCGTCTGATCTCCCTCGTGCATTGGGCTGGGCGCATCAAGGTCACGCTCCAGCGAATCGGCGAATGCATGCAAAGACGCCTGATCCGGCGTTTGAGCTGAAGTAGGGGACGGTTTGGCCCTTTTCATCCCTGATGCCTGGAGGATACGGTCCCAACGCTGCGAGGCTGGGGGGAGCGTTCCGCAGCGGGCTTCGAATTCGGTGACGCCCACTCTGCGAAAGAGCTGTACCAACCCGTGCCTGCTCATCCCGAACTGCGTCATGGCGTCATCGAATGCTTGCGCTGGGTGGGAGTGGCTCTGGAAAAAACCAAGCACGCGCACCACGTGCGCGAGGTCGGCAACGCGATGGGACGTGCGTTCGGGAATACGGCGATTGATTCTTCTGATCAATTCCGGCGCGTGCGGCAATCCCTTTTTCACTGCATCCAGGGCAGGACGTCCGCCGAGGCAGGCCAAGGCGACGAGGTGGTCGTTGGTCAACGCGGCCAACGCCGGATCAGGGCGAGATAACTGGGCAACAATGCTCTCCAGCGCCTGCTTGCCGCCGCCATTGCTGGCGATGGCCACGACCTGGTCCGGGGTCAGGCCATGGTCCTGGCACAGCACCGGCAACAGCCGTTGCACCGTCTCCAGCGCCTGCTTGCCGCCGCCATTGCTGGCGATGGCCACGACCTGGTCCGGGGTCAGGCCATGGTCCTGGCACAGCACCGGCAACAGCCGCTGCACCGTCTCCAGCGCCTGCTTGCCGCCAATATTGCTGGCGATGGCCACCACCTGGTCCAGGGTCAGGCCATGGTCCTGGCACAGCACCGGCAACAGCCGCTGCACCGTCTCCAGCGCCTGCTTGCCGCCATCGTGGCTGGCGATGGCCACGACCTGGTCCAGGGTCAGGCCATGGTCCTGGCACAGCACCGGCAACAGCCGCTGCACCGTCTCCAGCGCCTGCTTGCCGCCATCGTGGCTGGCGATGGCCACCACCTGGGCCGGGGTCAGGCCATGGTCCTGGCACAGCACCGGCAACAGCCGCTGCACCGTCTCCAGCGCCTGCTTGCCGCCATTGCTGGCGATGGCCACGACCTGGTCCGGGGTCAGGCCATGGTCCTGGCACAGCACCGGCAACAGGCGCTGCACCGTCTCCAGCGCCTGCTTGCCGCCAATATTGCTGGCGATGGCCACCACTTGATCCGGGGTCAGGCCATGGGCCTGGCACAGCACCGGCAACAGCCGCTGCACCGTCTCCAGCGCCTGCTTGCCGCCGTTATTGTTGGCGATGGCCACCACTTGGGCCGGGGTCAGGCCATGGGCCCGGCACAGCACCGGCAACAGCCGCTGCACCGTCTCCAGCGCCTGCTTGCCGCCAATATTGCTGGCGATGGCCACCACTTGGGCCGGGGTCAGGCCATGGGCCTGGCACAGCACCGGCAACAGCCGCTGCACCGTCTCCAGCGCCTGCTTGCCGCCGTTATTGTTGGCGATGGCCACCACCTGGTCCGGGATCAAGCCATGGGCCTGGCACAGCACCGGCAACAGCCGCTGCACCGTCTCCAGCGCCTGCTTGCCGCCGTTATTGTTGGCGATGGTCACCACCTGGTCCGGGGTCAGGCCATGGTCCTGGCACAGCACCGGAAACAGCCGCTGCACCGTCTCCAGCGCCTGCTTGCCGCCGTTATTGCTGGCGATGGCCACCACTTGGGCCGGGGTCAGGCCATGGGCCTGGCACAGCACCGGCAACAGCCGCTGCACCGTCTCCAGCGCCTGCTTGCCGCCACTATTGCTGGCGATGGCCACCACCTGGTCCTGGGTCAGGCCATGGGCCTGGCACAGCACCGGCAACAGCCGCTGCACCGTCTCCAGCGCCTGCTTGCCGCCGCCATTGCTGGCGATGGCCACGACCTGGTTCGGGGTCAGGCCATGGGCCTGGCACAGCACCGGCAACAGCCGCTGCACCGTCTCCAGCGCCTGCTTGCCGCCATTGCTGGCGATGGCCACCACTTGGTCCGGGGTCAGGCCATGGGCCTGGCACAGCACCGGCAACAGCCGCTGCACCGTCTCCAGCGCCTGCTTGCCGCCGTTATTGTTGGCGATGGCCACCACTTGGTCCGGGGTCAGGCCATGGTCCTGGCACAGCACCGGCAACAGCCGCTGCACCGTCTCCAGCGCCTGGTTGCCGCCAATATTGCTGGCGATGGCCACCACTTGGTCCGGGGTCAGGTTCAGGGGGGCACCCGTCAGTGCATTGCGCGATGCATGCACTGCCTCCACTGCGGTCACGCCGCCACGTTTTGCAATCTTGAGAAGTTGGCCTGTGTCCAACTGTAACGGCGGACCTCTCAACTCCCCCGCCTTCGTGAGCAAGGCCTCCAGGGCGCGTGCGCCGGACCACTGTTTGCCGACGCCAACGATGTCTTCGTGTGTCGCCTCTGGCAACGCCGTGATTATGTGCTGATACTTGACAGCGACGGTCCCTAACGCTGCCGGGTGTTGGCTGAGCGCAACGATGTGCGCGTGTGTAAACCCATGGCCCACCAGTGCCTCGTGGTGCTGCGCCACTGTCGAACGCACCTTCGATTTGATCTTCTCTTGCTGCTGCTGACTGTAGCCGAGCGTGCGTAGATCCACCTGCGCGGCCGGCGAAGCGTCGGAGGGTTGCGCCGCACGCCGTCGCGGGGCCGGCTTGGCGCGCGGCGGCCGCGCGGCAGTGACAGCGACACGCACGGTGGGTGGCGGGTCATCGGCTGCACGCAGACCCGATTGCACCTCATCCCACTCTGCTGGGGCAGCCGCTGTATGCGGCGTGCCGACGGCAGGCATCGAATCAAGAAGCGATGTATCAAGAAGCGACGGATCGAACTGACGGAGCAGATCGTTGAAGCTGCCCGCCGAGAACGCAGGCGAGGGCGCAGGGGGAGATGGCAGCCGGGTCCGGGACATCGTCCGCCGAGCGGGCAAGCCATCCAGGGGGCCGCCAGCAGGCGGAGCCCCCCCCGATCTGCAGTCGGCTGAACCCTATCCGGTTGGGGTCCGGGCAGAAGCTCGCGGGCAGGACTTGGCGTGCGCGAACGAATGGGATCCATCTGGCATACCTCTTTACATGGTCGCCTCCAGACTAGCGGTCTGTGGTCCCTACATAGCTTCCGAGGCCGCATGTCAGTACACAACTTCGGGTGATCCTGGCAACCCTCGACGACCAGGGTGAGGCGCAGACATGAAGGCGATCCCGGACCCGCATGGAGGATCGGCAGAGGGTTGTGAGAAATTTCTGTGCTGACAGCGAGTTAGCCCACTTTTGGCTGTTTTTTACACGAATCCCTGCCAACCCTCCAGTACGTCCCGCAGGTAGATCACTTCTGCGCCTTGAGACAAACGCGACCCCAGAGACCTGGTGGCAGTAGGCGTTCGCGGGGTCGCCGAGCGCGTATTGCGTTCTTCGGACATCATCAGCGACCACTCCCGTGCGATGGCGCAGGTCAGCGCCCAGTACCGCATGCCGCAGGGCTCGATGTCGTAATTTTCTGGTGTGAAGAATCGATGTCCCTGAAAACCAAAACCGGCCCAAGGGCCGGTCAGGTCTACGCGCTCGTAGGTGTCAAAGGTCATTGTTCAGTCCGCTTCCTGTGGAGTGACCGGCAGTAATCGTGGTGCCGGTAGTCCTGCGCTGACGCTGCGCAGCGTGAAGTAGCCCAGGCACAGGGCCACCACACCTGCGAACGCTGCGGTCATCAGCTGGCCGACGAAGATGCCCAGGGCGATTTCCCACCAACGCCCATCTTGGTTGTTCTGCGGTCTGTAGCTCATACGGTCCCCAATGACGATGCTCCGGGATTGTAGGGGTGTAGGGGCATCGCCCCTACGGATAACGCCTCACCCGCGCCGTGGACTTCGTGGCCCACGTGTACGCCGGACCACACGCGCTCTGTCGGCGAACCCCGCGCGATCCACCACTGATAACCGCATTTCACGCCTGCGCCGGAGTAGAGGGTCGGCAGGGATTCGTGTAAAACACAGCCAAAAGTGAGCTAACTTGCTGTCAGTAAAGGTTTCTTGCTCGAATCCCTGCCGCCCCTCAGATCGTCCCTCCGACTGAGCCTGACTGAGGCAATAGCTCCATCAACCATGCGAGCTCCTCTTCGTTGAATGCCGGGAAATCATCCGCTGCCCCTGCGAAGGGGGCCGCATCTTGTTCCCACAGCACGGTGCTGGACGCTGCCAGGTCGGCAGCGATGGGCGTACCAGGATCCGGGAGGCCGCCCCCGATCCTGGTACGCGGGCGTTTTACCCTCCAGCTGAGGGGCAAATGCAGCGCATCGCGCTGTTCGGGAACGCGCACCTCGAAAGATTGCTGTGCGGAGGGGCCGGTGACAGCACGATCCGATCGGGACCGTTTACGGCTGCTTGCCCCTGTCTGATCTCCCTCGTGCATTGGGCTAGGCGCATCAAGGTCACGCTCCAGCGAATCGGCGAATGCATGCAAAGACGCCTGATCCGGTGTTTGAGCTGAAGTAGGGGACGGTTTGGCCCTTTTCATCCCTGATGCCTGGAGGATACGGTCCCAACGCTGCGAGGCTGGGGGGAGCGTTCCACCGCGGGCTTCGAGTTCGGTGACGCCCACTCTGCGAAAGAGCTGTACCAACCCGTTCCTGCTCATCCCGAACTGCGTCATGGCGTCATCGAATGCTTGCGCTGGGTGGGAGTGGCTCTGGAAAAAACCAAGCACGCGCACCACGTGCGCGAGGTCGGGAACGTGATGGGACGTGCGTTCGGGAATGCGGCGATTGATTCTTCTGATCAATTCCGGCGCGTGCGGCAATCCCTTTTTCACTGCATCCAGGGCAGGACGTCCGCCGAGGCAGGCCAAGGCGACGAGGTGGTCGTTGGTCAACGCGGCCAACGCCGGATCAGGGCGAGATAACTGGGCAACAATGCTCTCCAGCGCCTGCTTGCCGCCATTGCTGGCGATGGCCACGACCTGGTCCGGGGTCAGGCCATGGTCCTGGCACAGCACCGGCAACAGCCGCTGCACCGTCTCCAGCGCCTGCTTGCCGCCGCCATGGCTGGCGATGGCCACGACCTGGTCCGGGGTCAGGCCATGGTCCTGGCACAGCACCGGCAACAGCCGCTGCACCGTCTCCAGCGCCTGCTTGCCGCCGTTATTGTTGGCGATGGCCACGACCTGGGCCGAGGTCAGGCCATGGTCCTGGCACAGCACCGGCAACAGCCGTTGCACCGTCTCCAGCGCCTGCTTGCCGCCGCCATGGCTGGCGATGGCCACGACCTGGTCCGGGGTCAGGCCATGGTCCTGGCACAGCACCGGCAACAGCCGCTGCACCGTCTCCAGCGCCTGCTTGCCGCCATCGTGGCTGGCGATGGCCACGACCTGGTCCGGGGTCAGGCCATGGTCTTGGCACAGCACCGGCAACAGCCGCTGCACCGTCTCCAGCGCCTGCTTGCTGCCGTCATTGCTGGCAATGGCCACCACCTGGTCCAGGGTCAGGCCATGGTCCTGGCACAGCACCGGCAACAGCCGCTGCACCGTCTCCAGCGCCTGCTTGCCGCCAATATGGCTGGCGATGGCCACCACCTGCGCCGGGGTCAGGCCATGGTCCTGGCACAGCACCGGCAACAGCCGCTGCACCGTCTCCAGCGCCTGCTTGCCGCCATCGTGGCTGGCGATGGCCACGACCTGGTCCGGGGTCAGGCCATGGTCCTGGCACAGCACCGGCAACAGCCGCTGCACCGTCTCCAGCGCCTGCTTGCCGCCGTTATTGCTGGCGATGGCCACGACCTGGTCCGGGGTCAGGCCATGGTCCTGGCACAGCACCGGCAACAGCCGCTGCACCGTCTCCAGCGCCTGCTTGCCGCCAATATTACTGGCGATGGCCACCACCTGATTACTGGCGATGGCCACGACCTGGTCCGGGGTCAGGCCATGGTCCTGGCACAGCACCGGCAACAGCCGCTGCACCGTCTCCAGCGCCTGCTTGCCGCCGTTATTGTTGGCGATGGCCACCACCTGGTCCGGGGTCAGGCCATGGTCCTGGCACAGCACCGGCAACAGCCGCTGCACCGTCTCCAGCGCCTGCTTGCCGCCATTGCTGGCGATGGCCACCACCTGGTCCGGGGTCAGGCCATGGTCCTGGCACAGCACCGGCAACAGCCGCTGCACCGTCTCCAGCGCCTGCTTGCCGCCATCGTGGCTGGCGATGGCCACCACCTGGTCCGGGGTCAGGCCATGGTCCTGGCACAGCACCGGCAACAGCCGCTGCACCGTCTCCAGCGCCTGCTTGCCGCCATCGTGGCTGGCGATGGCCACCACCTGGTCCGGGGTCAGGCCATGGTCCTGGCACAGCACCGGCAACAGCCGCTGCACCGTCGCCAGCGCCTGCTTGCCGCCATCGTGGCTGGCGATGGCCACGACCTGGTCCGGGGTCAGGCCATGGTCCTGGCACAGCACCGGCAACAGCCGCTGCACCGTCTCCAGCGCCTGCTTGCCGCCATTGCTGGCGATGGCCACCACCTGGTCCGGGGTCAGGCCATGGTCCTGGCACAGCACCGGCAACAGCCGTTGCACCGTCTCCAGCGCCTGCTTGCCGCCGCCATTGCTGGCGATGGCCACCGCCTGCGCCGGGGTCAGGCCATGGGCCTGGCACAGCACCGGCAACAGCCGCTGCACCGTCTCCAGCGCCTGCTTGCCGCCATCGTGGCTGGCGATGGCCACCACCTGGTCCGGGGTCAGGCCATGGGCCTGGCACAGCACCGGCAACAGCCGCTGCACCGTCTCCAGCGCCTGCTTGCTGCCGCCATGGCTGGCGATGGCCACCACCTGGTCCAGGGTCAGTCCATGGGCCTGGCACAGCACCGGCAACAGCCGCTGCACCGTCTCCAGCGCCTGCTTGCCGCCACTATTGCTGGCGATGGCCACCACCTGCGCCGGGGTCAGGCCATGGGCCTCGCACAGCACCGGCAACAGCCGCTGCACCGTCTCCAGCGCCTGCTTGCCGCCATCGTGGCTGGCGATGGCCACCACCTGCGCCGGGGGCAGGCCATGGGCCTGGCACAGCACCGGCAACAGCCGCTGCACCGTCTCCAGCGCCTGCTTGCCGCCGCCATTGCTGGCGATGGCCACGACCTGGTCCGGGGTCAGGCCATGGGCCTGGCACAGCACCGGCAACAGCCGCTGCACCGTCTCCAGCGCCTGCTTGCCGCCGCCATTGCTGGCGATGGCCACCACCTGGTCTGGGGTCAGGCCATGGGCCTGGCACAGCACCGGCAACAGCCGCTGCACCGTCTCCAGCGCCTGCTTGCCGCCGTTATTGCTGGCGATGGCCACCACCTGGTCCGGGGTCAGGCCATGGGCCTGGCACAGCACCGGCAACAGCCGCTGCACCGTCTCCAGCGCCTGCTTGCCGCCGTTATTGCTGGCGATGGCCACCACCTGCGCCGGGGTCAGACCATGGGCCTGGCACAGCACCGGCAACAGCCGCTGCACCGTCTCCAGCGCCTGCTTGCCGCCATCGTGGCTGGCGATGGCCACGACCTGGGCCGGGGTCAGGCCATGGGCCTGGCACAGCACCGGCAACAGCCGCTGCACCGTCTCCAGTGCCTGCTTGCCGCCATCGTGGCTGGCGATGGCCACCACTTGGTCCGGGGTCAGGTTCAGGGGGGCACCCGTCAGTGCATTGCGCGATGCATGCACTGCCTCCACTGCGGTCACGCCGCCACGTTTTGCAATCTTGAGAAGTTGGCCTGTGTCCAACTGTAACGGCGGACCTCTCAACTCCCCCGCCTTCGTGAGCAAGGCCTCCAGGGCGCGTGCGCCGGACCACTGTTTGCCGACGCCAACGATGTCTTCGTGTGTCGCCTCTGGCAACGCCGTGATTATGTCCTGATACGTGACAGCAACGGTCCCTAACGCTGCCGGGTGTTGGCTGAGCGCAACGATGTGCGCGTGTGTAAACCCATGGCCCACCAGTGCCTCGTGGTGCTGCGCCACTGTCGAACGCACCTTCGGTTTGATCTTCTCTTGCTGCTGCTGACTGTAGCCGAGCGTGCGTAGATCCACCTGCGCGGCCGGCGAAGCGTCGGAGGGTTGCGCCGCACGCCGTCGCGGGGCCGGCTTGGCGCGCGGCGGCCGCGCGGCAGTGACAGCGACACGCACGGTGGGTGGCGGGTCATCGGCTGCACGCAGACCCGATTGCACCTCATCCCACTCTGCTGGGGCAGCCGCTGTATGCGGCGTGCCGACGGCAGGCATCGAATCAAGAAGCGATGTATCAAGAAGCGACGGATCGAACTGACGGAGCAGATCGCTGAAGCTGCCCGCCGAGAACGCAGGCGAGGGCGCAGGGGGAGATGGCAGCCGGGTCCGGGACATCGTCCGCCGAGCGGGCAAGCCATCCAGGGGGCCGCCAGCAGGCGGAGCCCCCCCCGATCTGCAGTCGGCTGAACCCTATCCGGTTGGGGTCCGGGCAGAAGCTCGCGTGCAGGACTTGGCGTGCGCGAACGAATGGGATCCATCAGGCATACCTCTTTACATGGTCGCCTCCAGACTAGCGGTCTGTGGTCCCTACATAGCTTCCCAGGCCGCATGGCAGTACACAACTTCGGGTGATCCTGGCAACCCTCGACGACCAGGGTGAGGCGCAGACATGAAGGCGATCCTGGACCCGCATGGAGGATCGGCAGAGGGTTGTGAGAAATTTCTGTGCTGACAGCGAGTGAACCCACTTTTGGCTGTTTTTTACACGAATCCCTGCCAACCCTCGAGTACGTCCCGCAGGTAGATCACTTCTGCGCCTTGAGACAAACGCGACCCCGGAGACCTGGTGGCAGTAGGCGTTCGCGGGTTCGCCGAGCGCGTATTGCGTTCTTCGGACATCATCAGCGACCACTCCCGTGCGATGGCGCAGGTCAGCGCCCAGTACCGCATGCCGCAGGGCTCGATGTCGTAATTTTCTGGTGTGAAGAATCGATGTCCCTGAAAACCAAAACCGGCCCAAGGGCCGGTCAGGTCTACGCGCTCGTAGGTGTCAAAGGTCATTGTTCAGTCCGCTTCCTGTGGAGTGACCGGCAGTAATCGTGGTGCCGGTAGTCCTGCGCTGACGCTGCGCAGCGTGAAGTAGCCCAGGCACAGGGCCACCACACCTGCGAACGCTGCGGTCATCAGCTGGCCGACGCAGATGCCCAGGGCGATTTCCCACCAAAGCCCATCTTGGTTGTTCTGCGGTCTGTAGCTCATACGGTCCCCAATGACGATGCTCCGGGATTGTAGGGGTGTAGGGGCATCGCCCCTACGGATAACGCCTCACCCGCGCCGTGGACTTCGTGGCCCACGTGTACGCCGGACCACACGCGCTCTGTCGGCGAACCCCGCGCGATCCACCACTGATAACCGCATTTCACGACTGCGCCGGAGTAGAGGGTCGGCAGGGATTCGTGTAAAACACAGCCAAAAGTGAGCTAACTTGCTGTCAGTAGAGGTTTCTTGCTCGAATCCCTGCCGCCCCTCAGATCGTCCCTCCGACTGAGCCTGACTGAGGCAATAGCTCCATCAACCATGCGAGCTCCTCTTCGTTGAATGCCGGGAAATCATCCGCTGCCCCTGCGAAGGGGGCCGCATCTTGTTCCCACATCACGGTGCTGGACGCTGCCAGGTCGGCAGCGATGGGCGTACCAGGATCCGGGAGGCCGCCCCCGATCCTGGTACGCGGGCGTTTTACCCTCCAGCTGAGGGGCAAATGCAGCGCATCGCGCTGTTCGGGAACGCGCACCTCGAAAGATTGCTGTGTGGAGGGGCCGGTGACAGCACGATCCGATCGGGACCGTTTACGGTTGCTTGCCCGCGTCTGATCTCCCTCGTGCATTGGGCTGGGCGCATCAAGGTCACGCTCCAGCGAATCGGCGAATGCATGCAAAGACGCCTGATCCGGTGTTTGAGCTGAAGTAGGGGACGGTTTGGCCCTTTTCATCCCTGATGCCTGGAGGATACGGTCCCAACGCTGCGAGGCTGGGGGGAGCGTTCCGCAGCGGGCTTCGAGTTCGGTGACGCCCACTCTGCGAAAGAGCTGTACCAACCCGTGCCTGCTCATCCCGAACTGCGTCATGGCGTCATCGAATGCTTGCGCTGGGTGGGAGTGGCTCTGGAAAAAACCAAGCACGCGCACCACGTGCGCGAGGTCGGCAACGCGATGGGACGTGCGTTCGGGAATACGGCGATTGATTCTTCTGATCAATTCCGGCGCGTGCGGCAATCCCTTTTTCACTGCATCCAGGGCAGGACGTCCGCCGAGGCAGGCCAAGGCGACGAGGTGGTCGTTGGTCAACGCGGCCAACGCCGGATCAGGGCGAGATAACTGGGCAACAATGCTCTCCAGCGCCTGCTTGCCGCCGCCATTGCTGGCGATGGCCACGACCTGGTCCGGGGTCAGGCCATGGTCCTGGCACAGCACCGGCAACAGCCGTTGCACCGTCTCCAGCGCCTGCTTGCCGCCGCCATTGCTGGCGATGGCCACGACCTGGTCCGGGGTCAGGCCATGGTTCTGGCACAGCACCGGCAACAGCCGCTGCACCGTCTCCAGCGCCTGCTTGCCGCCATCGTGGCTGGCGATGGCCACGACCTGGTCCGGGGTCAGGCCATGGGCCTGGCACAGCACCGGCAACAGCCGCTGCACCGTCTCCAGCGCCTGCTTGCCGCCAATATTGCTGGCGATGGCCACCACTTGGTTCGGGGTCAGGCCATGGTCCTGGCACAGCACCGGCAACAGCCGCTGCACCGTCTCCAGCGCCTGCTTGCCGCCATCGTGGCTGGCGATGGCCACCACCTGGTCCGGGGTCAGGCCATGGTCCTGGCACAGCACCGGCAACAGCCGCTGCACCGTCTCCAGCGCCTGCTTGCTGCCGTCATTGCTGGCAATGGCCACCACCTGGTCCAGGGTCAGGCCATGGTCCTGGCACAGCACCGGCAACAGCCGCTGCACCGTCTCCAGCGCCTGCTTGCCGCCAATATGGCTGGCGATGGCCACCACCTGCGCCGGGGTCAGGCCATGGTCCTGGCACAGCACCGGCAACAGCCGCTGCACCGTCTCCAGCGCCTGCTTGCCGCCGTTATTGCTGGCGATGGCCACGACCTGGTCCGGGGTCAGGCCATGGTCCTGGCACAGCACCGGCAACAGCCGCTGCACCGTCTCCAGCGCCTGCTTGCCGCCGTTATTGCTGGCGATGGCCACGACCTGGTCCGGGGTCAGGCCATGGTCCTGGCACAGCACCGGCAACAGCCGCTGCACCGTCTCCAGCGCCTGCTTGCCGCCAATATTACTGGCGATGGCCACGACCTGGTCCGGGGTCAGGCCATGGTCCTGGCACAGCACCGGCAACAGCCGCTGCACCGTCTCCAGCGCCTGCTTGCCGCCAATATTGCTGGCGATGGCCACCACCTGCGCCAGGGTCAGGCCATGGTCCTGGCACAGCACCGGCAACAGCCGCTGCACCGTCTCCAGCGCCTGCTTGCCGCCATTGCTGGCGATGGCCACCACCTGGTCCGGGGTCAGGCCATGGTCCTGGCACAGCACCGGCAACAGCCGCTGCACCGTCTCCAGCGCCTGCTTGCCGCCATCGTGGCTGGCGATGGCCACGACCTGGTCCGGGGTCAGGCCATGGTCCTGGCACAGCACCGGCAACAGCCGCTGCACCGTCTCCAGCGCCTGCTTGCCGCCATCGTGGCTGGCGATGGCCACGACCTGGTCCGGGGTCAGGCCATGGTCCTGGCACAGCACCGGCAACAGCCGCTGCACCGTCTCCAGCGCCTGCTTGCCGCCGTTATTGCTGGCAATGGCCACGACCTGGTCCGGGGTCAGGCCATGGTCCTGGCACAGCACCGGCAACAGCCGCTGCACCGTCTCCAGCGCCTGCTTGCCGCCATTGCTGGCGATGGCCACCACCTGGTCCGGGGTCAGGCCATGGTCCTGGCACAGCACCGGCAACAGCCGTTGCACCGTCTCCAGCGCCTGCTTGCCGCCGCCATTGCTGGCGATGGCCACCGCCTGCGCCGGGGTCAGGCCATGGTCCTGGCACAGCACCGGCAACAGCCGCTGCACCGTCTCCAGCGCCTGCTTGCCGCCATCGTGGCTGGCGATGGCCACGACCTGGTCCGGGGTCAGGCCATGGTCCTGGCACAGCACCGGCAACAGCCGCTGCACCGTCTCCAGAGCCTGCTTGCCGCCATCGTGGCTGGCGATGGCCACCACCTGCGCCGGGGTCAGGCCATGGTCCTGGCACAGCACCGGCAACAGCCGCTGCACCGTCTCCAGCGCCTGATTGCCGCCATCGTGGCTGGCGATGGCCACCACCTGTGCCGGTGTCAGGTTCAGGGGGGCACCCGTCAGTGCATTGCGCCATGCATGCACTGCCTTCACTGCGGTCACGCCGCCACGTTTTGCAATCTTGAGAAGTTGGCCTGTGTCCAACTGTAACGGCGGACCTCTCAACTCCCCCGCCTCCGTGAGCAAGGCCTCCAGGGCGCGTGCGCCGGACCACTGTTTGCCGACGCCAACGATGTCTTCGTGTGTCGCCTCTGGCAACGCCCTGATTATGTCCTGATACGTGACAGCAACGGTCCCTAACGCTGCCGGGTGTTGGCTGAGCGCAACGATGTGCGCGTGTGTAAACCCATGGCCCACCAGTGCCTCGTGGTGCTGCGCCACTGTCGAACGCACCTTCGGTTTGATCTTCTCTTGCTGCTGCTGACTGTAGCCGAGCGTGCGTAGATCCACCTGCGCGGCCGGCGAAGCGTCGGAGGGTTGCGCCGCACGCCGTCGCGGGGCCGGCTTGGCGCGCGGCGGCCGCGCGGCAGTGACAGCGACAGGCACGGTGGGTGGCGGGTCATCGGCTGCACGCAGACCCGATTGCGCCTCATCCCATTCTGCTGGGGCAGCCGCTGTATGCGGCGTGCCGACGGCAGGCATCGAATCAAGAAGCGATGTATCAAGAAGCGACGGATCGAACTGACGGAGCAGATCGCTGAAGCTGCCCGCCGAGAACGCAGGCGAGGGCGCATGGGGAGATGGCAGCCGGGTCCGGGACATCGTCCGCCGAGCGGGCAAGCCATCCAGGGGGCCGCCAGCAGGCGGAGCCCCCCCCGATCTGCAGTCGGCTGAACCCTATCCGGTTGGGGTCCGGGCAGAAGCTCGCGGGCAGGACTTGGCGTGCGCGAACGAATGGGATCCATCAGGCATACCTCTTTACATGGTCGCCTCCAGACTAGCGGTCTGTGGTCCCTAAATAGCTTCCCAGGCCGCATGGCAGTACACAACTTCGGGTGATCCTGGCAACCCTCGACGACCAGGGTGAGGCGCAGACATCTACGCGCATCCGCGTGGTGGTTTGAAGAAGTAGCTCGTGGAAGCGCTTCGTCAGCACAAGCCGACGCGCGGCTTGCGCCGTACGACCGCTGCCAAGCGCACGTGGGTGCCGGAGGAGCTGCGTATCGTCCATCGGCCTGAAGAGGTGACGCAGCGCTTGATTCCTGGGCACTGGGAAGGCGACCTGATCAAAGGGGCTTTCAACCGCTCGTGCGTAGGCACGCTGGTGGAGCGAAAGACGCGCTTTGTGGTGCTGTGCAAGATGGATGGCTGTACTGCAGAGAATGCGCTGGAGGGCTTCACGCGACAGATGAAGAAGCTGCCGCATTGCCTGCTGGGAAGCCTCACCTATGACCGTGGAACCGAGATGACGTGTTATCCAGAGCTGATGAAGCGGCTCAACATCGACCTGTGGTTCGCCGATCCACATGCGCCCTGACAGCGCGGCAGCAATGAGAACACCAACGGCCTGCTGTGCCAGTTCATGCCCAAAGGCGTGGACTTGTCCAAGGCCAGCCAGGAGTATCTCAACAGCGTCGCCGACCTGATGAACGCCCGGCCATGGCAGACGCTTGGCTGGAAGACCCCAAACCAGGCGCTGGAAGAAGAGATCGCTCAATTCAACTCACGTGTTGCACTTGCAAGTTGAGACCGCCCTGCCTGATTTCCGCGGTCGGCTTCACCAACGCCACCACGCCATTCAAGCGCGTGTTGCTCTTCCCCTTTATCGGCACCTTCACCGTGGTGCGCTGGCTGGTGTTCAAGAGCTGCAAGCAACCGGTCTTCCCGCAGGAAGTGGAAGCCGAGTGCACGGTCGAACCGAACGATCCGAACATCTGGCCGGTCCCCAAGTCGATCGGCGAGTTCGTGACCACCGTTCCTGGCTTGATGACCTATGCGATGCGCAAGGCACAAGGCATCAGAACGCCGCCGGACGCGCCAACGGATCTGGCGTCGCAGTTCAAGGGCTGGGGCAAGAAGTGACATGGCGCGCGGTGCGGCCTAACCCGAATCCTGGGTGACACGGGCATTGAACCTGAATTACGCGCCATTCATCCAGGCGACGTGGAACGATGCGGCAAAGAAAGGCAGCGAGACCGACCCGTTCCTGCCCGAATTTGTCGAGAAATTCCACGACAAATTCAAGGACGTTCTGGTGGCCGGTGCCAAGGGAGAGCTGACCAAGCCGTACACCGATGGCATCGCCAGGCTGATGTACCAATTGAGCGGGCCGATCGTCCACGAACTGGGCAGGGCCTTGGACAGCGGCGCCACGTTCGCCGCACTCGGCTTGCCATCGAAGTGGCAGCTGGGGCTGCTCGCGACCGTGTCTTGGCATTACCGCTTGCTCAAACGCTGCACCGCTTCCACCAGTACGCCCACATGCTCCGGATTCATATCCGGCGACATGCCGTGGCCGAGGTTCAAGACGTGGCCTTCGCGCGAGCCGCCATTGCCTTGCGCATAGCTGTCCAGGGTCTTGCCGACTTCGGTGCGGATGGCCTCGGGCGAGCCGTACAGGGTGGCCGGGTCGAGGTTGCCCTGCAGGGCGACACGGCCGCCTGCGCGCTGCGCGGCGTCGGCCAGTGAGATGGTCCAGTCCACGCCCACCGCTTCGGCGCCGCTGGCGGCCAGATCGGCCACATAGGCGCCATTGCCCTTGCCGAACAACACCAGCGGCGTGCGCTCGGCGCCTTCACCGCGTTCCAGCTCATGCGCGATGCGGGTGAGGTAGGGCAGCGAGAATTCATGGTACATCGCCGGCGAGAGCACGCCGCCCCAGGTGTCGAACACCTGCAGCGCCTGCGCACCGGCGGCGCGCTGTGCGGCCAGGTAGGCGATCACCGCGTCGGTCACGGTGCCGAGCAGGTGATGCAGCACCTCTGGTGCGTTGAAGGCCATTGCCTTGATGCGTGCGTATTCCTTGCTGCCGCCGCCTTCGATCATGTAGCAGGCCAGCGTCCACGGGCTGCCGGAGAAACCGATCAACGGCACGGAGCCGTCCAGCTCGCGGCGGATCACGCGCACGGCATCCATCACGTAGCGCAGCTCGGTTTCCATGTCCGGCACGCCCAGGCGGTGGATTGCGGCGGCATCGCGCACCGGGTGGCGGAACTTGGGGCCTTCGCCTTCGACGAAATACAGCTCCAGGCCCATCGCATCGGGGATGGTCAGGATGTCGGAGAACAGGATCGCCGCATCCAGCGGAAACCGTTGCAGCGGCTGCAGGGTCACTTCGCAGGCGATGTCCGGGTTTTTGGCCATGCTCAGGAAGCTGCCGGCGCGCGCGCGGGTGGCACGGTATTCCGGCAAATAGCGGCCGGCCTGGCGCATCAACCAGACAGGGGTGCGGTCCACGGGCTGACGGTTGAGGGCGCGCAGCAGGCGATCGTTCTTGAGCATGGGAAGGTGTGTCCTCAGGGCGGCGCGTCGGCGCCGCCGGTGATGAGTTGGAAGCCGCGTTTGAGTTGGATCTCGCGCGCCTTGTCGAAGGCGCGGTCCGCTTCATCCTGTTGCAGGTACTGGTCGCGTCGCAGTTGTGTGCGTCCACCGATCTCGCCGGTTTCGCGCAGAAGCTCCCAGCCGCCGAACAGATCCGGTTGCAGGGTGAGCTGGACGTAGCGGAGCGGCGCGTTACCGCCGGGATCGTGTTGTAGAAGAATGCGCATGCGGCCGATTGTAGCCGGGCGCTGCTGAAGGCTGAGAGCAGTGGCGCGTCCGGGTGTTGTGGGTGCGAAGGGAGCGTCGTTGGGCGTCCACGCTTGCCGGTGCGCTCCTGAGCGAGGTTGCGACCGCCGGTGCAGACGGTGGCAGGCCGGCAGTGCGCAGGAGCGCACCCGGGCGCGATAGGCATTTATCGGGAAGGCCCCATCGCGCCCGCGGGCGCTCCTACACATGGTGAGCGTCGTGGCGATCGACGGCAGCTGGGTGCGGGCGTCCAGCGTTCGGTGCCTTATTGGCAGGCTGGCCTTATCCCGCCAGGATCTTCAGTACCGCTGCTTCTTCCACATCCGGCACGACTTCGGCCTTGCCGATACCGCGCCACAGCACCAGGCGCAGGCGGCCGGCGATGTTTTTCTTGTCCAACCGCATGCGCGCGAGCAGGGCCTCCGGGGGCAGGCCGGGTGGAATGTCGGTAGGCAGCTCGAAGTCGTGCAGGAGGGCGCGCAAGGCCTCGGTGTCCTGCGCATCGCTCATGCCCAGGGTGGCTGACAGGCGCGCCGCCAGCACCATGCCCACTGCAACGGCTTCGCCATGGTTGAGGTTGTCGTTGCCAGGCGCGCCGTAGCCTTGCTCGGTTTCGATGGCGTGGCCGAAGGTGTGGCCCAGGTTGAGCAAGGCGCGCTCGCCTTTTTCCAGTGGATCGCGCGCCACGATTTCTGCCTTGTGCTCGCAACTGCGGGCAATGGCCTGTGCCAGCGCGGCCGGGTCGCTGTCCAGCAGTGCGTGGCGTTCGGCGTGCAGCCATTGGAAGAACAGCGGGTCGCGGATGGCGCCGTACTTGATCACCTCGGCCAGGCCGGCGCGCAGTTCGCGCGCGGGCAGGGTGCGCAAGGTGTCGGTATCGGCAAGTACCGCGCGTGGCGGGTGGAACGCGCCGACCAGGTTCTTGCCCTGCGGGATGTCCACCGCGGTCTTGCCGCCGACCGAGGAATCCACCATCGCCAGCAGGCTGGTGGGTAGCTGCACGCAGTCCACGCCGCGCATCCAGCACGCCGCCGCAAAGCCAGCCAGGTCGCCGACCACCCCGCCGCCCAGCGCGAACACGCAGGCATCGCGGGTGGCACCCAGTTCGGCCAGTGCGGTGATCGCGGAGCCGAAGGTATCCAGTGTCTTGGAGGCTTCGCCAGCGGCGATGACCAGTTCGCCGATCTGCAGGTCCGGGCGCGCGCTCAACAGCGCGGCGCGTACGCCGGCCGCGTAATGCGGGGCCACCTGCGAGTCGCTGAGCAACAACGCGTGGCGTCCGCGCACATGGCGGGCCAGGCGCGCGTCGTCGGCCAGCAGGCCGGGCGCAATCGTGATGGTGTAAGGCTGTGCGCCGTCGACAGCGACGCTGCGCGAGGAACGGGGAAGTGTCATGCGGGGGCACTCGACATGCGCCATTGCGCGGCCAGGCGCAGCACCAGCTGCGCGGTGGCCTCGGCGGGGGAAAAATGATCGGTTTCCAGGCTGAGGTCGGCAACCTCGTGATACAGCGGCGTGCGGTGCGCAGCCATCGCATGCAGCAGCTGCTCGCGGTCGGCGCGTTGCAACAGCGGGCGATTGCGGTCGCGCGCCAGCCGTGTCAGCTGCGTCGGCACGCTGACATGCAGATGCACCACAAACCCACGTGCGCAGATGCGCTGGCGGTTGTGCGGATCCAGCACCGTGCCGCCACCGGTGGAAATCAGTTTGTTGTCCTGTTCCAGCAGCGCCTGCAAGGTGTCCGCCTCATGCTGCCGAAACCCGGCTTCGCCATGCTGCGCGAAGATCGCCGGGATGCTGCTGCCCACCTGTTCGACGATGGCCTGGTCCACATCGACGAACTCCAGCCCGAAGCGCTCGGCCAGGCGACGGCCTATGCAGCTTTTTCCGGCGCCCATCGGGCCGACCATCACGAGATTGGGTGCGGGGTTCATGCGCAGGGATCGTAGCATTCACACCATCGGGCCGGGCCGATGGTGCGGGCCACTCCCCGCGTTCGCCAGACCAATCGTGCACGATCCGACGATCCGATCGCGGTGCATAGGCGAAGCGCGGGCGATGCGCCCACAATAGGCGTCCATCTGGCTGCCACGCACCGTCATGACCGATCTGTACGCAGAAGCTCTTGCCACCTTCGCCGCGCTGTATGCCGAGGCGCAGAACAGCGCCGAACTCGAAGCCAGCGCGATGACCCTGGCCACCGCCAACGTGGATGGCCGGCCGAGCGCGCGCACCGTGTTGCTCAAGGCCTTCGACGCGCGCGGGTTCGTGTTCTACAGCCATCTGGACAGCGCGAAGGGACGCGACCTGCAAACCCACCCGCAGGCGGCGCTGCTGTTCCTGTGGCGCAGCCTGCGCGAGGCCGGCATCCAGGTGCGTATCGAGGGCGGCGTTCAACTGGTGAGCGCGGACGAATCCGATGCCTACTTCGCCTCGCGCCCGCGCATGAGCCAGATCGGCGCCTGGGCCTCGCTGCAATCGCAGACGCTGGGTTCGCGCGCGGAGTTCGACGCGGCCATCGCCAAAGTCGAGGCGACCTTCGAGGGCCGCGAGGTGCCGCGCCCGGAGGGCTGGGGCGGGTTCCGGGTGGTGCCGCAGGCGTTCGAGTTCTGGTACGGCGCCAAGTTCCGCCTGCACGAGCGCTGGCGCTACGAGGCCGACGCGGCCAGCCATTGGAGCAAGCGGATGCTGTATCCGTGAGTCCGCAGCCTGGCACAGGGCTTCGAGCCAGCTGAACGGGCGGTTTGCCTCGCTTGCCGCGTGCCCGACTGGCTCGCTTTCGGCCCTTTCTGCCGGTCACGGGCAGTCTGTAGTATGTCCGGTCGTTGCAGGACTCTTGCTGCATCACCACCGCCGCATGACCAAAGGACAGGACATCGTATGACGCAGTACACCACTGTCGAATTGCACGGGTTGCTGGCCGAGCGCTACCGTGGGCACCCAATCCATGTCGAACTGATCGACGGCCTGGAGCCGGCCATCAACCTCACCCTGGCCGACCACGGCGACATGCAGATCCAGGTTGCCGCTTCCGGCTCGCAGGTTTTCGTCTCCACGCTGCTGGCCCATGCCGAGCACGTCAACGACCGCGCCGCCTTCAACGACGCCTGCCTGCGCCTGAATCCGCTCAACCCCTTGTCCAATCTGGGCTTGGTCCAGGTCGACGGCGAGGACCGCTACGTGGTCTTCGGCGAACTGTCGGCATCGTCGACGCTCGACCAGATCGACGAAGAAATCCAGACCCTGGCGGCCAACACGTTGGAAGCCGCCGAATCTCTCAAGCCGTTCTTTTCCTAAAGGCGTGTTGTCATGAGTATTTTTTCCAAGCTGATCACGCTGCTGCGTGGTACCGCACACGAAACCGGCCAGAAGGCCGTCGACGCCAATGCGCTGCGCATCCTGGACCAGGAAATGCGCGATGCCGGCGCCCAGCTCACGCGCTCGCGCGAAGAGCTCACCAAGCTGATGGCGCAGAGCAAGCTGGCCCAGCAGAAGATCGACGCGCGCGCCGGCAAGATGGCCGAGTACACGCGTTACATCGAAGGCGCGTTGGCCAAGAACGATGAAGCGCTGGCGCACGAGGTGGCGGTCAAGCTGGCCGCGCTGGAAAGCGAGGATGCCGGCGACAAGGCGGCCAAGACCGCGCTGGACCAATCGGTGGTGACGCTCAAGGCGACCATCCAGAAGACCGAAAACCAGCTGCGCGGCATGCGTCAGCAGATCGATACGGTCAAGGCCACCGACGCGGTGCAGAAGGCGCAGGCCGCCATCGCCGCGCGCCATTCCGGCGCCAGCAGCAAGATGGGCTCGGCGCTGGAATCGCTGGAGCGCATCAAGGCGCGTCAGGCCGAAACCTCGGCACGCATCGCATCGGCCGAAGAGCTCGAATCGTCCACCGGCGATGGCGATCTCAATCGGCGTCTGGCGGCGGCCGGCCTGATGGAAGGCGAATCCAACGCCGCTGCGGTGCTGGCACGCTTCAAGAAGCCGGCCGCGCAGCTGGGCCACGAGAACACCAGCGGCAGCGCGCCGTTGATCGGCCAGGTGCGCGACGTGCAGCAGGTTCCGCGCAGCGACAGCTGATCCATCGCACGGCACAGGATGCGCCATGATCATCGTTGAACGGCTGTTCCGTGTCCTGCGGCGCCATGTGCGCCGCGTCAGCTGGGGCATGGTGACGCTGGCACTGCTTGCGCACATGGGCTTGAGCTGGGTGTTGCTGCTGTGGGCCGGCGAGCAGAAGCGCGTTGGCCTGGACGCGTTTGCGTACTACTACATGACCACCGCCACCACCATCGGCGACGGCGATCTGTCGCCGGGCTCGGTGGCCGGGCGCTCTCTCGCTGCGTTCGTGTTGATGTCGGGTGCGATGGCGTTGTTCACCACGGTGCTGGCCAAGACCAGCGGCGTGCGCATCACTGTCTGGAGGCGCCACCACATGGGCAAGATGGCCTATGCCGATCTGCGCGGGCACACCATTCTGATCGGCTGGCAGGGCGCGGCCTCCACGCGCTTGCTGGAGTTGCTGCTCTCCGATACCGCCACCGATGACGAAGGCGTAGTGCTGATCGCCGAGGGCGTGGCGGGAAACCCGCTGCCCGACCACATGCGCTTCATCGCTGCCGAGTCGTCCACGCACACCGAGGTGTACCTGCGCGCCGGCATTACCGGCGCCGCGCGTGTCATCGTCAATCTGCCCTCCGACGACCAGACCCTGGCGGCGGTGTTCGCGTTGATGGCGCATGCACCGGCCGCACACATCGTGGCGCACTTCGATTCGGCCAGCGCGGCGCGCTTGGTCAACTGCCATTACCCGGCCATTGAGTGCGCGCGCCCGATGACCGCCGAGATCCTGGCCCGCGCGGCGCAGGATCCGGGCAGCGCGGCGATCACCGCCGAGCTGCTATCGGTAGACGATGGCCCCACCCAGTTCAGTCGTGCCGCGCCTGCGAATGCGCAACCACTGGATGACAGCCGGCTTGCGGCCGATTTCAACCAACGCGGCACATTGTTGCTGGGCCTGCGCGCGCCCGATGGCGCATTGCGCTTGAACCCGCCAGCACGCATCGCTGTCGCCGCCGGTGCCATGCTGTCTTACCTGGCCGAGCAGCGCGTGCCGGCGCACGCCATCGCGTGGCAGGCCGTGCGCAGCGAGGCGTCCCCCATGTCCCCATCGCTACAAGGTGTATGACGATGCATTTTTTCAGCAAATTGTTCGGCCAACCGCAACCGCCGCCGCTGCCTACTTCCAGTCGTGGCGCGATCGATCACACGCTGCCGCTGGGCTTGCGTGTCGGTGGCCAGGTGGAAATCGATACCACCCTGTACCGCATGGTGCCCGAGGCCATGACCGCCGAGTTGCCGGGCGGGCATCAGGGCATTCCGTGCTACGGCCACGTCAATCTGGGCGATGGGTATGCGCTACATCGCTTCTACCTGGACGACGATGCGTTTTTGCAGGTCACCACCGTGGGCGGCGACCTGGAAGCAATGAAGGCCTTCGTCTATTGCGAGACGGTGAATCCGCCCAGCAAACAGGCATTCCAGGAGTTCGTGATGCAGCATCCGCATCTGGGTGCGGCGCAGATCGAGTATGCAGGCAAGCAGTGGCAGCGCGCCACGCAATCCACCGATGACGCGGCGCGAATTCCACCCATCGCATACGACGAAGTGTTGTACCGCTATCAGCCGCCGCGTCGCGATGGCGATCTGACCCATTACGCCATGCTTTACAGCCGCGACGTGCCAGAGCTGCAGCGCGAAGAATTTTTGCTGGTGACCGGTGAGGATTCCGGCCCCAACGAATTCTGCGTGACCTACGCGGTCGGGATCGATGTCACCGTCGCCGATCTGGATATCACCTGAGCGCACGCGCTCGCCTTCCACTCACCTTTGTCCTGTCATGCATCCGATCAATCTGCACAGTTTTCTCGCGTTTCTTTCCTATTTCGGTACCGGCCTGGGTGTGTTGATCGTCTCGGTGGTATTGGTGACCCTGGTCACCCCGCACAAGGATTTCGTTTTGCTGCGGCAGGGCAATGTGGCTGCGGCCACCGCATTGGCCGGCAACCTGATCGGCGTTGCGCTGCCGCTGCATTCGGCCATTACCCATTCTGTGAGCCTGGTGGACGCACTGATCTGGGGCCTGGTGGCCTGCGGGATCCAGGTGGTGGCGTACCTGCTGGCCAATCTGGTGGCCGGGCGCATCTCGCGGCAGATCACCGACAACATGACCGCCGCCGGTCTCTTTTCGGCCGGCGTGTCGATCGCAGTCGGGCTGATCAACGCCGCCGCGATCACGCCGTAACGGAGCGCAGGCATGAAGCGATCACGCAATCTCAAACTCACCTTGATGGCCGCGCTGCCGGCCGCTTTCGTCACCGGCTGCGGCTCGGAGCCGGAGACCGGTGTGGTGCTGCAGTCGGCCTCGGACTGTTACCAGATCAAGAAGGAACAGACCGACATCCAGCAATGCCTCAAGGCCTACGACGAGGCGGTGGCCAAGCATCAGCAGGCCGCGCCGCGCTTCACTACGCGCTACGAGTGCGATGCGCAGTTCGGTAGTTGCACGGCGATCACCACTCCGCAAGGCCAGCAGAGCTGGATTCCGCCGATGGGCGGGTTCTTGCTGGGCTACGCGTTGGGCCACATGAGCGGCGGCGGTTATCACTATGGCGGCGCGATTCCGCTGTATCGCGACTATCGCAGCGGTGGTTACTACAAGCCCAATGGCGATCTGGCCAGCGACCGCATTGGTACCGTGCGTGGGCGCAGCGGCGCCATCGACATGCCCACGCGCGCCATCACGGTGTCGCGATCGGGCTTCGGGTCCAGCGCGGCAGCACGCAGTTCATTCGGCAGCGGCGGGCGCAGCTCGGGCTTCGGCAGCTGACATGCAACGCATCCACATCGCCGAACGCCCGGATTGGCGCACGCAGGCCGAATCGCTGGGTTTCCACTTCCACACCATCGATGGCGAACCGTACTGGGACGAAAGCGCGTACTACGCTTTTTCGCTGCGGCAGATCGAAGACGACATCGAAGCGCCCACGCAAGACCTGCACGACATGGCGATGCAACTGGTGGACGAGGTGGTGCGCTCCGAAGCGCTGATGACGCAGCTGGCGATCCCGCCGTTCTACTGGGACTGGATCGCCAACTCGTGGAAAGAGCGCGACCCGCATCTGTATGGCCGCATGGACCTGGCGTATTCGGGCGACGGCCCGGCCAAGTTGTACGAACTCAATTACGACACCCCGACCGCGCTGTACGAGTCGGCGTATTTCCAATGGTTGTGGCTGGAACAGCAGATCGCCAGCGGCGCGCTGCCCAAGGGCACCGATCAGTACAACCTGATCCAGGATCTGCTGTGCGAAACCCTAGGTGCGCTGGCGGTGGACGGCGCGATCGGTGCGCAGATGCATTTTGCGGCGGTACGCGACTCGCTGGAAGATCGCGCCACCGTGCGGTACCTGCGCGACTGTGCGCATCAGGTCGGCATCAG
Source organism: Xanthomonas oryzae pv. oryzae (assembly GCF_004136375.1). Lineage (NCBI taxonomy): Bacteria > Pseudomonadati > Pseudomonadota > Gammaproteobacteria > Lysobacterales > Lysobacteraceae > Xanthomonas > Xanthomonas oryzae. The sequence goes on from NZ_CP031697.1 coordinate 1,398,336, forward strand.
TACCGAGGAAGTGGCGATCGAAGACATCGGCCTGAGCGCGGAAGGCTGGTTCACAGATGAGCAGGATCGGGTGATCCATACGCTGTTCAAGCTGTATCCGCTGGAATTCATGATGGAAGAGCGCTTCGGGCCGGCATTGATTGCCGACCGGATGCGCCTGATCGAGCCGGCATGGAAATCGGTGTTGAGCAACAAAGGCATTCTGCCGCTGCTATGGGACCGCCATCAGGGTCACCCGAATCTGCTGCCCGCCCGCTTTGCGCAAGCCGGCGAGTTGCCCACTGCAGGCTGGGTCCGCAAGCCATTGCTGTCGCGCGAGGGCGCCAACATCGCGCTGGTCACAGCCCAAGGCCAGACCGCACACACCGACGGCCCGTATGTGGATGGCCCTGCGATTCTGCAGGCGCATCACCCGCTGCCGGTGTTCGACGCACGCCATGCGCTGGTGGGCAGCTGGGTGGTTGCCGATCGCCCCGCTGGATTGGGCATGCGCGACGACGATGGCCCGATCACCCGCGACACCTCGCGCTTCGTGCCGCACGTCATCACCGATTGACGCCTAGCTGAGGGTGCATCGCCGCTGCGCTGGCGCTGTCCATCGCGCTTGACACAAGCGCCAGCTGGGCGCAAGGCCTTGTGTGCATGCAAGGCATCCCATCTTTTCCACACCCCCTGTGGATGGAAGTTGCACAAGGCTGTGGACAAGTGCGCGCAGGCCCCGGCCTGCAACGCTGTCAAGATGGGTGGCGAAAAAATGACCGGCCGGTTGCGAGAGACTTTCTTCGTGCGGGGTCAATGCGATCCCGGCAGGATCGGCAACGTGGTCGGCGCTTGCATCGCTGCGATATTCAGGTCCGCATCCAGCGATGCCACTGCTATCTGGTGGGCCTGAAGGCCACGTGAGTCGTTCCGACCACCTAACCCACGCATGGCAGTCCCGTACTGCAACCGACCGACCAAGCTACGTCAGCAACCTCCGCACTGGGTCGCTTCGATGCCTGCGCTCGTCGCAGCCGCAGCCATTAAATTTGTCGTGCCACAAAAAAACTCGCCACCGCCAGCAACCACGCCAACGCGAACACGCTCAGGTAGGCGGCGCGCGTTGCCGATGTCAGCAGCGCAGCGAACAAGGCGCCGGCCAGTGCCAGCATGGCTGCTACCGCAATGGCTTCGCTCAATTGCAGCGCAGAACTGTGGGCGCCGTGCTGCGCTGATGGCGACAGCGACAGCAGTACCACCGACAGACTGGAATACAGCAGGCCCATGCCCAGGCCGGTCAGTGCCCAGCCAGCGATGGCCAACGGCACCGGAATCGCTGGCCACACCGCGCCTGCACTGATCGCGATACCCAGCGTCATCGGTAGCACCCCTGTCTTGAGCAGGCGAGGGCCCGACCAACCGGCACGGCTGTGGCCCTGGTATCACGAACCACTGAACCAGCCCAATGCGCCCACACTCAGCGCCACGCCGGCCAGCAGCGGCGAGAGCCCGCGTTCGCGCGACAGTAGCAGCGGCAAAAAAACGCCTCAAAGCCGAAGAATGCGGAGGCGGCAATGCCACGCAGCGCGATCACGCTGGGCAACCCGCGCGCAAGCCGCAACGCGCCGGTCGGCAGCAGATGCCAGGCGCAATACACCGCGAGCAACAGCGCCGGCAGCATCGTGGCCGGCACCAGCATGCCGTGCAGCTGCCCGCCCAGCTACACGCCCAGCTACACGCCAAGCTACACGCCAAGCTACACGCCAAGCACGCCCAGCGCCGCGCCAACGGCCCAGCCCAATGATGCAGTTGGCGCGTCGGAGACCTCGCTTGTCCATATCCGCCCGCGCAGCGCCGGCCACAGCAGTCATCCCGCCGGAATCGCCAGCAGCGGCACCGACAGAAACACCCAGCGCCACCCCGCGTGTTGCACGATCCACCCGCTGATGCCGGGTCCGATCAACGAGGGCACCACCCAGCCGGCTGAAAACGTGGCAAAGACGCACGGGCGCAAGACCTTCGGATACAGCCGTCCGACGATGACGTAAAACGCCACCGAATACGCGCCGGCCCCCAGTCCCTGCAGTCAGCGCCCGACGATGAACATCGGCATGCTCGGTGCCAGGCCGGCGACCAGCAGGCCGACCACAACGCACAGCAGGCCGGCAGCCACTGCACCGCCAGGGCCGGCACGGTCGCTCCAGCGCCCGGCTGCGGTCCATGTCGACCACGCTGGTGGCCAGGGTGCCGCCGAATGCCAGTGCATACAGCGGCAGTCCGCTCCATTGGCGCGCCACCGTCGGCATCGCGGCAGCCGCTGCCAGCGATTCGAAGGCGTTGAGCGACACGCGCGCCACCATGCCCAGCGTTGCCGCGCGGTCAGGCGCGGCCAGGATGGCGGTGGGCTGCATTTCGGTGGGCGGCGTTGCAACAGTGATCGGTCTCTCGGTGGGCATCGAACATCCAGGATCCGACGTGTGGACAGCCATGACACAGGTGCTTGCACCAGGGATGGCCGTGCAGCATCCTGCCTTAACCTGAGTTGAGGTCAAGGCAATGCAGCGCGCGTTGTCCGTGGGCGAGGTGGCCAAGCGCAGTTGCGTGGCGGTGTCGGCGCTGCACTTTTATGAGCGCAAGGGCTTGATCAGTAGCCTGCGCACCGCTGGCAACCAGCGCCGCTATGCGCGCGATGTGCTGCGGCGGATTGCGTTGATTCGCGTGGCGCAGCGGCTCGGTGTGCCGCTGCAACAAGTGCTCGATGCCTTCTCTGTCTTGCCGGAGCACGGTACGCCCACGCGTGCGGAGTGGGCGCGGATGTCGGCGCGCTGGCGGGGTCAACTGGATGCGTGCATCAACGAACTGCAGGCCCTGCGCGACCAGCTCACCGACTGCATCGGCTGCGGTTGTCTGTCGCTGCGCCGCTGCCGCCTGAGCAATCCGGACGATGCCATGGGTCAGCGAGGTGAGGGAGCATTGCGACTGGGTAGCCTGATCGTGGACTAAGCCTGGCTAACGAGCGCTCCGTCGCACCGATCGCCATGTAGGCGTTGTGGACTTGATCGGCACGCGATGCGTGCATGTGGAGCGCGGCTAGCGCTGCACCGGCGCGCGCATCGGCGGCCACATCCGACGCATCACGCGGACGCAACGGGATCAATGGCATTCCCGCGCGCGGCAAGGCGCGCTGTAGGATGGGAATCCCCTCACGCCGCAGGATTTCGCATGACCCCCACCGTGCGCCGATCGCTCACCGTTGCATTGTCGCTGGCCTGCGTCACCGCGCCGATGCTTGCCGCCGCCACGCCAGCGAGCGCGGCATCCGCAACGCCCGCTGCAGCGAGCGTGTTCGACCCGCTGGCCCTGTTCGCGCCTCTGCAATTGCCCGACGCCCCGAATGCCTACCGCAGCGGTAGCGGCGTGCCCGGCCCGGCGTTCTGGCAGAACCGCGCCGATTACGATCTCCGCGCCAGCATCGACACTGCAACGCACACGCTCAGCGGCGAGGCGGCCATCACCTACACCAACCACAGCCCCGACGCGCTGGACGTGCTGTGGCTGCAACTGGACCAGAACATCTACCGCGCCGATGCCCGCGCTGCTTCCAGCCGCCCACTTAGGCGCAAACAGTTCACCGATGGCATGCAGATCGCCAGTGTCGAGATCGATCAAGGCGGTCGCCGCCAGCCAGCGCATGTCGTTGTCGACGACACGCGTATGCGGGTGGATCTGCCGCAGCCGTTGCCCGGGCAGGGCAAGGCACTCACCGTGCATATCCGTTACCGCTACACGATTCCCGGCACCTGGGGCGGGCGCACTGCGGTCAGTGCCAGCAAGCAAGGCGAGATCTACGAGATTGCGCAGTGGTATCCGCGCATGGCGGTGTACGACGATCTGCGTGGCTGGGACACGCAACCGTATCTGGGCTCGGAGTTTTATCTTGAGTATGGCAACTTCGACTATGCGGTGACCGTGCCGGAGGGCTTTCTGGTCGCCGGCTCGGGCGCATTGACCAACCCGCAGGACGTGCTCAGCCGTACCGAGCAGCAACGCCTGGAGCAGGCGCGCAGCAGCGACCGCACGGTGCTGATCCGCACGCCTGACGAAGTGACTGCACGTGCGGCCAAGCCGGCAGGCAAGGGGATGCGGACCTGGCGCTTCCACATGGACCACACCCGCGATGTCGCATTCGCCGCATCGCCGGCATTCGTCTGGGACGCGGCACGCATCAACTTGCCGGGCGGCAAGCAGTCGCTGGCGATGTCGGTCTACCCGGTGGAAGGCGTGGGCGCAGACAAGTGGAACCGCTCCACCGAATACGTCAAAGGCGCGATCGAACATTTTTCGCAGTGGTACCCGTACCCGTGGCCGGCAGCGGTCAACCTGGGCGGTTATGGTGCCGGCATGGAATACCCGGGCATCGTCTTCGACGGTTTCGAAGACGGCGGCAAGGGTTTGTTCTGGATCACTGCGCACGAAATCGGCCACACCTGGTTCCCGATGATCGTCGGCTCCAACGAGCGCCGGCATGCGTTCATGGATGAAGGCTTCAACACCTTCATCGACGTGTATGCATCGGATGCGTTCAACAAGGGCGAATACGCGCCCAAGCGCGATTCGGAATACGCGCCGAAAGGCGGCAACCCGGTCGATGAAATCCTGCCGCTGCTGGCCGATACCCATGCGCCCACGCTGATGGACAACGCCGATTCCACCAGCGAGACCTATCGCCATCCGCTGACTTACTTCAAGGGCGCCCTGGGGCTGGTGCTGTTGCGCGAACAGATTCTGGGGCCGGCGCGCTTCGATCCTGCGTTTCGCAAATACATCGCCACCTGGGCTTACAAGCATCCCACGCCGTCGGATTTCTTCCGGCTGATGGAAAGCGAAAGTGGCGAAGATCTGTCCTGGTGGTGGCGCGGCTGGTATCTCAACAATTGGCAGCTGGACATGGGCATCACCGCAGCGCATTACGTCGACCATGACCCGTCCAAGGGCGTGCAGGTCACGCTGCGCAGCCGGCAGAAGTTGGTGATGCCGGTGACCTTGCGTGCGGACCTGGCCGATGGCAGCCATCTGGACCGACGCGTGCCGGTGGAAACCTGGCTGCAGACCACCACCCCCACGGTCAACCTGCCGACCACGCAGAAAGTGCTGCACGTGACGCTGGATCCTGACCATGTGCTGCCGGATGCCGACCGCAGCGATGCGCGTGTGGACGTGACCGGCTGAGCATTGCGCAAGGCAGCACGCTGACGTGGCCGCAGGCGCGGTCGCGTCAGCGGCCACCTGCAGTGGCGACGAGCAGTGGAATGAAAAGGCCTGTGTTTACCACCAGGCGAACGCAGCAGTTGCCTCCAGTGGGTAGGCAGCGCTCACACGCGGTGCTCGGTTGCGCTGCCGAGGTCCAATCGAAGACGACGTAGTGGTGTTGTCGCCGACTCCGAACACTACCCCATCGGTTGCGAAGATTGCGCCGTCTTCGTGTGTGCAAGATGCCTGCTGCTGCACGACACGTTGGCGAGGTGCGAACGGCATCGCGCATACACATCACTGCTATGCCCCGTGCATCGCTGAGTTTGACAATCGCAATCACGATGCGCCGCGGCGAGCATTCGATCCTGCGTTTGCGCAAACGCCGCCTCCAGCCACGCCACGCCCCTTTCATGGTTCAAATTTCACGGTGTGGTTTGCCGGTTTTCGCGTCATCCCGTGATAACGCTTACAGCCCCGCCAGCGTTGACATTCGCATGCGGCTCAAGCAACTGCCGTATCGGCTGTAACAGTACAAAGTCATCGCTATGCTGCAACGCACGGTGACAAGCCCTTTATGCTCTGATTACGCTGCGCGAGATGTTAGCGCTATCACTTGCTGGCACACCGTGCAAGGCAGCCGTCACGAACGCAGCAAGGGCACAGCGTTGTCGTTGATGCGGTGAGTGGAAGTGCATGCACATCGCAGGTCAACGGTCGAAGGGGCGACCGGCGGCCCGCGTGCTAGGGGATAGATCGAAGGGCAGCTGAAACGACGTAGCGAGCGGTTGTCGGTTGGCGCGTGCGGTGTGGCGAAAGCGGGGGATATGCAAGCAATGCATCTCCGATCCGAGCGCCGGCTGCGCCTGCATGGCGAACGCATCGGCGTTGGATTGGTGGCCCAGCAGTTGCAGCAGTCGCAGCATCAGTCGCCACGGCCTGTCGGGCAGTGGCCATGATTTCGCCATATCGCATGCCGCGATACCGGCCGTTGGCGTTTGGACTCCACTCCCGAGGACACATCGATGCGTCGTACGTTGAACAGCTTCAAGTCGAAGGCCATGTTCACCTTCGTTGGCGGCCTGTTGGTCGTCAATCCCGCGTTTGCGCAGGATGTCGCTCCGCCGCCTGCACCGGCCCCGCAGTCCAGCAGTGCTTCTGCGACCACCCTGGATGCCGTCAACGTGACCGCTATCCGCAACAGCCTCAACCAATCGATGGGCATCAAGCGCGATGCTGCCGGCGTGGTGGATGCGATCAGCGCCGAAGACATCGGCAAGTTTCCGGACACCAACCTGGCCGAATCGCTACAACGCATCACCGGTATTTCCATCGAACGTCGCGATGGCGAAGGCGCACAGGTCACCGCGCGCGGCTTCGGCCCGCAGTTCAACACGGTCACCCTCAACGGCCGCCTGATTCCTGGTGCCGATGCGTTCGGTGCGCCCGGCCAGACGCCGATCGGCGGTGTGGATGTCGGCACGCGCGCCTTCAACTTCGCCCAGCTCGCTTCCGAAGCCATCACCGGCATCGAGGTGTTCAAGACCAGCCGCGCGACTGCGCCTAGCGGCGGTATCGGCGCGACGATCAACATCCAGACCGACAAGCCGTTCAATCACGACGGCGTGGTGGCCAATGCGGGCGCCAAGATGGTGTCGGACCGCTCCGAGCCCTTCGGCGATGCGCTCACCCCGGAAGTATCGGGCATCTTCAGCTATACCAATCCGGAAAAGACCTTTGGTATCGGCTTGAGCGCCAGTTACCAGAAGCGCCACGGCGGTTCGGTGCAGGCCACCGAAAACGCCTGGAATATCCAGCGCTGGACCGGCACCGACCCGGCGCTGCGCCCGGACGCGGTGGTGACCAATGCCCCCGCGATCGGCCAGTTGTATGGCATGCCCAACGATCTGCGCTACGCCTTCGCCGATTTCCAACGCGAACGCATGAACGGCCAGGCGGTGATGCAGTTCGCGCCCACCGACAGCCTGACCCTGACCCTGGATTACACCTATTCGGCCAATGAAATTCGCGAAGAGCGCGGCGAGCAGGGCATCTGGCTGCAGCGCGCCAACAGCTTCACCGATCTGACCTTCGATACCGGCCAGGCCGTTGCCACGCCGGTCTATCTGCGCGATGTGCCCAACGGCGCGAAGGACTTCGGCATGGAGCAACAGCGCAACGAACAGAAGTACACGCTCGGCTCATTGGGCTTCAACGCGGATTGGCAAGTGAGCGATCGCTTCCAGCTGAGTTTCGATGCGCACAATTCGAAGACGCAAAGCCTGCCCAACGACCCGACCACGGGCGGCAGCGCGACCTACTTCAGCTTCGCCGGCACCAACAACTGCACCAATGGGCCGTACTGCGGCGGCCAATGGGGACAGGAACTGTGGTTCAACAATTCCTTGCCGATCGGCGCACGCACCTGGTATCCCACCGCAGCCGATTCGCTGGCAAACACCAATGGCGTGGTCAATCCCGCTTTCACGCCTGCCGAGCTCGGCTCGCAGGTGCTGCGCATTTTCTACCAGAAGCAGGTGACCGAAACCAAGGAAGGGCGCCTGGACGGCAAGTTCGACTTTGACGACGGGCGTTTCCAGTTTGGCGTGAGCTCGACCAACACCACCATGCAGCGCCGTATCAGCGATACCAACTCGCCGCTGGGCGATTGGGGCGTGGCCAATGCAGGCAACGAGCCGGGAATGGTCGCGCTGCTGCAACCGGTGAGCATCACGGGCATGTTCAAGGATTTCAATCCCACCGGCGCCGCGTCCAGTGCATGGCGTGGCGATGCCGATCAGTTGGCTCTGTGGGGAGGACGCCAGTACGGCGCGACCACGCGCTACAACCCGCAATACACGGCCGATAACCGGGTGGAAGAAAAGACCCGCGCGGCCTACGTGCAGTTGGAAATTGCCGGTGCCATCGCCGGGATGACCACCAACACGCGCCTGGGTCTGCGCTACGAGCGCACCGACGTGGAATCCACCTCGCAGGTGGCCACGCCGACCGCGCTGCTGTGGCTGTCCAACAACGATTTCGAGTTGATCCGTTCCACCGACCAGCAGCCTTTCAGCGAGGGGACCAGCTACAACTACATCCTTCCGAACATGGACTTCAGCATCGATTTCACCGATCAGCTGAAAGGTCGTGCCTCGTTCGGTCAGACCATTGCGCGCGCGCCGTATAACACTCTCATCGCCGGCCCCACGCCCAATACCCCTAACGGCTCGATCCTGATCAACCCGTCCAACCGCGCCGGTGGCGGCTCGCAGACGCCCACCCTCAATCCGTTGGAATCGGACAACCTCGATCTGGCCCTGGAGTGGTATTTCGCTGACGCCAGCTACATCTCAGCGACGTTCTGGAATAAGCGCGTGAGCAATTTCATCGGCAATACCGTCACGCGTGAATCGCTGTACGGACTGACCGATCCCACCTCGGGACCGGATGCTCAGAGCGCGCTGGCGTTCCTGCAAAGCGGTGCCTGCGCCGCCCAGGTGCGCGCAGCGGGTAACGACGTCGCCAGTGCCTGTTCGGCCAACGACACCTCGCTGTTCGCGGCAATGGCCTTGCTACGCAATGCGGCTGCGACCGGCGGGCTGAATGCCTATAACGGCAGTTCGGCGCAGAGCCTGGCGCTGGAGAACGCCTACGATATCGCCGGCAATGCCTCCGACCCGTTGTATCAGTTCGACGTGTCGCGGCCGATCAACCAGAACAAGGCCAACATCCACGGCTGGGAACTGGGTGGGCAGTACTTCTTCGGCAGCACCGGTTTCGGCATCTACGCCAACTACACCATCGTTCAAGGGGATGTGGCGTTCGACAACACCGTGATCGACCGCGATCAGTTCGCGTTGCTCGGTCTGAGCGACACCGCCAACGTCATGCTGATGTACGAGAAGTATGGCTGGAGCGCACGCCTGGCCTGGAACTGGCGTGACGAGTACCTGATCGCTGCCAACCAGGACAATGCCAACCGCAACCCGTATTACGTGGAGCCCTACCAGCAGTTCGACCTCAGCGTCAGCTACGCATTCAACAAGCAGCTGTCGGTTGGCTTCGAGGCGATCAACCTGACCGGTGAAGATGTGCGCTGGCATGGTCGTTCGGAAAAGCAGATCATCCGCTTGATCGACCAGCAGCCGCGTTACACGCTGGGTGTGCGGTACGCGTTCTGAGTCGTCACGCCGATACGTTTTACGCTGTAGCCCTGCGGCCACCATCGCATGATGGCGGCCGCAACCGGTTGTTGCGCCGGTGCTCGCTCGTGGTACGCAGCCGCACAGTGCTGCAGCAGGCTCTTTGTCTGTGCATGTGCGGTTGCCCTGGCAGTGCGCACCGATGACGTACGCGCTTACCTTCACAGTGACGCAGCGCATTGCTGCCCTGCGGCTTGCCGGCGCGCACATTTTTGGCAATGCTCAGCATCGCCATGCACGCGGGGACTGCGTGCGACCGAATCCCTTTATGACTGCAGTCCTCCGCGACGGACGGCTGCTGGAGTTTTCGATGACGCGATATGCAGTGCTCAACAACGTGGCGCATCACGACTTGCGCGTGATCCTGCGCTTTGGTGCCGAATTCGGCGATGCGGTCGGCGTGGTGCCGGCGTTCGTCACCGAATACGCCGAGCTGCAGCGCGAGTACCCGCTGTTCTTCCGCAAGGACCCGGCTGGGAGTGGTTACCAGTCCGTGGCGCTGCTGGGCTTCGCACAGGACGAAAACCTGTTTCTGCAGGACGGGCGCTGGAACGCCAGCTACCTCCCGGGCATCGTCGCCAAGGGGCCGTTCTTGATCGGTTTCCAGGAGCAGCACATTGACGGCGCGTTGGTGCAGGAACCGGTGATCCATGTCGACCTGGAGCATCCGCGCATCAGCCGTCGCGAGGGCGAGGCGGTGTTCCTGCCGCAAGGCGGTCACAGCCCGTATCTGCAGCACATCATTGGTGTGCTGCGCGGCATCCGCGAGGGCGTGGACGCGGGACAAGCGATGGCGGCTGCCTTCGACGCGCTGGGCCTGATCCAGCCGGTGCGCCTGGACGTCGCACTGGATGCCAGCCACGCCACGCAGTTGCAGGGGGTGTTCGCCATCGACCGCGAGCGGCTTGCCGCACTGGATGCACAAGCGCTGCATCAGTTGCATCAGGCCGGCTATCTGGAAGGTGCCTTCCTGATGCTGGCATCGCTGCACAATGTGCGCCGGCTGATGGCCGAGAAACAGCGCCGCCTGCAGCAGTCGCACAGCGACGCTGTTGCCGCGTAGGCCTGGGCGCATGGCCGCACGCGCCACCAATCTATTTGTCACCGCAGGCACCGCCATCGCCGAGCGTAGCGATGGCGGGCCCGACGCATTGCCGCTTGCGGAACTTTGCGATGCCGCCGAGCCGGTGGTGCTGCGTGGCGTTGCGCGCAACTGGTCGCTGGTGCAAGCCGGGCTGCGCAGCGCAGAGGAGGCGATGGCGCTGTTGCGCGCGCACGATACCGGCCGGGCCCTGCAGTATTCCTATGGCAGCCCGGAGATCGGCAGCCGCCCGTTCTATCGCGACGATTGCAGCGCGTTGAACGTTGAGGTGCAGCGCGGCACCCTGAGCGCGTTGCTGGATGCCATCGCGGCACATCGCGATGATGTGCAGCCGCCCACCTATTACCTGGCTTCGTTGCCGGTGGATGGCAACCTGCCTGGGTTGCACGCGCACAACAATTTGGATGTCGCTGCCAACGGCAGCCCCGTGCAGCCCAGCATCTGGATCGGTAACCGCGTGATCGCTTCGTGTCACTACGATGCGCTGGATAATCTGGCGTGCTGCGTGGTGGGGCAACGGCGGTTTACGCTGTTTCCGCCGGAACAGGTCGCCCATCTCTACCCCGGTCCGCTCGATCCCACGCCGGGCGGGCAAGTGGTCAGCATGGTCGATTTCGCCACCCCGGATCTGCAGCGATTTCCGCGTTTTATCGATGCCTTGCCGCATGCGCGCAGCGTGGTGCTGGAACCGGGTGATGCGTTATTTATCCCCAGCATGTGGTGGCATCACGTCGAATCGCTGCATCCGTTCAACGTGCTGGTCAATTACTGGTGGAGCAGCGCGCCGACGCACCTGCCTGGCGGAATGCCGGCGCTGTATCACGCGCTTTGGGCCCTTCGCGACCGCCCTGCCGCGGAGAAACAGGCGTGGCGCGCGTTGTTCGATTACTACGTGTTCGGCCCGGCCGAGCAGGCCGGCGAACATCTGCCCGAACCGGCACGCCATGCACTCGGCCCGATCAACCCCATGCTGTCGCGGCAGCTGCGCGCCATGCTGATCGGCAAATTGAACCGCTGATGTGCAGCGCCGCCCTCAATCCATGCCATAGGAGTGTGCAGTGACTCAGGCTCAGATTCGCAAGGTGGTGATCGCCGGTGGTGGAACGGCCGGCTGGATCACCGCCTGTGCGCTCTCGCATCAATTCCGCGGTTTGCTGGACATCACCCTGGTCGAGTCGGAGCAGATCGGCACCGTGGGCGTAGGCGAATCCACCGTGCCGCCCATCCGCACGTTCCACCGGTTTCTGCAGATCGACGAGCAGGAATTTCTGCGTGCGGTGGCAGGCACCTTCAAGCTATCGATCTCTTTCGAGCATTGGCGTGCCCAGGGTGAGCGCTATATCCATCCGTTCGGCATCACCGGGCAGAGCACCCTGGTGTGCGCCTTCCATCATCTGTGGCTGGAAAGCCAACGCCGCGGCATGCCCGGCAGCTTCGGCGATTACTGCCTGGAAACCGTGGCCTCGCGCGTGGACCGTTTTGCGCTGTACGGCGAGCCGGCGGTCAATTACGCCTATCACCTGGATGCGGCGCTGTACGCGAAGTTCCTGCGCGCACGCAGCGAGGCGTGTGGCGTCAAGCGCATCGAAGGCAAGATCCAGCAGGTGACCGTGCAGCCGCACAGCGGCGATGTCGCCAGCGTGGTGCTGGAAGACGGGCACGTGATCGAAGGCGATCTGTTTATCGACTGCAGCGGCTTCCGCGGCTTGCTGATCGAGCAGACGCTGCATACCGGCTATGAAGACTGGAGCCATTGGCTGCCGTGCGACCGTGCGGTGGCGGTGCAGACCGAAGCCGTCGGCCCGCCGGTGCCGTATACCCGCGCCATCGCACACGAAGCCGGCTGGCGTTGGCATATTCCGTTGCAGCATCGCGTCGGCAACGGCCTGGTGTTTTCGAGCAAGCACCTGTCCGATGACCAAGCGCACGCCAAGTTGTTGCACGATGTCGCCGCGCCTGCAGTGAAAGATCCCTGGATGGTGCCGTTCCGCACCGGCCGCCGGCGCAAGGCCTGGAACAAGAACGTGGTCTCGCTTGGTCTGGCCAGCGGCTTTATCGAGCCGCTGGAATCCACCAGCATCCATCTCACCATCTCTGCGGTGGTGCGGCTGTTGGCGCTGTTTCCGGGTGAGGGCATCGCGCCGTCGCAGGTGCAGCTGTTCAATGACGTCAGCCGCGCCGAAATGGAGCACGTGCGCGACTTCGTCATCTTGCATTACCACGCCACTCAGCGAAACGAACCGTTGTGGCAGCAATGCCGCGCAATGGAACTGCCCGAATCGCTCGCGCTGCGCCTGCGTGCCTGGCGCGAACGCGCGCACGCCTGGCAAGGCGCGGACGAATTGTTCCGTGTCGATTCCTGGACCCACGTGCTGATGGGGCAGGGCATCGAACCCGAGCAGCATCACCCGCTGACGCGCGCATTTTCCGACCACGACCTGCGCCGCCTGCTCGACGGCATCGCCCAGCCGATCCAGCATGCCGTGCAGCAGATGCCGTCGCAGCACGCCTTTATCGAGCGCTATTGCAAGGCGGGCGCACAGGTGTGGGGGATGCGCAGCCCGGTGCCGGCCTAGCGCCGAGCACTTTGGGCGCGTGCGACGCGTGCCTGCGCTACAGTCGCATCAAATCCTTGCCCACCACGATCGGCCCGGCGTAATGCGTGCGCGCGCCTTCGCTCCACATCGCATCGGTGATGGACGCATCGCCACCAGGGACGAAGTGATTGAGTACGAGCATCTTCGCCTTCGCCGCAGCCGCAATTTTGCCGACCTCTTCGCTGGTGGAATGGCTTTTGAGCAAATGGTCCAGCAACGTGGGCGCGTTGTCGTTGGTCTGAAGCATCTTCTGCAGCGCGGGTAGATACATCACCTCGTGCACCAGGATGTCGGTGTCCTTTGCGAACTCGGCCAGCGCGGGCAGGTAGCGCGTATCGCCGGAGAACACCACGCTGCGGTCGCGCGCTTCGAACCGGTACGCAAATGCCGGCCTGAGCGTGTAATGGTCCACCAGCGTGGCGGTCACGGTGACCTGATCGTTTGTCAGCACAGTGCCAGGCTGGTCGAACTCGTGCACATGAATGCGTGCTTTGAACGGCGGCCGGCCTTCCTCACGGATGCGTGCCTCGATGTCGATGGCATTCATCTCTACAAATGCATCCACCATCCTGGCGATGCCGGGTGGGCCGTAGAGATGCACTGCCGTGTGCAGGCCACTGGCCCAGGCCAGCCACACCACGTTGAGCAGATCGGCGTTGTGGTCCGAGTGGTGATGGGTCAGGAAGATATCGCGCAGCATCGGCAGGCGGATGCCGGCCTTGGCCAATTGCTGCGCCACGCCGTTGCCGCAATCGATGAGATACGGCTGCCCGTCGATCACTAGCGCATTGGCCGCCGCCGCCCGCAAGGCCGAAGGCGTCGGGCCACCCTTGGTACCCAGCAGCACCAGGACGCTGCCCTTGGCCGGGAAAGATGCTGCCGGCGCGGGGTCGGGCTTGGCAGGCGCGTGTCGTGTGGACGACGGCGCAGCACCAAGCTGCCCCAACGCCGTCAGCGCACTTGCAGTTAGTGCAGTGCGCAGCAGCGCGCGGCGGGAGCGGGATGGCTGGAATGCGGTCATTGCGGCTCCTGTCGATGCGCGTGTGTGAGCTGCTCTAAGTGCCGATGCACTTCTGCGTGCTGTATACACAATACGGCAAGCGTCGCTGGCAGCGATCCGAAACAGCACTCCAGGCGCTATTTTTTTCCGCTCCTGCCGCCAAGCTCAGAACGCGCGTGCAATGAATTGATTCGACGCCGGCGAACGATAGAACGCCATGCAGTGCGCGAAGATGCGATTGAACGGGCCGCGGCGCGCTTCGTACTTCATCGGGACTTCGCTCTTGTCCAAACCCGCCGTGTTGGCGTCGACAAAGCGATGCAGGCGATCGGTAGCGCCGGCCTTGGTGATATCCGTCGCATGGCTGATCAGCAGATACGAGCGGTCGCGCAACTGATCGGGCGCGTACTTGCCGCTACGCGTGTAGTTGTTGTCCAGGCAGCGCTGCAGCGCGTAGGCCGTGATGCCCTCGCGATCGGCCGGCTTGCCAGCTGCCAGGGCCGCGGTCTGCAGCGTCATGGACGTAAGGGTGATGACGAACAGTGCGGTGTGTAGGCGATGCATGAGCGGCTGTTGGTAAAGGAGACCGGACATGTCTGCATCATCGTACCTGGCGCCGCCCAGGTTTGCGCAGGGTAGAGCGGGGCGACTTCAGCGGCGACCGTCGCCCTGAATATGTGGGTGTTGGGCGGTGATGGCGTCGAGCTTGCCGGCGGTATTGCATGGCGCGCCGTTGTGCTGTGGCAAGAAGATCTTTGCTGCCTGGGTGTGGCGATTGCTGCGTCTTCAAGGCCGTAGTGCAGTCGAGGCCAATCAGGTGTTGCCCGGGCTCCACACCTGGAATCTGCACACGCATGGCGCGCGCAACAGCGCCCGCTAACTGGTTGCGCGAGGCTGCAAAAAACAGCTACGGATCGCCCCCACGTCAGCGAATCACGGCGCTGTCGTGAGAAAGTGGTCGTGAGGTGTCGGCATCAAAAGCGGCGGATGCGCGCGCGTTGCATCCCAGCGATCAACACAAGCACCGATGGCTGAACCCAAAGCGCCTCGCTCGGCACTGCGATTGCGGAGCGAAGCGCTATCGAGCGTGGCAGGCGTAAGATCGCCTGCCACGCGGCTTGGCCGCTTACTGGCCGAAGTAGGTGGAAATGGTGGAATACACGTCCGAGAAGCGCGAGTAGTAATCCGGAGCCGTCTGCGCGGTGCATTGCGCAAAGCCGCCGTACAGGCTGCCGCGCAGCTGGTAGGCGCCATCGCTAGCGACGGTGAATAGGCCGGAGCCGGATGAGCCGCCTTCGGTGGTGCCGTCGCTCCAGACCACGCGATAAAGCGGCTTCTTGCCATCGATGGAGCTGCTCAGCGCAGTGACCGTTCCCAGCGAATACTTCTTGACGTCGCCAGCTGGGTGATGGATGCCGACAATCGAGGTGCTGGTGGAACCGATCGCCGCGCTGTTCCATGCTGCATAGAACGCGCCGCTTGGTGGTGCGGTTTTCAGCTCCAGCAATGCGGTATCGCGCCTGGTGTTGGCATGCCGCAGAAACGCGCCACCCGTCAACGTGGTTGCCTGCAAACTGGCCGTTTTGCCATTGCATTTGGCGGCATCGTAGAACCAATACGTTTGCAGCGTTTCGGCCACGGTTTGCGTGCTGATGCAATGCGCTGCGGTCCAGAACAGATGGCGCTTGGGCGAATTGCTGTTGTTGAGCAGCGTGCCGGTGCACACGAACGTGCCTTCGCTGGTGGTGAATAGAATGCGCGCCACCGCATTTGCAGCATTGGTGAAGCCGCTTGTGGGGTTGGCACGGCAGACGATGTCGTTCTCACAGGAACCGCTCTCGCCGGTGGCGATTGTCATCATGTCGCGCCGACTGGCGGTGGGGCTGATGTCCAGATGCGACAGCTGCGGAATGCTCAGGCTGAAATTCTCCGGGTACAGGCCTGCTGGCAGCGACAGTTCAATCAACAGATCCTCGCCGCTCACCGTTGGCGACCAACCGATGTCGTTGCCGCTGGTCGTAAAGCTGGCACCGGATTGCGCGAACACGCGACCGTCGTTGCCGGCGAAGCGCAGCGTCACCTTGGATGGGTCGCCAGGCGTTGCGCCGACGCCACGCAAGACCAGCGATGCACGCAGCGATGCCGCCTGTGCGGAGCTGACTTTCAAGCTGGCGACGCGTGAACCATCGGCGGCCATCTGCCAATCGAGCTTGGACAGGTTCACCAGCGGCTGCGTCACTGCACGCGAGAAACCGATCTGCAACGGCTGCCCATGCTTGACCTGCGCAATGCGGCGCTCACGCACATGGCTCATCTCGGTGCTGGTGGGCGCGGCGAGTTGCACCACGCGCGTGGGCAGGATGCCACCACGCAAACTTGCCGACTGCAACGTGGCCGCACCGAGTCTGGCGGCCTGCGGCGCGGCGGTCACCGGCGCTGCATCCATCTCGGTGGGCGGAGCTGCCATTGCGGTGCCGGAAATAGCGGAAAACAGCGCCAGGTACATCGCGTTCTTGTGACTCATGGATGGTCCTTCTCGTCAGGGATCGGCAGGCTGCAGCAGGGGCTGCAACAAGCGAGCGCCAGCGTTAGCGCCGATCGAGAGTAGCGTAAGTCTAGAGCTGAATGTGTGCTGAAAATCTCGTTCGTGAATACGTAGTCGGCGTCAATATATTCGTATTTTCGCGCATTGATGCGTTGCGTCCTGCGCCTTGCTTCGTAAGTCGGTATCACGTGCGGGCACAGCGATGAAGGCGATGGCGACGAATGCGTGCGCTGCAATATCGCAACGTGCATCCCCGCTTGACACGCTCAGCGGATGCGGGATGTATCATCGGCAGCTTGCAGATCGCGTCTGCGGCATTGCGTTTCCAGCATCTGATAGCGCTTGCAGCGCGCTGCAATGCGATTGTGAGTAACGCAATGCGTGGCTAGCCGCAAACATGGCAGCGCAGCCGACACGGCTATTCCACTGCGTCGCTGGCGCGAAATTCGGTAGAACGTCCGCTGAGTTTCAGAAACGCCAGTACCGTCAGTCCCACCACCATCCACGCGGTGCCACCCAGTTGCGCATGCGTGTCGGCATTGAGTAATACGTAGGCAAGGATGACGATGCCGATCAACGGTGCCAGGCCATGCAGCACGCGCCGGCCCTGGGCGCGGAAGTGCCATAGCACTGCGATATGCAGCAGCACGAAGGCAGTCAGTGCGCCGACGTTGCACAGCGACGACAGCAAGGCAATTTGGCCGACGAAGACTTCGCCCAGTACGATGCTTAGCCCCGCCACCAGCAAGATCGCACGCTGCGGCACGGCGGTACGCGGGTGGATGTAGCGCAGGAAGGCCGGCAACTGGCGGTCGCGCGCCATGGCGAACAACAGGCGCGATGTGGCCGCTTGTGCCACCAGCGAATTGGCGATTGCCGCGCTGATGGCGACCGTGAGCGCAATGACGATCTGCAGCCATGGCCCGGCGATCAATCGCCCGATCTCGAAGAACGCATCGTTGGATGCTTGCGCACTGGGGTAGCGCTGCAGGGTGGGTTGCAGCAATGCCGCCAGCCAGGTTTGCAAGACGAATACGCCTGCCACGATCAGCAACGCGAGCAAGGTGGCACGCCCCACCACACGGTTGCCGCCGCGCGCCTCTTCGGACAAGGTGGAGATCGCATCGAAGCCGAGGAACGACACCACCGCCACCGACAATGCGCTGAAGATCACGTGTGGGGAAAACGCTTGCGGGTCATAGATGGGGCGCCAACTCCAGTGCGCGCCATTGACGCCGCGCTGGATCGCCAACGTCGCCAGCACCAGGAATACCGCCAATACCACCAACTGGCCAAGCAGAAAAAAGCGATTGGCACGTGCGGTGGTTTCGATACCGCGTAGGTTGACCACCGTGTTGAGCACGACGAAGAACCCGATCCACGCCGGCTGCGGCACTGCCGGCACCACGTTGTACATCGCGTTGGCGCCGACCACATACAGCAGCGTCGGTACCAGCAGATAGTCGAGCAGAATCGCCCAACCAGCCAGAAAGCCCATGCCGCTGTTCAGCCCGCGCCCGACGTAGGCATACACCGAGCCAGCCACCGGAAATGCCTGCGACATCTGCTGGTAGCTCAGCGCGGTGAACAGCATCGCCACGAAGCCGACCAGATAGGTCAGCGGCACCATTCCGGCGCTGATGTCGAAGACGCCGCCGAAGATCGAGAACGGCGCCGTCGGCACCATGGACACCAGCCCGTAGATCAACAGATCCTTGAGCGTGAGCTGCCGCTTGAGCTCTTGTGCGTAGCCGAAGCGTTCCAGCGTGGCCGCATCGTCGCGGCGTGGTGTGTCGGTCATGCAGGTGTCCGGGGAAAGGGATGCCGACGCGCAGCGCAGATGCTGAAGGGACCTGAACGCCCGTTCTGCGCTGCAGTCATGTGACCGGCATTGTGCCGATAATGTGGCCCACACACCCATCCATTGGCAAAAGTGCTAGGTTTTCCCTGCTGGTTGTCGCTTGTGGGCAACCACCGGTACCGAGGAATCACCATGTTCGAAATTCTAGCCAGCCTGGGCCGCGATCTGCAGGCGTCGCAAACGGTTAATAGCTGCCTGGATCGGGTGTTTCGCGATGTCTGTGCGCTCGGCTTCCAGTCGTTGGTCTACGACTACGCACCGGTGCCGCTGAGCATGGAGGGCGCGCTGATCACGCCAACGGTGTTCATGCAGCGCAATGCGCCAGGCGATATGCAGCATGTCTGGTGCGAGCACGGGTACTACCAACATGACCCCGTTCAGCAGCGTGCAACGCGACGTAACACCCCGTTCGTATGGTCGTACCGCACCGACGGCGATTGCGCTGGGGTGGAATATGTGGGTGGACAGCACCGGCAAGTCACGCGTTACTTGTGCGATAGCGGCATGGGTACCGGTGTCACCGTGCCGCTGCATCTGCCCGGTGGCGCGTTCGCCACCTTTAGCGCTGCGATTGATGCCGTGGCTGCGGAAGCGCTGCGTCTGGCCGAGTCGCAGTTATTGCCCTTCTTGCTGCTGGCACATGCTTTCCAGGCGCGTGCGCAGGAATTGCTGGACCCGCAGGAACGCCGCTGCCACCACATTCCATTGACCCGTCGCGAGCGCGAATGCCTGCAGTATTCGGCCAAAGGCCTGACCTCCAAACGTATCGCCGCGGCGCTCAACCGCTCCACCGCCACGGTGAACCTGCATCTGAATTCGGCTGCCCGCAAACTGGGGGCACGTAACCGCGTGGAAGCGGTGGTGCGTGGTATGCACTATCGGTTGCTGGAGCCATAATTATTCCCTGAGCATGCCTGCGTACCGGGTTTGACATGGCGGAGGACGCGCGTGATGCGCTTGCTTGGCGTTGCTGCCTCCGTTGGCCAGCGCTCATCCCGCGGTTTCAGCCGAGCCGAGTACGGCGGCTTCACCAGACGCGATAGATGCGTTGATTTGCAGCGAGGACGTCGATCAAAAGCGATGTCGAGTCGCGCCATCTCCGCCGCAACCGGCATCCGAGCGCATTCAAACCTGTGAGATTTGCCAGTTAACGCCAGTCGGCCCGCTCGCTAGGCTCGGGGCACATCATTGCCGCAGGCAGGCGCAGGTCATGCAGTGCACCGAAGGGCACGTCGAATTCCGCGGCTATCGCACCTGGTACCGCATTACCGGCGACCTGCGCGCGGACGCCTGCCCGTTGCTGGTGCTGCATGGCGGCCCCGGCTGCACCCATGACTACCTGGACAGCTTCAAGGATCTGGCGGCCAGCGGCCGTGCGGTCATTCATTACGACCAGCTCGGCAACGGCAACTCGACCCATCTGCCCAATGCCGATCCAGCTTTCTGGACGGTCGGGCTCTTTCTGGACGAGCTGCAGACGCTGATCGCCCATCTCGCGCTGTCGCAGTACGCCTTGCTGGGCCAATCCTGGGGCGGAATGCTGGCGGCCGAGCATGCCGTGCGCCGTCCAGCCGGCCTGCGCGCGCTGGTGATCGCCAATTCGCCAGCGTCGATGGGCTTGTGGCGGGCCGCTGCATTACGTCTACGTGCGCGTTTGCCCGACGACATCCAGGCTGCGCTGGATGCGCATGAAGCTGCCGGTACGCTGGACCACCCGGCCTACCGCGCCGCCAGCCAGGTGTTCTACGCGCAGCACGTCTGTCGCTTGTTGCCATGGCCTGCCGAGGTGGCGCGCACGTTCGCCGCCGTCGATGCCGACCCGACCGTGTATCACGCCATGAACGGGCCGACCGAATTCCACGTGGTGGGCAGTTTGCGCAACTGGAGCATCATCGAACGCCTGCATTGCATCACCGCACCCACGCTGGTGCTCTCGGGCAAGTACGACGAAGCCACGCCGGAAACCGTCGAGCCGTATGCGCGGTTGATTCCGGATGCGCGCTGGCATGTGTTCGCCAACTCTAGCCATATGCCGCACGTGGAAGAACGCGTTGCCTGCATGCGCCTGGTCGGCAACTTCCTGGACGATCAGACGCCGCGGCCCGGTAGGCAGATGGTGCGTTCGTCGGCGCTGGCCAATCGCGCTGTTTGAGTGAGCCAGGTGCGGGTGCGGCTATAGCTGGCGAGCCGACATGCCGCTTTGCGTATCCGTGCCTGCCGCGACGATGTCCCTTTGGGCAGAGGTCATCAATTCGCGCGTTGGACACAGGCGGTGGGCAGAATTGCAGTGTCATGGGCTTCTATCGGCGCATGCGTTCAGCCCATTTCCGGTAATGCAAGTTCGAGCGTCGACGCGGACCACCTTCAAGCGCGCAGTTGGTGCCCAGTGATGTGCCAGTAGCAAACGCGTATTCCGCACTCTGGGAGTAACCATCGGTTTGCGGCAGTCGGCGCGTGAGCGCTCTGATGCGTTGCGTCAGAGTCGCAAGCGGCCTTGCCAGTGACAGCCGGACAGCGCACTCCCGCAGCAGTCGATGCAGCTGTTGCAACGCGTACTTGCATACCGTGTTGTAGCAGTTGCGGTCGCCATGCCTGCGCAGTTGCGGCCCATACCCGCAGTTGCGATCAGTATGCGGAGACATCACAGCCACGATTGCGATCGTTGCGCGGCTGAGAGCGGCTAACAAAACGACTGCGCTCACCGCCAAGCGGGCGCGGCCGGTGGTCGGAATCGGCATGTACCACGCGTACGCTCCGGTTCCTCAGCGTCGTTCGCGCTCATCTGACGACAGCTCGCGACGTTTTGTTAGCCGCTCTTGGCCACTCCTTCTCCAGGCTGGCGTCAAGAGGCGCGGCAGGCGCCGCGACGCGGTATCGTGGCGCGATTCACGTCATTCAAGCCTGTCCATGCCGCTTCCGACCGACCCCGTTGCTGAGACCGCTGCGTCCGCCGCACCTGTACTGCGTCATGCGCTGAAGCCGCGGCAATTGATGATGATGGGGCTGGGCACGGCGATCGGCGCCGGGCTGTTTCTGGGTTCGGGCGTGGGCATCCATGCGGCCGGGCCGGCCGCGCTGGTGTCCTACCTGATCGCCGGTGGCCTGGTGATCATCGTGATGAACGCGCTGGGCGAGATGGCGGCCGCCAAGCCGACCAGCGGCGCATTCTCGGTCTACGCGGCCGATGCGATGGGTCCGACCGCCGGGGCAACAGTGGGCTGGTTGTGGTGGCTGCAGATCGTGGTGGTGATCGCGGCCGAAGCAGTCGGTGCGGCTGGGCTGCTGGCGACGGTCTGGCCGGCGTTGCCGGTGCCGCTGCTGGCGTTGCTGTTCATGGCCACGTTCACTGCGATCAATCTGCTCGGCGTGCGCAACTTCGGCGAGTTCGAATTCTGGTTCGCCATTCTCAAGGTCCTGGCGATCGTGGTGTTTTTGCTGATCGGCATTGCCTTGCTGGCCGGCTGGTTGCCTGGTGTCACTTCACCGGGGCTGTCCAATTTCACCCAGAACGGCGGGTTTGCGCCGAAGGGGCTGGCCGGTATCGGCTCGGCGTTGCTGGTGGTGGTGTTCGCTTTCGGCGGCACCGAGATCGTGGCGGTGGCCGCAGCGGAAACCGCCGACCCGGGCCGCAGCCTGGCGCGTACCATCCGCACCGTGGCCGGGCGCATCCTGGTGTTCTATATCGGTTCGATCAGCGTGATCGTGGCGGTGGTGCCGTGGACCAGCACGGCGCTCAGCTCGCCGTTCGCTGCCGTGCTGCAAGTGGCACGCATTCCCGGTGCCGCCACGGCAATCACCCTGGTGGCGGTGGTGGCGCTGCTGTCGGCGCTCAATGCCAATCTGTATGGCGCATCGCGGATGATCTTCTCGCTGGCACAGCGCGGCGAAGCGCCGCGGGTGCTGGCCAGGACCAGTAGCGAGCAGGTGCCGCTGGTGGCGGTGATCGCCAGTGTGTTGTTCGGCTTCGCTGCCGCCGCGTTGGAGTTGCTGTATCCGAACAAGGTGTTGCCGATGCTGCTCAACATCGTCGGCGCCACCTGCCTGCTGGTGTGGACGATCTCGCTGGTGTCGCAACTGATCTTGCGCGCCCGCGCCGACCGCGCCGGTCTCGCGTTGCCGTTCCGCATGCGCGGCTTTCCGTTTCTGACGGTGCTGGCGCTGGCGATCCTGGCGGTGATCTTCGGATTGTTGGCCTATTCGGCCGACACGCGCGCGCAGTTCCTGTCGATGGTCACTCTGACCGCCGTCATCGCAGTGGTCAGCGAAGTTGCGCGACGCTTCCGTTCGCGGATGTAACCGATGGGGGCCGCGTCATTGCGCTGGCGCGTCGTGTCCAATCACGGACGTATCAGCTACTACATGCGCGCGCCGCGCTGAGGACCGATGATCAACCGGGAATCGCAACCGCGGTTGGTTGCGGTGTTGAGGTGTCCCGATTCAGGTGTGGGGACCAATCACGGCGCATGGCAGCGCGTCTGTCGATCAAGACGCGCGCAGCGGTAATCCGCCGGTCTGGGAGCGGGGTGCCAATGAACCTGCAAATATGGGCGGATAGCAGCTGGCTCTCGCCGTGGCATTCCATCCTGTCGTTGGAAGGCGCGCATATGCTTGGACCACGCCGGGTTCGCAGCCAGGCATTGCGGCTGAGGCGTCTGGACATCGCGGCCAACGCCGGCGCCGCCTATCTGATGCTCAACCATTTCGGCTCTCTTGAATTTCAAGTGGGTTGCCGGGCATGCGGGTTGAACGTTTGGAAGTCCAGCTTGCCGGCAATCAGGAAGATGACGGTCTTGATGGTGGACAGGCGTTTGAAGCCGCGAGCTCTGCGCTTGGCGGACTGGAACAGGCCATTGATGGCTTCAAGGAAGCCGTTGGTCTGACGGGTCTGCGCCCAGGCGACGATGCCGTCCATGTGGCGGCGCACGAGGGCTGCGACTTCCTTCATCGCCTCGACCTTGGATCGCATCACGCAGACGCACCAGTGCTTGAGCCTCTCGCGCATCACGTTGATCTGCTTTCGGTCAAGCGCCTCGCGCAACTGCTCCTTGTAGAGCCACGCGCGGGCCGTCCGTGTGAGCTTGGGTGCCGTGATCAGCCCGTGCAATGCTGCGCCGGCCGTCGGTTTGAGGCTGAAGACATCCTTGAGCAGCGTCCAGCGCATGCCCTTGAGGGACTTCTCGGTGCGCTGCTCGATGCGCCTGGTTTTGTCCACGGCCGCGTTCGCATGTCCGACAACGTGGAACTTGTCGAAGGTGATCTGCGCGTTGGGCAACTGCTCGCTTACGCCCTTGATGAACGCGGGCGACATGTCGATGCTCACCGAGGTGATCTGTTCGGGAGGGCAGCCATGAGCTGCCAGATCGTCAGCCAGCGCCTTCACGGCTTTGGCGTCCCGCCCCTCAGTCACGAAGATCACGCGTCGCGCCTGGGCGTCGGCAGCCAAGGTCACATAGTCGTGGCCGCGAGCGCGCGACGTCTCGTCGATGGCCAGCGACGTGACGTCGCTGAAGTCGGCCTGCTCCAGGGCCATCTCGACGTAGCGGTTGCACACCTGCATGCACCGGTACGCCGACTCGCCCACGATGCGCGCAACGGCCGCGAACGGCATCTGCTGCGACAACATCAGCACCAGCGCCTCGAACAACAGCGTGAAGCCCGACAACCGCCCAGCGAAGTCCGGCTCGACCAGGCGAACCGATCCGTCCCCAAGCTTCACACGCGGCGTGCGAACCTTCAGGTAGCACTCGTGCTGGAAAAAGTTCAGGTGCCGGTAGGTCTTGACCACGGTGTCATGAACCGGATGCAGCCCCTTTTGGCCCGATACCTTGAACCTCGTGCCCGGCTTGAAGTCCACCGGCACCGTCAACACCTTGGTCGCTTCGTCGAACTCGACCGCGCCTACCGACCACGGCGCGCCGATCCCCAGCGCCGCTTCAAACACCTTGGCCGTCATCCCAATCCCCGCGTCAGTGGTAAACCACCCGAAATCCTACCCACTCAAATTTTCAGAGAGCCACCATTTCAGCCATCCCGACATCTCCCAGGCCGGCTACGCATCGCTCAATCCATGGCGCGGCAGGAAGGGCGCAGGGCTGCGTGTCCGCCACCGTATTCGGAGCAGGGCCTCCTGCATGACGGGAGGGGCATCACGACGCGTTGCTGTCACAAGAGCGGCAAATTGCCGCAGATGCGACGCCGTGTCGCATCGGGAACGGGCCCAACCGTCCCTATCATGATCACGTAGCGCAGCAGCCTGCTCGCGATCGCCCAATGCGCTGCATCCTGGCGATCGACCTGCAGCTTGCACGCCGACGATCACTTTTTCCTGGAGTGTGCTCCATGGACGCACTGCTGTTATCCCGGATCCAGTTCGGGTTCGTCATCGCGTTCCACGTGCTGTTTCCGGCATTCACCATCGGGCTTTCCAGTCTGCTGGCATTTCTGGAATGGCGCTGGCTGCGCACGCGTCTGCCAGTCTGGCGCGAGCTGTATTTTTTCTGGCAGAAGATCTTCGCGGTGTCATTCGGCATGGGCGTGGTCAGCGGCATCGTGATGGCCTTCCAGTTCGGCGCCAACTGGCCGGAATTGAGCCGGATTGCCGGTGGCGTGATCGGGCCGTTGCTGAGCTATGAAGTGCTCACTGCGTTTTTTCTCGAAGCCAGTTTCCTGGGCGTGATGCTGTTCGGCTGGGGGCGCATCTCCGAGCGCCTGCATTTCTTTTCCAGCTGCATGGTGGCGTTGGGCACGCTGGTCTCCACGTTCTGGATTCTCTCGTCCAATAGCTGGTTGCAGACGCCTGCGGGCTTTGATGTGATCGGCGGCATCGTGCATCCGGTGGATTGGTTGAAGATCATCTTCAACCCCTCGTTCCCTTACCGGCTAGCGCATATGGCGCTGGGCTCGTTCATCACCACCTGTTTTGTGGTGGGTGCAGTGGGCGCGTGGTATCTGCACCGCGGTGTGCATCGCGACGCCGGGCTGCGCATGCTCAAGCTGGCCGTGGTGTTTGCCGCAATCACCGTGCCGCTGCAGATCTTCGTCGGCGACATGCAGGGCTTGAACACGCTCAAGCATCAGCCGATGAAGATCGCCGCAATGGAAGCGCATTGGCATGCCGAACAGCCGGGCGAGGGATTTCCGCTGGTGGTGTTTGCGCTGCCCGATGCACAGGCCGAGCGTAATGATGACGAGGTGGCGATTCCGCGCCTGGGCAGCCTGATCCTGACCCACCGCCTGGACGGCAGCATCGCGCCGCTGACCTCGGTGCCGGCAAGCGAGCGCCCGCCGGTGACGCCGGTGTTCTTCGCGTTTCGCATCATGGTGGGGATCGGCTCATTGATGCTGCTGGTTGCCTGGGTGTCTGCGTTCGCGTTGTGGCGCGGCAAGCTGGTGCAGTGGCGCTGGTTGCTGGCGACCTGGCGCTGGATGTTGCCGAGCGGCTTCATTGCGCTGATTTCCGGCTGGTTCGTCACCGAGATCGGCCGGCAGCCCTATGTGGTCTACGGCTTGTTGCGCACCGCCGATGCGGTGGGTCCGCAGTCTGCGCTGATGACCACCATTTCGCTGGTGGTGTACGTGGCTGGCTACGCGTTCGTGTTCGGCTGGGGCATCTGGTACCTGGTCAAGATCGGCAAGCAAGGGCCCACCCCACATGCCAACGCGCCGCATCTGGATCATGGCGAACACACGCCGGCACGCCCGCTTTCGGCAGCGGATGCACCGATCGATGGAGCGGCATGATGGACATGGCGACGGTACTGACGGTGGCGTGGTTTGCGGTGATCGGCTTCGGGGTGCTGATGTACGTGGTGCTGGACGGCTTCGTCCTGGGCATCGGCATCCTGGCGCCGTTCCGCAAGGACGAAGCGCAGCTGGATTTGATGATGAACACTGCCGCGCCGATCTGGGACGGCAACGAAACCTGGCTGGTGCTGTGCGGGGCAGGACTGCTGGCCGCATTTCCCAAGGCGTACGGGGTGATCTTGTCGGCGCTGTATCTGCCGGTGCTGTTGATGGTGATGGCCTTAGTGTTTCGCGGCGTTGCGTTCGAATTCCGCTTCAAGGCGCATCGCTCGCGGCGTTTGTGGAGTCATGCGTTCGCCGTCGGTTCGATCCTGGCCACCTTCGCGCAGGGCGTGATCCTGGGCGCATTGGTGCAAGGCCTGCCGATCAAACATGATCGCTATGTCGGTGGCATCTGGGGGTGGTTCAGTCCGTTCGCGATGCTGACCGGCGCCGCCCTGGTATTCGGTTATGCACTGCTCGGCAGCACCTGGTTGATCCTCAAGACCGAAGGCCATGTGCAGCAGCTGGCGCGGCAGCTGAGCCGGCCGTTGACCATCAGCGTGTTGACCTTCATCGGCCTGGTCAGCGCCTGGTTGCCATCGCTGCAATCGCACGTGATGGAGCGTTGGTTCAGTGGCGCGCATTACCTGTGGCTGATGCCGGTGCCGCTGCTGGTTGCCATCGTGGGGTTCGCGCTGTGGCGTGCCACCGATGCGGAGCGCTCGGAGGCGCTGCCATTCCTGCTGGCGATGGGCCTGTTCGTGCTGGGCTTCCTGGGGCTGGTGCTGGGCATGTGGCCGTATCTGGTGCCGCCGGTCTACACCATCTGGCAAGCCGCCGCGCCGCCGTCGTCGCAGTTGTTTGTGATGGTGGGGCTGGTCATGTTGCTGCCATTGATCCTGGGCTACACGGTGTGGTCGTACCACGTATTCCGCGGCAAGGTCACCACTGACAATGGCTATCACCACTGAAGCGCGCTGGCGGTGTCATGCCATCGCGCGGGCACCGCGCCCGCGCGGCGTTGCGCAGTGTCAGCGCAGGCGCTGCTTGAACATCCATTTCCACATTGCCGGGTCCGCGTAGGTTGCGTCCCAGGCGTTGTGGTTGCCTTCCGGATATTCGCTGTAACGCACATTGGCGCCGACGCCTTTCGCGGCGCGATACAGCGCGCGGTCGTCGTGCGGCGGTACGGAATCGTCCTTGGCGCCATGGAACATCCAGATCGGCACGTGCTTGAGCTGGGTCACTGCCGCGGTGTACGGGTCCGCTTCCTTCGCCACCAGGCTGACGTACAAGGTACGGCGCTCATCGCGCGGTGCCTTGAGTGCGCCGCAGATCGGCACGATTGCCGCAAACCGCTGCGGCTGCATCAGCCCGATTTCCCAGGCGCCATAGCCGCCCATCGAGATGCCGGTGAGGTAGGTGCGCTGCGGGTCGGCGTTGAATTCGGCGCTGGCCGCATCCAGCGTGGCGATCGCCATGCGCGCGTTGACGCCCAGCCATTCTTCGTCGTCGGGGACCTGCGGCAGCACCACAAGTGCGGGAAAGTCGGCGGTGTGTTGGCTCAGATAAGGGCCCACGCCAACTTCGGCCTGGTCGCGCCCGTTATCGCCGCGCTCGCCCGATCCATGCAGGAACAGCACGATCGGGCGCGGCTGCGGCACCTTGGACGCCGGCACGAACACTTGATAGCGGTACAGGCGCCCTTCCAGTTTCAGCGTGCGGGTGACGAAGTGGCCGCGGCGTTCGTTGTGGCGGCGCCCAGCCATGCTGGAACAGCCAGCCACCAGTAGCGCAAGAACAATGACAACAAGACAACGACGAATCACGCAGCTCTCCCGACCGATTACATGGTTGCAGTATTACCGCATGCCGGTGCGCTGGGCTGTCGCGGCGCGGCGATTCCTGTCGAATATTCATCTGCTTGTCGTCATCGCATGCACGGCACATGGGTTCAATGCAATCGCAATCGCTGCAGGTCAGGGCAGCAGGATCAACGTGGCCAGGCCAAGAAAGCTCAGGAAGCCCATCACGTCGGTCAAGGTGGTCAGGATCACGCCACCGGCCAATGCCGGATCGAAGCCCAAGCGTTTCAACGTCACCGGCACCAGCACCCCGCCGGAAGCGGCAGTGAGCATGTTCACCGTCAATGCGGTGCCGATCACCAGCGACAGCATCGGCTGCCGTAACCAGACCAGCACGATCACGCCAAGCCCGATGCCCAGGCACAGCCCGTTGATCAGCGCGACAGTGAGCTCCTTCTTGAGCAAGGTCATCACGTTGGACGAGCCGATCTGGCCCAGCGCCAAGCCGCGGACCATCAGTGCCAACACCTGGGTGCCTGCATTGCCGCCCATGCCGGCCACGATCGGCATCAGCGCCGCCAGCGCCACCAGTTTTTCGATGCTGCCTTCGAACCTGCTGACCACGCTGGAGGCCAGAAACGCGGTGCACAGATTGATGCTCAGCCAGATCAGGCGGCGCCGGAATGCGCGCCGTGCCGGGCTGAACATGTCTTCGTCTTCGTCCAGGCCGGCTGCGCTCATGGCCTGGTGCTCGGCCTGCTCGCGGATGATGTCGACCACGTCGTCGATGGTGATGCGGCCGAGCAGGATGTTGTTGTCGTCCACCACCGGCGCCGAGATCCAGTCGTGGTCGGAGAAGCGCCGCGCCACTTCGTCGGACCCATCGCCGACATCGATCGCCGGCTGCTCGTCGTCGATCAGCCGGTTGACCGGGGTGCTGTCTTCATGGGTCACCAGCGCAGCCAGCGGCACCCGGCCCAGGTATTGATGGCGCCGGCTCACCACGTACAGGTGATCGGTGTGGTCGGGCAGCTCGCCCCGCAGGCGCAGATAGCGCAGCACCACATCCACGTTGACGTCGGCGCGCACGGTGACCACGTCCGGATTCATCAGACGTCCGGCGGTGTCTTCCGGATACGACAGCACCTGCTCGAGGCGCTCGCGGTTTTCGCGGTCCATCGACTTGAGCACTTCGTCGATGACGGTGTCGGGCAGGTCTTCGACCAGGTTGGCCAGATCGTCGATGTCCAGGTCTTCGACCGCAGCCACGATCTCGTCCGGGTCCATGTCGGCCAGCAGGCTTTCGCGCACTTCGTCGCCGACGTGCAGCAGCACTTCGCCATCGTCTTCTGGATCGACCAGCCCCCACACCACTTCGCGCTTGCCTGGCGGCAGCGATTCGAGCAGGTTGCCGATCTCCGCTGGCGCCAGCGTATTGACCAACCGGCGTACCGGCCCCAGGCGTCCACTATCCAGCGCGTCGGACAGCAAGCGGAGCTGGCGCGCGGTTCTGTCGTGGCGGACGGCTTCGGCCATGCGGCTCCCCGGAAGAGTGGACGCGTCATGCGTGGAAGACGCGGTGCTGGGTCAGCGCGGCATTATCGCTTGCACATGGTGACCAAACATACAGTGTCGCTGCAGCGTGTTTGCGCAGTGCGTGCGCAATGGACACATCCAGGCGGCGAGGGCTGCTGGAAACGTTTGGGGAACGGTGCGCGATTGGCTGGGTAGGCAGCATCGTCGAAGCGCTTATCGAGGACCAAATGCGTGGGCTTTAAGCCATCAGCCACGTTGCTGACGGTTGCGTGCGCCGCACACAGCAATTACCGCAGCAGCCCTTGTGCATGGCCCGCCAACCATTTTTCGATGCCCTTGCGGTCGCGGGCGCGCAGCAATTTTTCGCCGTGAACTCCTAACTCCCCCAGATGGATGTCGCGCACCGCGCGGCGCACTTCCAGCAAGGTCGCCGGATGCAGGCTGAACTCGGTGAGCCCCAACGCCAGCAGCATCGGCACGAAGCACGGGTCGCCGGCGATCTCGCCGCACACCGCCACCGGCTTGCCATGGGTGCGCCCGGTGGCGATCACCTGCGCGATCAACCGCAACACCGCCGGATGCAAGGGCGAATACAGCTCGCCCAGTGCCTCGTTGTTGCGATCCACCGCCAGCAGGTACTGCACCAGGTCGTTGGTACCGATCGACAGGAAATCGATATCGTCGATGAAGCAATCCAGCGCCAATGCTGCGGCCGGCACTTCGATCATTGCACCCAGCGGAATGTGCTCGGCGATCTCGTGGCCTTCCTCGCGCAGCTGCGCGGTGAGCTTCTTCAACTGCTTGCGCAGCAGCAGGATTTCTTCGCGGCCGCTGACCATCGGCACCAGGATGCGCACCGGCCCGTAGCCGGACGCACGCAGAATCGCGCGTAATTGCGTCTGTGCCACCGCCGGCCGTGCCAGCGACAGCCGCACGCCGCGCAGGCCCAGCGCAGGGTTGTCCTCATCAACGAGGGTCAGACCGGTGCGGTCGGCCTTGTCGGCGCCCAGATCCAGCGTGCGGATGGTGACCGGGCGGCCACTCATGCCCAGCACGGTATCGCGATAGGCATGGAACTGTTCGTCTTCGTCCGGCAGTTCGTTGCGCTGCAGGAACAGGAATTCGGTGCGATACAAGCCCAAACCGCTGGCGCCGAGCGCATGCGCTTTTGCCACGTCTTCCAGCGATTCGGCGTTGGCCAGCAGGGTGATATCGACGTTGTCGCGCGTGCGCGTGGGCTTGGAGCGCAACCGCCCCAGCTCGCGCTGTTCCTTGGCCAACGCGCGCAGGCGCTCGCGGTAGTCGCGCAGATGTTCGGGCTTGGGGTCGACGATCACCTGGCCCGAGCTGGCATCGACGATCAGCACATCGCCATCTTCGATGCGCTGCACCGCCTCGCTCACACCGACCACCAACGGCAGGTGCAGGCTGCGCGCCAGGATCGCGCTATGCGACAGCGCACTGCCGGCCGTGGTGACGATGCCGACGACCCCTTGCGCCTGCAGCTGCGCCAGCTCGGACGGGGCGACGTTGTCGCACACCAGGATCTCGCCGGCCACGCCCTTCAAGTCGGGCGCGCGCTTGTGCAAAAACGCATGGATGCGGCCGATCACGTGATCCAGATCGTCCATGCGACTCTTGAGGTACGCATCCTCCATCCCGTCGAATACGGCCGCCAAGCGATCACGCTGCACGCGCAAGGCATAGTCGGCGCTGTAACGGTGGGTGCGGATCAACTCATCCAGGCCTTGCAGCAGCTCCGGGTCGTCGAGCAGCAGCGCATGCAGTTCGAGAAATTCGCCCACTTCGCGTGCGAGCGCGCCGTGCAGACGGTCGCGGAGCTGCTGCATTTCGCCGCGCGCTGATTCGATCGCTGCATGCAATCGCTGCAGCTGCGTCTCTACCTGATTGGCGGGCACACGTTGCTCGGCCACTTCCAGCGTGTGGCTCTGGCGCACGCGCGCGCGGCCCAGTGCATTGCCGCGCGCAGCGCCATGTCCGCGTAACCGCAGGCTCACGCGTCTGCCCGGCGCAGCGGCGCCGTGTCGGTCGCAACGGCAACGACGCCGCGCATGCTCAGCTGTCCTCGTCGAAGCGACGTTCGAACAGGTCAACCAGCGCCTGCAGGGCCTCGGCTTCGTCTTCGCCGTCCAGCCGCACCACCACGCTGGTGCCTTGGCCGGCGGCCAGCAACATCACGCCCATGATGCTCTTGGCATTCACCTCGCGGCCCTTGGCTGCCAGGGTGGCGTTGCTGCGATAGGACGACAACGTCTGCACCAGCTTGGCGGTGGCCCGCGCATGCAGTCCGAGTCGGTTGGAAACTATGAGTTCGCGTTCAAGCATCGTCGATGATCGCTCCATTGCGAGTACCGGCCGCCGCAGTGGCGGGCAGCTCCTGCAATCCTTGTTCGGGGTAGTTCATCACCCGCAGCAGCATCGGCAGGCTCAGTGCGGACACCCGGCGAACCGGTGTGCCCAGCTTGGCCAGGCGATTGGCGAGATTGCTGGGGCTGGCGCCGTACAGGTCGGTTATGACCAGCACGCCGTCGCCGCTGTCGACTCTGCGCATCGCCGACGACGCCTGGGGCAGCAACGCGTCCAGGTCTGCATCGAACGGCACATCGAATGCTTCGGTCTTCAACGGCAACTGCCGCAACAGGCCTGTCGCCACGTTCAACAACGCGGCGCCGATGCCGGGATGAGTAATCAGGAGAATGCCACAGGCCATGCCGAAACGTTAACAGGTCAGCATGACTGCGCGATAGCGTCTGCCGGCACAGATGCGTCGCGAACTCAATAGCCGCTTGGGACCGCTGCAGCGAAGCGGCGGCAACAGGTGTCGCCATTGTGCGCTGCATACGTAGCGCCGATCCGCGACTTGTGCAGCGTCAGCAGTGCGGCCTGCATCGCAAGCGAGCGCTGCCAATTTTCCTCCAGCGAGTAGGGGCATGTCGCCATGCGTGGCGCAATCCCCTCGACGCATGGGGTGTGACGGCGCCAACGCATTGGTCGTGCAGCGTTGCATCGCGCGCCGAACGAAAACGCCAAGCGGTTTTCGGGACGTCGGCGATCCAGTCGCGTCAGCTGCAGCGTTGTCGGCCTGCGCAGCGTCCGCCAGACGCCAGCCCCCGCAGGCAATCGCAACCTAAACATAAGGCCAGCGAGCGTGTCGTCCTCAACGTAGGTGCACCACACTCACCTCGCAGGATGCCGCTGTCACGATTCCCGAATCCCCATTGCCGATTCCCGGCCCCTCAGTCCTGCTCGCGATGAAACGTCGCCACTTCCGGCCAGCCTTGTTCGCGTGCATGCCGGGCCATGCGTTCGGCCATATACACCGAGCGGTGCTTGCCGCCGGTGCAACCGAAGGCAATGGTCACGTAGCTGCGGGTGTCGTTGCGCAACCGCGGCAGCCAGGTGTCGAGCAGGTCGACGATCTGCGTGCTATAACGCCGCACGTCGGCTTCGTTGTCCAGATAGTTGCGCACGCCGGCATCGCGGCCGGTGAGCGGACGCAGTTCGGGGTCCCAGTGCGGATTGGGCAACACGCGCGCATCGAAGACGAAATCGGCCTCGGCCGGCACGCCGCGCTTGTAGGCGAACGATTCGAACAGCAGCGACAGGCGGTCGTTGCTGCCGAGCGCGAATTCGGTGACCACGCGGCGGCGAAACTGATGCACGTTGAGCGTGCTGGTATCGATGATGGCATCGGCCTGCACGCGCAGCGGCTCGGTCAACTGACGCTCACGGGTGATCGCTTCCGGCAGCGCCAGGCCGAGATGGCTGAGCGGATGGCGGCGGCGGGTGTCGGCGTAGCGCTTGATCAATGCCTCGTCGCTGGCCTCGAAAAACAGCAGCAGCGCTTCGATGCCGTATTCCTGTGCGGCCAGGCGCCATTGCGCCAGCTGGGTCAGGTCGCTGCGGCTGCGCACGTCGATGCCCACCGCCAGGCGCTGGTTGCCGATGGGGTTGCCACGCAAACGGCTTTTGACGAAGTCCGGCAGCAGCTCGACCGGCAGATTGTCCGAGCAGTAGTAATCCAGGTCTTCGAAGGTCTTCAGCGCGACCGATTTGCCCGAGCCGGACAGCCCGCTCACGATCATCAGCGTGGAGGGCGCGATACTCATGGCGTACGTCGCTCCAGCAGATTGCTGTGGCGGGCGATGAACATCGCCGCCGGATCGATGCCTTTGGTGCGCAGGATATGCAGGCGCGTGGCCGCTTCGGTCAGCACGGCCAGATTGCGGCCGGGCATCACCGGCAGGGTGATCAGCGGCACGTCCAGGTCCAGCACATGGCGGCTGCCGGAATCGCCGGTCAGGCGCTCGTAGCCGGAGGGTGTGGGCTCGGTCATCGGCCGGGTCAGGTGCACGATCAGGCGCAGGTATTTGTTTTTCTTCACCGCGGTGTCGCCGAACATGTCGCGCACGTTCAACACGCCCAGGCCGCGTACTTCGAGCAGATCCTGCAGCAACTCGGGGCAGGTGCCGTCGAGCACATCGGGCGCGATCTGGGTGAACTCCGGCGCATCGTCGGCCACCAGCCGGTGGCCGCGGCTGAGCAGTTCCAGCGCCAGCTCGCTCTTGCCCGAGCCGGCCTCGCCGGTGATCAGCACGCCGATCGAATAGATCTCCATGAACACGCCATGCAGCGTGACCCGCGGTGCCAGCGTGCGCGCCAGGTGGTAGGAGAGGTGATTGAGCAGTTCATGGCCGCGCTTGGGCGAGATCCACAGCGGCGTGTTGGATTCGTCCGCCGCCGCGCCCAGGTCTTCCGGGCAGGACTGGTTCTTGCTGATCGCCAGCGCCAGCGGTTGCACCTGGATGATCTTCTCGATGGTTTCCCAGCGCTGCCGCGCATCCAGCGAGTCCAGCCAGGCCAGCTCTTCCGTGCCCAGGATCTGCACCTTGTTGGGATAGATCACATTGAGATAGCCGGCCAGCGACGGGCGTCGCGCATTGTTGCTGCCGGCCTGGATCTCGCGGTGCTCGCCTTTCTGGCCGGCCACCCAGCGCAGCGCCAGCTTGTCGCGCTGTTGGTCGAACAGCTCGCGTGCGGTGATGCTGGTATTCATGCCGCGCTCGCCTGCGGTGGGGGGACGTCGGTGAGCAAGCCCATCAGGGCCTCGGCGTTGGGCGCGGCGCGCAGTCGCTGACGGAAGTCGGCATCGGAAAACCGTTCGGCCAGCTCCGACAGCAGCATCAGATGCTGATGGGTGTAGTGCGCCGGCACGGCCATGGCGAAGATCACGTCCACCGGCTCGTCCCCGCCGAACGTCACCGGCGTGTCCAGCCGCAGCAAGGCGCCGCGTGGCTCAGTGAGATTGGGGCAGCGCCCATGCGGAATGGCGATGCCGTGGCCGATGGCAGTACTGCCCAGGGCCTCGCGCTCGCACAGGTTGGCATAGAGCTCGTCGGCACCGGCCTGACGGCAGGACAGCAGGTCGGCGGCGGTGCGCAGGACGGTGTCGCGATCGGCGGCCGGCGACACCACGGTGCGCACGGCCGCCATCAGATCGGTTAAAGGCATGAGGGCATCAAGCGGGAAGCGTCATGCGGGATTGTCGCGCACCTCGCGGGCGTGGTGGTTACATTTCTTTTCTTTGTGCTTGAGCATCAGGCGGTCGAGCTTGTCGACCAGCAGATCGATGGCCGCATACATGGTGGAGCCGCTGGCGTCGGCGTGCAGGGTGCGACCGGGAAGGTTGACGGTGGCGACCACGTGGTGGTCCGGCTTGCGGACGGCCAGCTGCGTTCGGACTTCGCAGTGCTGGTCGAAATGGCGTTGCAGTCGTTGCAGCTTGCTTGCAACGTAGTCCCGCAGGGCGGGGGTCACTTCAAGCTGGTGGCCATACGTCTCGATACGCATCGGATACCTCCATTGGTCGGTGGGCCAATGAACCGTTCCGGTGATCCGACTAACCCGGCGCAGGCCGGCGTTGCGGTGGTTGCAACGTCAGGCGATGCGGACGCGTTCGTGGGAGGCGGAAATGTTCATGGCCTCACGATACTTCGCAACGGTGCGCCGCGCTACTGGTACGCCGGATGTTTTCAGCAGATCGGCCAGCTTGGCGTCGGACAGCGGTTTGCGCGGATTTTCCGCATCGATCAGGCGCCGGATCATGGCCTGGATCGCCGTGCTGGAAGCCTCGCCGCCGCTGTCGGTGTCGATCCCCGAGGCGAAGAACGAGCGCAGCGCAATGGTGCCGCGCGGGGTGCGCACGTATTTGCGGGAGATCGCGCGGGAAATGGTGGATTCGTGCAGGCCGAGCTCGCCTGCGATCTCGCGCAGGGTCAACGGACGCAGGGCCTGTGCACCGAACTCCAGGAACCCGGCCTGATGCTGCAGCAGGCAGCGCACCACCCGCAGCAGGGTTTCGCCGCGTGCTTCCAGGCTCTTGAGCAGCCAGCGCGCTTCCTGCAGCTGCCCGCGCAGGTAGCCGGCGTCGGATTCGCCGCAGCTGCGAATCAGGTTTTCGTAGCCGCGGTGGATGGTGACCTTGGGCTGCGCACGGCCGGCCAGCGAAGCCCGCCACACGCCGCGCTGACGCCAGATCACGCAGTCCGGTACCACGTAGGTATCTTGCGACAGGTCGCCGATCTGCTTGCCTGGGCGCGGGTCCACTGAGCGCACCAGTTGCACCGCCTGTTCGACATCGGCGGCTGAACGCTTGAGCTCGTGTGCCAGGCCGGCTACGCCGCTGCGCGGCAGCCGTTCCAGCGGGCCGGCGACGATCTGCAACGCCAGCTCGCGGCCCGGCGTTGCGGGGTCGAGCACGGCCAGCTGCAGCGCCAGACATTCGCCTAGCGTGCGCGCGCCCACACCGACCGGGTCGAAGCGCTGGATCTGGTGCAAGACGGTAAGCACGTCGGCCTCGTCCACCACCGCGCCGAGCGCCAGGGTTTCGAGAATGGCCGATAGCGGCTCGCGCAGATAACCGTCTTCGTCCAGCGCGTCGATCAGTATCGCGCCGATCTGGCGGTCGCGTGGCGACAACGGCGATAGATGCAGCTGCCACAAGAGGTGATCGGCCAGTGTTTCGGATTCGGCGACGCGCTCGGCGGCACCGCCGGACTCGTCGTCGTCGAAACTGCCGCCGCTGCCCGAGCCGGTCCACTGCAGTTCGTCCTGCGACCAATCGTCATCGCGCTCGGCAGGCGCGGCTTCTTCGCGCTGGGATTCTTCAGTGGACGCGGACGGCGAGGATTCCACCGCGGTGTCGCTGGCCGCATGCGCGGCTTCGTCGGCCCATTCCAGCAGTGGATTGGTTTCCACTGCTTCGGCGATTTCCACTTCCAGCTCGGTGGTGGACATCTGCAATAGCTTGATCGCCTGACGCAATTGCGGCGTCATGACCAACTGCTGTGCTAGCGATGTCTGGAGCCGAGCTTTCATGCGGGCACTGACTGAAAAAAGCGTTTGCTCGGCGGCGCGCTCAAAGGCGGAAAGTTTCACCCAGATACACGCGACGGACGTCGGGATTGGCTAGCAACATGTCTGGTGCCCCCTGCGCCAGCACGCCCCCCTCGGCGAGGATATACGCGCGGTCGCAGATTCCCAAGGTCTCGCGCACGTTGTGATCGGTGATCAGCACACCGATGCCGCGTTCCTTGAGGTGGATGATGATGCGCTGGATCTCGCCGACCGAAATCGGGTCCACGCCGGCGAAGGGTTCGTCCAGCAGCATCATGCGCGGCTTGGCCGCCAGCGCACGCGCGATTTCGCAACGCCGCCGCTCGCCGCCGGAGAGGCTGGCGCCGAGTTGATCGGCCACATGGGTGATCTGCAGTTCTTCGAGCAGCGAAACCAGTTCTTTCGCGCGGCCGGCGTTGTCGAGTTCCTCGCGCAGCTCCAGCACCAGGCGGATATTGTCGGCCACGGTGAGCTTGCGGAAGATCGATGGTTCCTGCGGCAGGTAACCGACACCCAACTTGGCGCGTGCGTACATCGGCTCGGCGGTGAGGTCGCGGCCGTCCAATTCGATACGCCCTGCATCGGCTTCGACCAGACCCACGATCATGTAGAAGCAGGTGGTCTTGCCGGCGCCATTGGGGCCGAGCAGGCCGACCACTTCGCCGGCCTCGAGCGTGAGGCCGAATTCCTTGACCACTTCGCGTTGCTTGTACTTCTTGCGCAGACCAGTGGCGACCAGCATTACTTCTTCCTCTGCGGCTTGGCAGCCGGTGTCGGGGCGGGCGTTGCGGCGTCAGGCGCCGCATTTTTCGGCTGGATAATGGTGCGCACGCGGCTGCCGTCGCCGCCGCTTTGCATGTTGCCGGTCTTGGTGTTGTAGACCATGCGCTGGCCGGCGTTGGTGCCCTTGGGCGAATCGACCTTGTAATTGCCGGTCAGGATGATGATGTCATCGGCGACCTTGTATTCGATGTTGTCGGCCTGGCCGTGCATCATCGCGCCGTCGTCCATCTCCTGCTTGAGCGTGGCCTGCTTGCCGTTGAGCACCACGCGATCGGTCTGGCCGTTCTTCTGGAAGATATCGGCGGTGTCGGCGTGGATTTCCAGCGTGCCCTGGGTGATCACCACATTGCCGCTGAAACGGCACTTGCCGCTGTCGTCGAGCATGTTGCAATCGTTGGCGTTGGAGTCGATCGCCATCGGCTGATTGCGATCGCTGGTCTTGGCCATTGCCAGTGCAGGCAACAGCAGTGCGGCAAACGCCAGTTTAGCGGGCAGCATTCGGTTCATAGCGGGTCTTGACCTGAGAAAGGAGCTTGTACTGGCGTGATTTGAGGTCGGCAGCAAAGCCGACGCCGCTCTGCATGATACCCGGGCGGGTCATGGTCACTGGCGCGTCGGTCTTGGCGATGTTCTGTTGCGGGAACACGTCCAGGCTCTGGGTGCGGAACGTGGTCGGCGGAGTTGCGCCGCCGGTCGGGCTGTCGCCCTCAACATCGCCGCGCAGACGCAGCTGGGTGCCGTCCGGGTTGACCCAGCCCGTCTTGGAGCGCAGGGTCCACGGCAGATTGGCGTTGTCGGGCATCAGAAACACCGGCGTGGTGATGTCTGCGGTCTGGTCGGCACGGTTGCGATGCATTTCCGGCGCGCGCAGCGTCATCGATTCCTTGCCGCTCTGCTTGTTCAGGGCGATCAGCTCGAAGTCGCGCAGGATGTAATCGGCGCCGGACTGCTGCACGGCCGCAGCGGCAGGGCGGGCGCGCTGCTTCCATGCCGACCAGCCGGAAATCACGGCGGCGGCGAACAGCGTGACGCCCAGGGTGGTGCGCCAATTCCAATTCATGCCGAAAACCCTTCGATGATGCGCTCAACCTGGCCTTGCGCGGCCAGCACCACATCGCACACCTCGCGCGCGGCACCTTCGCCGCCGCGCGCACGGGTATTCCACTGCACGCGCTCGGCGATCCACGGGTGTGCGGTGGCCGGAGCCACCGGCAGGCCGACCGCGAGCAGGGCGGGCAGGTCGGGGAGGTCGTCGCCCATGAACAGCACCTGGTCCAGCGACAATCCGTGCTCCTGGCACAGCGCCAGCACCGCCATGCGCTTGTTCTTCACCCCGATCTGCACGTGCAGGCCCAGGTCCTGGCCGCGCTTTTCCGCCGACAGGCTGGCGCGCGCAGTGATCAGCGCAACATGGATGCCGGCCTGGTCGAGTTGCTTGAGGCCCTGTCCGTCGAGCACGTTGAACGCCTTGCTCTCGTTGCCGGCGTGGTCGTAGTACAGGCGGCCGTCGGTCAGGGTGCCGTCGACGTCGAAACAGGCCAGACGGATGCGCGCGGCGCGTTCGATCAGCTCGGCTGGAAGGTGCTGCAAAGGGGAATAGGGCATCGGCACGAATCGGTAAGAACGGGGTCCGGCGGTTGAAAAATGAACCTGTTAAACCACCTTGGCGCGCAACAGGTCGTGAATGTTCAATGCGCCCACCGCGCGCTGCTGCGCATCGACCACGATCAGGCCGTTGATCTTGTAGTCCTCCATCAGCCGCGCCGCCTCGGCGGCCAGCTGGTCGGCGCCGATGGTGCGCGGGTTGCGCGTCATCACCTGTGCGATGCCGGCGCTGCGCACGTCGATGTCGCTGTCCAGTGCGCGGCGCAGGTCGCCGTCGGTGAACAGCCCGATCAGGCGCTCGTCGTTGTCCACCACGGCGGTCATGCCCAGCCGCTTGCGGCTCATTTCCATCAGCGCCTCGCTCAGGCTGGCGTCTTCACGCACACGCGGCAGGTCGTCGCCGGCATGCATCACGTCGGTGATGTGCAGCAGCAGGCGCCGGCCCAGGCTGCCGGCCGGATGCGAACGCGCGAAGTCGTCGGCGGTGAAGCCGCGCGCATCGAGCAAGGCGACTGCCAGCGCATCGCCCATCGCCAGCGAGGCGGTGGTGCTGGAGGTGGGTGCCAGATGCAACGGGCAGGCCTCGGCGGAGACGCTGACGTCCAGGTGCACGTCGGCGGCCTGGGCCAGGGTGGAACTGGTGCGGCCGGTCATGGCGATGATCGGGTTGCCCTGGCGCTTGAGCACCGGCAGCAGCATGCGCACTTCGTCCGATTCCCCCGAATACGACAGCGCCAGCACGATGTCGGCCTCGGTGATCATGCCCAGGTCGCCATGGCCGGCTTCGCCGGGGTGCACGAAGAACGCCGGAGTGCCGGTGGAGGCGAGGGTGGCAGCGATCTTGCGCGCCACATGGCCGGACTTGCCCATGCCGGTGGCGACCACCCGCCCGCGCGAGGCCAGCACCAGCCGGCAGGCCGCGGCGAACTCGCTGCCGATGCGCGCGCCCACGTTGGCCAGCGCCTCGCGCTCGATCTCCAGCACGCGCTGACCGCTGGCAACCAGACTGGCGTCGCTGACGGTGGCGGAAGGCAGGCGCGAGACAGCCATGCGGGAACTCGGGTGAAGAGTAGAATGTGCGCTCATTTTATGAGGAAACGCCCTGTGGACGCCGAAACCATCCGTAAACTCATCGAATCCGGCTTGCCCGAAGCCCGCGTCGACGTGCACGGTGATGACGGCGTGCACTTCGAGGCCACCGTGGTCAGCCCGGCATTCGTCGGCAAGGCACCGCTGGCGCGGCACCGCATGGTCTATGCGACCCTGGGCGAGCTGATGGGCGGGGCGATTCACGCGCTGCAGCTGAAGACCCTGACGCCTGAAGAAGGCTGAGCGCGTTGGCTGCGCTTGCTGCCAGACGAGATGAGCCAGGGCGGGGCGGTACGCACCTGCATCATGGCGCCCTCCGCTGGCCGTCCACGAACACCTAATCACTGCAGCTGGGGCCTTGCAGCCCCACTCGGCGTCGTTCGATCTGTGCGCCTCAGCGCCACGCCGTTTGCACTGAGGCCGAAACGCTCGCACGTCATTCCCCGCCACACCTTCTCTTTTCGGATTTCTTAAGATTCCCATGGCAAAAATCGTAGTGACCGGCGGCCAAGCGCTGCAGGGCGAAGTCAATATTTCCGGTGCCAAGAACGCAGTGCTGCCGATCCTGTGCGCGACCCTGCTGGCCGACGCGCCGGTGCAGATCAGCAACGTGCCGCATCTGCACGACGTGATCACCATGGTGAAATTGCTCAGCGAGCTGGGTGCCGAAGTCACCATCGACGAAGGCACGCTGGCCAAGGGCCGTTCGATCCTGGTCGACCCGCGCTCGGTCACGCATCAGATCGCGCCGTACGAGCTGGTCAAGACCATGCGCGCCTCGATCCTGGTGCTGGGCCCGCTGCTGGCGCGCTACGGCACCGCTGAAGTGTCGCTGCCCGGCGGCTGCGCGATCGGCTCGCGCCCGGTGGATCAGCACATCAAGGGCCTGCAGGCGCTGGGTGCCGAGATCAGCGTGGAGAACGGCTACATCAAGGCCACCAGCCACGGGCGCCTGAAGGGCGGCCGCTACGTGTTCGACATGGTCAGCGTCACCGGCACCGAGAACGTGCTGATGGCCGCGGTGCTGGCCGAGGGCACCACGGTGCTGGAAAACGCGGCGATGGAGCCGGAAGTCACCGACCTGGCCGACTGCATGATCGCACTTGGCGCGCAGATCGAAGGTGCCGGAACCCCGCGCATCGTGGTGCAGGGCGTGCAGCGTCTGGGCGGCGGGCACCATGCGGTGCTGCCGGATCGCATCGAAACCGGCACCTTCCTGGTCGCTGCGGCGATGACCGGCGGCAGCGTCACCGTGCGCCGCGCCCGCCCGGAAACCCTGGATGCAATGCTGGACAAGCTCACCGAAGCCGGCGCCACCATCACCACCACCGCCGACAGCATCACGCTGGACATGCAGGGCAAGCGCCCGCGCGCAGTCAGCCTGACCACCGCGCCGTACCCGGCGTTTCCCACCGATATGCAGGCGCAATTCATGGCGCT
This sequence comes from Xanthomonas oryzae pv. oryzae, assembly GCF_004136375.1. Classification (NCBI taxonomy): domain Bacteria; kingdom Pseudomonadati; phylum Pseudomonadota; class Gammaproteobacteria; order Lysobacterales; family Lysobacteraceae; genus Xanthomonas; species Xanthomonas oryzae. Next base: position 1,440,334 of record NZ_CP031697.1, read on the forward strand.
CAACTGCGTGGCAGACGGCGTGGGCGTGATCAACGAAACCATCTTCGAAAACCGCTTCATGCACGTCAACGAGCTGCTGCGCCTGGGCGCGGACATCCAGGTCGAAGGCCACACTGCCATCGTGCGTGGTGCCGCACGCCTGAGCGGCGCGCCGGTGATGGCCACCGACCTGCGCGCATCGGCGTCGCTGATCCTGGCTGGCCTGGTGGCCGATGGCGACACCACCATCGACCGCATCTACCACCTGGACCGTGGTTACGAAAACATCGAGGAGAAGCTGGGGGCGCTGGGCGCGACCATCCAGCGCACCGCATGATCCTGCGCGGACGTTTCACTACCCGGCGCAAGATCCTGCTCGGGGTCATCGTGCTGATCCTGGCGTGGCTGGCCTATGCCTGGAGCGTGGGCATGGCCATCACGCAGGGTGTCGAGTTCAAGGACATGGACTGGAACAACGACGGCACCGCCAGCCGCGACGAGATCGCGCAATCGTTCTATGCGGTGGCGGTGAAGAAGACGGTCGAAGGCAAGCGCCATTGCAACCTGTTTTATTGGCGCAAGAACGACCAGCAGATTCGTGTGGATTGCCGCACCGTGTTCACCACTGGCGATGACAAGGCAGCGGGTAAGCCCTGAGAAGTCATCGGTCGTCGCTGATAGATAGATTGATTGCAAAGCGGCTGGTTTGAGGATTCGCGCAGGGCCCTTGCCCGCCCACCATTGCGGGACACGCTGCAAGTACGTCCTTGTCAGCTCCGTGGCGGCATCCATGCCGCCAAGGGTCCCGCGACGGTGAGCGGGCAAGGACCGGTCGAGATGGTCGGTGTACGTGGTTTGGAAAAGCACTGACAGAGGGCTTTGCCCTGCTCTCTCGCTTCAGCAAAGCTGCCGGCACATTCTCTTGCGCGGTGTCCTCGTCCGTCCTTCCAATGCGCAAATTCGAGAAGAAATGCATAGGGGGCCGATCGGTGATCCGAAGATCCGCCGGTTGCTGTGTCATCGCCTTCAACAAAACAGCCAGCAAACGCTCTGGCGTGGTGTCCTCGCCGCTTGCAGGACCGTTGGCGGCATGGATGCTGCCATCGAGCGCCCATGGACGGGTTTACGGCGTGTCCCGCGAGCGGTGAGGGCACCCCGCACTCCGCGCATTCGACTCACCAGGCTTTAGACCTGAGCTTCAGAGCGCAGCCCACCAAATTCACGCGTGGGAATTCCGCCGGCACGTCAGCCAGCGATCGCCGCTCGTGTGTCATCGCAAGAGCCAATAAAAAAGGCATTTCCCAATAAAGTGGGAAAACGCTTCTGTGCTGAGCCAACAGCATCTTTCTACCTGATTAGCCCCGACCTTCAGCTGCAGCACCTCCGCGCTTATCGCTAAACCGGGCCAATGCCAGGCCGCCATGGGGTCCTGGCTGAAAGAACTGCGCACCGGCTCCTCGCATCAGCAGCGCCAAGATCAGACATCATGGAAACCATCGGTAAAACGAAGCTATTTGCAGGACTGCAACAAAAATCCAGCTGATGGTCAGGGCTAATCAGGTCTTTCTATTGAGGTAACCGCATCAAGTGTGCATCCGCATATTGGCGACCTACTGCCAACATACTGCTGTTGGCGGTTGTTCCCCGCTACCTGGCTCATCAGCAACGCACCTCAGTGCGTTACCTGCCTGAGCATCAATGCACCTCAGCGCGCCCCGACGCATGGTCGGGCTGGCGAAGATCGCTCAACGCAGCGCCTTGATGGTCAGGTCCAGCGCGTCCTGGCCCTTTTCCTTCTGCAGCAGGCGTGCCGGCACCGGCAGATCCTTGACCACCCACGCGATCAATTCCTTGTCGCCGTCCTCGCGCGAAACCTTGGTGGCTTGCTCCTGTTTGCCGTTGACGGTGATGGTTTCCTTGCCGACCACCTTGTAGCTCATCGGCTTGACGCGGCCTTCGTCCACCATGCGGTAGTTGAGTGGCTTGCCGGTGGCCAGATCGCGCGTGATCGCCAGGTTGATCAGCAGCGCATCCATGTCGCCGGGCTGCAGTTTCACCGGGCCGCGGCGGTCCGGCTTGATGTCGCCGCCCCAGGTCGCCTGACTGGTCTTCCAGTCGTAGCTGGCAGTGACGTTACGGCGCTTGACCATCATCGAGGAGGTGTCGTTGCTGCTCACCGGGCGCAGTTGGCCGTTGGCTTCTTCGAATACCGTGCTCTGGGTCAAGTTGGCCAGCTGGTTCTGGATGGTGAGCGTATAGCGCCACTGATTGGCGCCGGCAGCAGCCAGCGTCATGGTGCCGTTTGCCTGCATGCCCATGTAGTTGGCCGAATAGTCGGCCTGGAAGGGCTGCATGGCGAACGCGGGCAGGCTGGACATCGCCAGTGCGGCGGCGGCGATCACGGCGCTGGTACGGGAGAAGAGGTTCATCGCTTAGGCTCCTTGGTATTCGACCAGGCGCAGATCGATCTGATCTTCACCTTTGTCACGTTGCAGGATGCGCACCGGCGTCGGAACTCCGTTCGCAATCCAGAGGATGGTTTCGTTGTCGCCGCTGTTGACGCGATACACGCGCAGGGCGTCGTAGCTCAGATCGCCCACCTGCACCACCTCGGTAGCATCGGCAGCGCGGTAGTCGTATTTGCGCACCTTGCCCACATCGACATAGCGATAGCTGAGGTTGCGCCCGGGTTGCGCATCGCGCATCAGCGACAGGTTCAGCGACAGCGCGCTTTGGTCGCCGTGCTGCAAGGGGATCGGCTGCTGGCGATCTTCCTTCAGGTCCCCGTTCCACTGCGCGGTGCCGGCTTGCCAGTTGTAGACGCCGGTGACCTTCTTGCCGAAGAACATCGCCTTGCGCACCGTGCTCTGGCTCAGCGGCACATACGTGTCTCCATCGACGCGGAACACCGTGCTCTGCTCCAGGTTCAGGCCCAAAATGCTGGCGAAGCCCTTGCGGCCACGCACCGACATGTCGATGCGCCACTGGCTACCGTCGCCGTGGCTGACCTGCATGGTGGCATCGCCGGCCTCCTTGCCGCGGTAGAACGCCTGGTAGGTCGCCACGAACGGCTCCAGCGGCGGCGGTGTCCAGGTGCTGGCGGGCAGGGCGGTTGCCGATGCTGGTGCAGCGGCCGGAGCCGCAACCGGAGCGGGCGTCGCCGGGACACGCGCAGCGGGCACTTGTTGCGCACGGCCATTGCCGGCCTGGGTGAGGAGGGCGACGGTCAACAGCGCGGCGGCGATCGGGATGACGTTCATGCGCTGGTAGCAGGCACGGGGGCCGCAAGGATGTCCGAGACGGGATGAGGGGGGCGTGTCCGCATTCAGGCGAATGCGATGTCTGCGGACTCTAGTCGTAATGGCGTAAACAGGCACTGACCGTCGATATGCACGGTATCGCCCTGCACCGCGACGCGACCACTGGCGAGCAGTTGCAGTGTGGCCAGTAGGAGCGGGTGCTCACGGGCCAGTACGCGCGCGGCCAGTTGCTCGGCGTTGTCGCCGGGCAGCACCGGGACGCGCGCCTGCGCGATCACCGTGCCGGCATCCAGCTCCGGCACCACCAGGTGCACGCTGGCGCCATGCTCTGCATCGCCGGCCTCCAGTGCGCGTGCATGCGTGTGCAGGCCGCGGTATTTGGGTAGCAGCGACGGATGGATGTTGAGCATGCGCCCGGCAAAGCGGCGCACCAGCGGCTCACCCAGGATGCGCATATAGCCGGCGCAGATCACCCAGTCCGGTTGCGTCGCAGCGATCGCATCGCCGAGTGCGGCGTCGAACGCAGCGCGGTTGGCGAAATCGCGCGGGCTGGCGCTCCAGCGACGCCTCTGCTCGACCTTCTGCAACGCTGGCGCCTGCGGGCGATCGGAAAACACTCCGACCACCTCGGCACGCAGGCGCCCACTGGCGATCGCATCGACGATGGCCTGCAGATTGCTACCGCGCCCGGAGGCCAGCACGGCCAGGCGCAGGCGGGCCTCAGGTGCGTGCATTGAATAACGTCCTCACAACGGGGTAGGCAGCCAGGCTGCCAAGGGTGGCCAGCAGCATGTCGGTGTGCGCATCCCACGGGTCACCTTGTTGTCCGTTGTAGGCCTCCGCGGCCTGCGGCGACAGCAGCAAGGCGATGCCCCATTCGAACCATTCGTAGACCAGGCTGACGCACATGATGCTCATCACAGTGAGGCAGAACGTCTGCCCTAGCGTCAATTTGGGCCACAGCCGCACCATCAGCTGCGCAATGGCCGGCGTCAAGCACAGCCCGAACAGCAGATGGATCAGCCTGTCGAAATGATTGCGTGTCCAGCCGAAGGTGGCGCTGGGCGACCAGTGCAAGAGCTGCTGGCTCCATTGCTCGTAAGGCACGTTGGAATACAGCCAGCGCGCGCCGATGCAGTGCATGCCGATGAACACGCAGATGCTTACGAACGCGCCATTGTTCAACGGTCGGCGGCGGTCGGCCCACACTAGCGCGATCAGCCCAAGCACTGTCAGCGAGCTATGCAAGGCCTGCTCGGCCGGCCACAGCGGGGCGATCCAGGTCGCCACAAATAACGCGCTGGTGACGGCCAACGCAGCCAGTTTCGTGCGGCGCATGGCGCTTGTGCTCACAGACGTCTCAAACAGCCGCGTTGCCGGCGCCGAACAGTGCTTTGACCTGCGGGCGCAGCAGCGTCACCAGCGTGAACACGCCAAGCACGGTGCCGAACGGCATGAAAGAACAGGAAATGCCAGCCACGATCAGGCACAGCAGATGCTTCCTGCGCTGAGCGATGCAGCGTCCAGCGTAGGCCATGAGACCGGCCATGGTCAGGCCGCCCAGAATGAGCATCGTTGCAATGATCACGAAGATCCAGCCGAACAGCTGCATGTCCGGTGCCGTCTGCCCAGTGCTGTCTTTCATGGGCAGCCGCGCGGTGACGATGGCCAGCCCCATGAACAGGTGGATCAGCGGCATCAGCGAAAACAATCCGGTGAAACCGCCCAGCACGTAATGGAAAATCGACAACAGCTTGAGATGCTGCAGGTCATCGGCGCTGGCCGACGCCAACGCCGGCGGTGGGAGTGGTGACGCGTCCATGCAGATTCCTCGCTCAGTCGATGCGCACGCGCTCGTCGCCGTGTGCCGGCACCACCTGACCAATGCGCCAATGCGCCAGCGACTGCGCATCCAGCGCCTGTTCCAGCGCAGCCGCTTCCGCGGGCGCGGCGATCAGCACGAAGCCGATCCCGCAATTGAAGGTGCGCCACATTTCGGCATCGGCCACCGCACCTTCGCGCTGCAACCAGGCGAATACCGGCGGCAGCGTCCAGGCGCTGGCGTCGATGTCCAGGCCCAGCCCGTCGGGAATCACGCGAATGATGTTTTCGGTAAGGCCACCACCGGTGATATGCGCCATGGCATGGATCGCTTGGCCGTGCGACTTCAGCAGCGCCAGCACCGGCTTGACGTACAGCGCGGTCGGCGCCATCAACGCATCGATCAATTTGGTGCCGTCGTCCAGCACATGCTCGGCCGGCGCACCGGCACGCTCATAGATCTTGCGTATCAACGAATAGCCATTGGAATGCGGGCCCGACGAAGCGATGCCGATCAGCACGTCGCCGTCGCGCACCTGCGCGCCATCCAGCAACTGCGACTTCTCGACTGCGCCGACGGTGAAGCCGGCCAGGTCGTATTCGCCCGGCGGGTACATGTCGGGCATTTCAGCGGTTTCGCCTCCAATCAGCGCGCAGCCGGACAGCGCGCAGCCGCGCGCGATGCCGCCGACCACCGCCGCAGCGGTGTCCACGTCCAGCTTGCCGGTGGCGAAATAGTCCAGAAAGAACAACGGCTCGGCGCCCTGCACCAGCACGTCGTTCACGCACATGCCGACCAGATCGATGCCGATGGTGTCGTGCCGCCCGAGCTGCTGGGCCAGCTTGAGCTTGGTGCCCACGCCGTCGGTGCCGGAGACCAGCACCGGCTCCTTGTACTTGCCCGACAGGTCGAACAACGCGCCGAAGCCGCCCAGGCCACCCATCACCTCCGGCCGGAAGCTGCGCTTGACCAGCGGCTTGATGCGTTCGACCAAGGCATTGCCGGCGTCGATGTCGACACCCGCGTCGCGGTAGGTCATGGGCAAGGGACTGGAGGGCGTTGGGCTGGTCACGGGCGGGGAGGGCTCGGCTGTAAAGGCGGCGATTTTAGCAGCCACGTTGGCGCTGGCGTCCCATTCGGGCAACAATTCACCCGGATACGCTTATGTCATGGAACCGTCGATGCGCCGCAGTCTCGCTTTCTTTCTCGCTCTCGTGGTCGCCATGCCCGTTGCTCCGGCCTTTGCGCAGGCGGATCTGCGCACCGAAGGCGACGTTGCCAAGGCGCAAAGTGCCTACGATGCCGAAGTGTCGGTCAACAGCCAGAGCGACTCCGATCGCCCCGGCGCCCTGGCGCGCGCGCTGGGCGCGGTGCTGGGCAAGGTCTCCGGCGACCGCGGCGTGATGAGCCGCCCCGGCGTGCCGCAGGCGCTGCGCAATGCGACCAACTACGTCGAACACTATGACTACCGGCAGGATCAGGGGACCTCGCGCACCGGCGCGCCGACCTTCCGCACCACCCTGGTGGCGCGCTTTCGGCAATCGGACGTGGATGACTTGATCGCTGCGCTGGGCGTGCCGGTGTGGCCGTTGCCGCGTCCCAAGCCGGTGCTGTGGCTGGCCATCGATGACGGCAGCGGCCCGCGTCTGGTCGGGGTGGCCCAGGCCAATGCGGCGCGTAGCGTGCTGGACCGCGCCATCGAGCGCGGCTACCGGCTCGGTCTGCCGAGCGGCGCAGCTGCCGAGCAGGCGCTGGCCGGCGCAATCTGGCGCAAGGACACCGCTGCGGTGGCGCGCGCCTCGGCCAAATACAGCCCGCCGATGCAGTTGATCGGCAAGCTCTACCGCAACGCTGCCGGCTGGACGGCCGACTGGGTGTTCGTGGACAACGGCAATGTGTTGTCCAGCTGGACCAGCAGCGACGGCGATGCGCGCCGCGCGATGGCTGCCGGTGCCGACGGCGCTGCCGATGCACTGGTCAAGCGCTACGCCAAGCGGGTGGATTCGGGTGTGCCCGGCGTCTACCGCGTGGTGATCACCGGCATCAGCAGCGCCGACGATTACCTGCGCGTGTCGGCCGCGTTGCAGGGCGTGTCGGTGCTACGCAGCATCCGTCCGGTCAGCGCCAATGGCGATCGCATGGAGTTGGATCTGGAACTTCTCACGGGCATTTCCGGCCTCAACCGTATGCTCGGCGACGACAGCCCGCTGGTTTCGGTCTCGGTACCGACCGAGGGCCCTATCATTCTCGAAAACGAGCACGCCGAGTACCGCCTGAAATGACGTTGACTCCCGAAGCCGAAATTGCCCTGTTCCTGCGTCGCCTCAAATGGGCGGCGGTGATTGTCGGTGTGTTGTGGGTGATCTCGCTGCTGGCGCCGATCCTGACCCCATTCGTGCTGGCGCTGTTGCTGGCATGGCTGGGCGATCCGCTGGTGGATCGCATCGAACGTGCAGGGCGCTCGCGCAATGCCGCGGTGATGCTGGTCTTCGTGCTGGCCACGCTGCTATTCGTGCTGGCGTTGATGATTCTGGTGCCGATGATTGAACGTCAGATCATGACCTTGATCGAGGCGCTGCCGCAGATGCGCAACTGGGCGATCGGCACGGCCATCCCGTGGCTGGAAGCCAAGACCGGCATGCAACTGATGGCCTGGCTGGATCCGGAGCGCTTGATCGATTGGATCCGCAGCCACTGGGAACAGGCCGGTGGCGTCGCCAAGACCCTCTTCGGCTACGTATCGCGCTCGGGCTTTGCGATGGTGAACTGGGTGATCAACCTGGCGCTGCTGCCGATCCTGGCGTTCTATTTCCTGCGCGACTGGGACCGCCTGGTCGAACGTGGGGCGGCCGTCGTCCCGCGTGCCTACATCGGCACCGTGAGCCGGTTGGCGCGGGAATCCAACGATGTGCTCGGTGGCTTCATCCGCGGCCAGTTCTTAGTGATGCTGGCGCTGGGTGCGATCTACGCCACCGGTATGTCCATCATCGGGCTCAATCTGGGTTTGTTGATCGGCATCATTGCCGGCCTCATCAGCTTCATCCCATACCTGGGCGCAACCACCGGCATCGTGCTCGCGTTGCTGGCGGCCATCGTGCAGGCGCAGGGGCTGGATCTAAAGTTGCTGATCGGCGTGGGCGTGGTGTTCACCGTCGGCCAGTTGCTGGAGAGCTATGTGCTCACCCCGCGCATCGTGGGCGACAAGATCGGTTTGCACCCGGTTGCGGTGATCTTTGCGGTGATGGCCGGCGGCCAGTTGTTCGGTTTCCTCGGCATGTTGCTGGCATTGCCGGTTGCGGCGGTGGCCAATGTGTTGCTGCGCTATGCGCATGAGCAATACACCGGCAGCGATTTCTATGCGGGCGAGCGCGCCGGCATTGTGCTGCAGTCCACGACCGAGCGCAGCGTGATCATCGACCCCGGCAAGGATGCGGATCGGTTGTGAGCGTTCCGCAGTTGCCGCTGGCGTTGCGCGCGCCTCCCGATCAGCGTTTCGACAGTTACATCGCCGCGCCCGATGGCCTGCTTGCGCAATTGCAGGCGCTGGCTGCGGGGCAGGTGAGCGATTGGTTGTATCTGTCCGGCCCGGCCGGCAGCGGCAAGACGCATCTGGCGCTATCGCTGTGCGCCGCTGCCGAGCAGGCCGGGCGCATGTCGGCGTATCTGCCGCTACAGGCGGCTGCCGGCCGCTTGCGCGATGCACTCGAAGCGCTGGAAGGCCGCAGCCTGGTCGCCTTGGATGGCGTGGAAAGCATTGCCGGGCAGCGCGACGACGAAGTGGCGTTGTTCGATTTTCACAATCGCGCGCGCGCGGCTGGCATCACCCTGCTGTACACCGCGCGCCAGATGCCCAATGGGCTGGCCTTGGTGTTGCCGGACCTGCGTTCGCGGCTGTCGCAATGCATCCGGATCGGCTTGCCGGTGCTCGACGATGCCGCACGCGCGGCAGTGCTGCGCGACCGCGCGCAGCGTCGCGGCCTGGCCATGGACGAAGCGGCGATCGACTGGCTGCTGACGCATGGCGAGCGCGAACTGGCCAGGCTGGTCGCTTTGCTGGATCGCCTGGATCGCGAATCGCTGGCCGCTAAACGGCGCATCACGGTGCCTTTTCTGCGGCGTGTGCTCGAGGATCGCAGATCGTAGCGCTGCTGATGTGCGGATGTTCTGCACGACCCTTGCCCGCTCACCGTCGCGGGGCACGCTGCAACTACGTCCATGCAAGCTCCGTGGCGACGTCCATGCCGCGGAAGGTCCTGCCGACGGTAAGCGGGCAAGGATCCGTCGAGATTGTCGGTGTGCGAAGTTGCGATCAGCTGCCGTCGCGCAGCAACTGAGCATCCAGCTCCGCCAGCCGCTGCGGCGTGCCGACATCGGTCCAGCGTCCAGAGTGGTGGATGCCATTGATCAAGCGTGCTGTCATCTGCGCGCGCAGGATCGGCGCCAACGCAAACCGCGGTGCCGTACAGGGCTGCTCCGGCAACTGGCCAATGACCGATTGCCAATCGCGCAGCAGCGCAGGTCGATACATGCCGATACCCGAATAGGTCAGCGACGCGGGCAGATCTGCGCGCACGTTGCCATCCGCATCCAGCGCAAAGTCCGCGCGCGTTGCGTAGCTGGGTTGATCCACCAGCACCAGCTGTGCCAGCCCGTCGGGGGCGTGCGACAGACGGGCAAAATCGAAATCGGTCCAGATATCGCCATTGACCAACAAAAATGGCGCATCGCCCAATAGCGGCAGCGCATGCAACATACCGCCACCGGTTTCCAGCGGCGTCGCACCTTCGTAGGAATAGGTCAGACGAAGACCGAACGCGCTGCCATCGCCCAACACCTGCGGAAATTGCTCCGCCAGCCACGAGGTGTTGATCACCACCTCGTCCACGCCCAGCGCCGCCAACTTGCGCAGATGCCATACGATCAACGGCGTGCCGCCGACCGACAGTAGCGGCTTGGGCGTATGCTCGGTCAGCGGGCGCATGCGCTCGCCGAATCCTGCGGCAAAGATCAACGCCTTCATGTCGTCGCCTGCTGCGCACGCGCAGCCAGCGCAGGCTTGACCACCTCGTCCAGCAAACCGATCAAGGGCGCAAGCTCGGCGTAGCGAGGCAGTATTTCATCCAGATACGCCATGAAACGCGGCACGTTGTCCAGATACCAATGCTTGCCGTCGCGATGGCTCAAGCGCGAGAAAATTCCGAGGTTTTTCAGATGGCGCTGCACGCCCATCCAGTCTGCATCGCGCAGGAACTGCGCCAGCGGCGGCACCGGCAATCCGGCCGCCGATGCACGCCCGTGATAGTGCTGCAGCCAGCCGTCCACCCGAGCGAGTGGCCAACTCACCGAGGTGTCCTTGAACAGGCTGATCGGGTCGTAGGCGATCGGGCCAATGACGCAATCCTGAAAATCCAGCACTGCCGGGCCATCGGGCGCCGGCATCAGATTGCGCGGCATGAAATCGCGGTGGGTGAACACGCGTGGCTGGGCTAGCGCGTTGTCCATCAAACGGCGCTGCACCAATTGCAATTGCTCGGCATGGGCGCAGTCCAGCTGCACGCCCAGGTGACGATCTAAAAACCATTCTTCGAACAAACTAGCATCGCGCTGCAGTAGCGCTTCGCCGAACACGCCGCTATCGGCAGGTGGCGGGATTTTTTGCAACAACAGCAGCTGGCCGATCGCGCCGTCCAGCAAGTCGTCGGCGTTGGCATCAGTGAGTACCTGTGCCAGCGTTGGCACGCCCAGATCCTCCAGTAGCAAAAAGCCGTTTTCCAGGTCCGGGGCAAGCACCTGCGGCACGCGCACGCCATGTGCGCCCAACAGCGCATGCATGCGCAGCCACGGCGCAACGTTTTCCAGCTGTGGCGGCGCATCCATCAAGATGCGATCCATACCGCGTCCCTGCGTACGCCAATAACTGCGAAACCCCGCATCGACCGAGGCGCGCTGCAGCGACGCTTGTGGGTCGTTGAGCGCCTGTTGTGCCCAATGCAGGCGAAGCGCGTCGCGCGCGGTATCTGGATGAAGTGACGTCATGGATCGAGTGGGCGTCATGAAGTGGTGGGTCAACAGAGCAGGCGCGCCGTGAAGCGCTCAGCGCTTGCTGCCGCTGAACAACCGCAACAGCGCCAGGATGGCAATCGCTCCGAGCAACGCACCGAGGAAGCCGGCCGGCTCGCCCGCGCGGTACCACCCCATGTAACGGCCAAACCAGCTGGCCACCACGGCACCGGCAATGCCCAGCACGATGGTCAGCAGACAGCCCAAGCGTTGCGCACCCGGCGTAATGAAACGCGCCAGCAGCCCGACCACAAAGCCGACCAGCAGAATGTAGAGCCAGCTGTTGCTACCAAATAAGTGATTCATTGCAGCACCGGAGGTGGACGGGATCGGCAGACTAGCATTTCGGATGTCGCTGCCTAGCGCAGCGGGAGCCGGAATGACCACGCCGATGTATTTCCTTCAGAAAGGCGCGGTCATCGGCTCCGGCTGCCGAGCGCTCCCAGTTGCGGGCAAGTGATTTGCTGGGTAAATCTGTTTCCCATCAGGTGAGTCGTCTTTTACTAATGAGTCAGTAAATTAGGGAGCAAATGTCGACGTCTGCTGTCCAACCATCCATGAAGAAGAGAGACGGACGCTTGGTATCGCGGGCAGCGCTGGAAGAAATGCGCCTGATGGCGTTGCAACGGATGGGCGAAGGCGAATCGCCGGCCGAAGTGGCCTCGTCGTTCGGGCTGCATCGCGGCTGGGCGTACAAAGTGCTGGCGCGAGCACAGGAGGGCGGCGCTGGCGCATTGATGAAGCGTAAGGGCAGCGGTCGTCCGCGGACGTTGACGCCGGCGCAGGAGCGCCAGGTGTTGGGCTGGGTCAATGGCAAGAACCCTCGCCAGCATGGCTTCGCCTTCGGTTTGTGGACGCGGCAGGTAGTGCGTGAACTGATCCAGAAGAAATGTGCCGCAAGGTTGAGTCTGGCCAGCGTCGGGACGTTGCTGGCGCGGCTGGGGCTGAGCCCACAGAAGCCGCTGCAACACGCCTATCAGCGCGATCCACTGGCGGTAGCACAGTGGGAAAAGCAGACTTACCCGGCGATCGTGACGCACGCCAAGCGGGAAAAGGCCGAGATTGACTTCTGGGACGCGTCTGGCTTCCGTGCCGATGCGGTGCAAGGACGGACGTGGGCCGTCAAGGGCGTCACGCCGGTTGTCGCGGTGCCGGGGCAGCGCCAGAGCATCAGTGCGGCCTCGGCGGTGAACAGCAAGGGCGGGTTCTGGTTCGCCGTGTACAGCGGCGGCTTGAACGGTGAATTGTTCGTGGCCCTGCTCAAGCTGATGATGAAGGGCCGTCGCCGTCCAATCCATCTGGTGCTCGATGGTTTGCCTGCTCACAAGACCCGTGGCGTGCGCGATGACGTGGACAGCCTGAAGGGCAGGTTGACGCTGCATTTCCTGCCGGGTGACGCGCAGGACTTGAATCCCGACGAGTTGGTGTGGAGCTACACCAAGCGCACGGGCGTAGCGCGCCGCCCGCTGCGCAGTGGCGAGAAGCTGGCCGATCGGGTGCATGATCAGTTGTCCGACATTGCAGCTCGACCAGAATTGGTGCGCTCGTTCTTCAGGCATCCAAGTGTCGCCTATATTTCTGACTTATGAGTAATGCAAGACACCTCTTCGGGAAACCGTTGTCCGTGAGGTGCATGCAAAAAAACACCAGTGCTGAGCCGGGTCAATCACCACCAGGCGCGCTTCCGAACACAAGCAATTGCCAGCGGTTCCCCATGTGAGAGGGGATGGGATGAGGATGCGAGGCAATGCGTCAAGCCAGGCACCCAAGCTGCGCCAGCGAGCCTGGGTGCCAAAACCAGCTATTCAAACCAGCCAGCCAACCCATCTACGCACCCTTACTCAACGCGCAGGCCAACCTCTCATTGAGCGATGCGCGGCAACGCCACGCATCGATGAAGCGGTCAACTCAACAGCAGCCATACCCACCATGACGGGTGCCGCTATCGCCAGCCACCGGCGAGCCGCTGGTTTCACCGCGCAGACAAGCAGCATGATGGTCGGCAATCACCTTCGACACGCAGGCGGTCACGCGCTTGCCCATCGGGATATGCAGGAACTCGTTCGGCCCATGCGCATTGGAATGTGGGCCAAGCACACCGGTGATCATGAACTGCGCGCCGGGGAACTTCTCGCCGAGCATGCCCATGAACGGAATCGAGCCGCCTTCGCCCATGTACATCGCCGGCTTGTCGAAAAACGCCTTGCTGGCGTCGTCGATGGCCTTTTCCAGCCACGCTGCCATGGCTGGCGCATTCCAGCCGGACGAGGCCTTCTCCAACTCCAGCGTGACCTGCGCGCCGTTGGGCGGATCGCGCAGCAATGCTTGCTTGAGCAACTCGCCGCAGGCCTTGCCGTCCGCTGTTGGCGGGAGTCGCAGCGACAGTTTCACCGCCGTCTGGGGGCGGAGCACATTGCCTGCAGACGCCAGTGGCGGCATGCCGTCCACACCGGTGATCGACAGCGCCGGGCGCCAGGTGCGGTTCAACACCAATTCGGTGAGGTCCGCGTGCATTGGCACCAGGCCATCGACCATCGGGAACTTGTCGAAGATGGCCGTATCCAGCGTCGCCGCGGCGGCCTTCGCCTGGGTCAGCCGCTCGGCGGGCACCTCCACATGCAGGCCGTCGAGCAGGATGCGGCCGGTGGTTTCGTCTTCGATGCGCGACAAAAGCTGACGCAGGAGGCGGAAGCTGGACGGCACCACGCCCGAGGCGTCGCCCGAATGCACGCCTTCTTCCAGCACCTTGACTGTCAGGTTGCCGCCGGTCAGCCCGCGCAGCGAGGTCGTGCACCACAGCTGCTCGTAGTTGCCGCAGCCCGAATCCAGGCACACCACCAACGAGGGCTTGCCGATGCGCTCGGCCAGATGGTCCACATAGGCCGGCAGGTCGTAGCTGCCGGATTCTTCGCAGGCCTCGATCAGTATCACGCAGCGTGCATGCGGCAGCCCCTGGGTACGCAGCGCCAGAATCGCGGCCAGCGACCCGAAGATGGCATAGCCGTCGTCGGCACCGCCACGCCCGTACAACTTGTCGTCGCGCAACACCGGCTCCCATGGGCCAAGGTCGGCATCCCAGCCGGTCATTTCCGGCTGCTTGTCCAGATGACCGTACAGCAGCACGGTGTCGTCGCCCGATTCGGGGCCGGTGGCCGGAATCTCGATAAAGATCAGCGGCGTGCGGCCTTCCAGGCGCACCACCTCGATCTGCATGCCGTCGATGGCCTGCGCGCGCGCCCAGGTTTCCATCAACACGACCGCCTGCTCCATGTAGCTATGGGCCACCCAATCGGTATCGAACATCGGCGACTTGTTGGGAATACGGATGTAATCGACCAGCTGCGGGACGATCTCGCGGTCCCAGGTGTCGCTGATGAATTGGTCGATCTTGGCGCTGTCCATGAAGGCTCCGAATGCGTGGCGTAATCAAACATTCTACGCATGCACTAGGGGGTAGGTATTTCCCTACAAAGCGGCGCGCAGTTCACCTGCTGTGTGAAAAGTTTGTTGGCGATAGGATTGCTGCATGTGGCGCGGGACACTGGCTCCGCCGGCAGGAATGCTGGCTAGGACCATCACCCAAGCCACAAGGAGCGTTGCAATGAAGTCATTTACCGTAGTCCTGAAGTCCCTGCTACTGGCGTTGCTGTTGTCCTCGAATGCGTATGCACTCGACAAGGTCGATATCAACACTGCGTCTGCTGAGGAATTGGACAAGGTGCTGGTGAATGTCGGGCGATCAAAAGCCGAGGCAATCGTCGAGCACCGTCAGGCAAACGGTCCCTTCAAAAGTGCCGAGGAACTGGCACTGGTCAAGGGCATCGGACTCAAGACGGTCGAACGGAATCGTGACCTGATCGAAGTAGGAGCCACGATGGCTCCTGCCAAGAAGGCTGCCAAGGGGGCGGCGGTGAAACCGGTGGGACGGCGTTAAGGGGAATGGATCCGAGATACGGTTCGACGCGAGGATGCGTGGCCGCAACCTAACTGGACAGGATGTCCGGGGGGATGGCTGGAAGCCGACAAGGACGTGGAATCGCCCGGTGTTGCATTTGGATGTGCAGCCGGGCGTTTTTCGTTTGGGCGTTGAAGAGCCTTGGGATCGCGCAGCGACCGTGTGTTTAGGCCGTACGCAATAGCTAGCAAACCGTGTCAGGCTGGTGTGGATGTCGCCACAGAGCCTCACCGCTCGAATGGCTCATGCCGTACCGTGCACATACTGAACCGCCCCGGTTTTCCCGGAGACTCCTTGGTTTGAGTCACGCCTACATGGCGGACTCGTTGGGTTGCTTGTGTTTGGAATAATAGTTTGCTTCGGCCTCGGCCGGTGGGATGTTGCCGATCGGCTCAAGCACGCGGCGATTGTTGAACCAATCGACCCAGGTGAGGGTGGCCCACTCGACCTCCTCGCGCGTGCGCCAGGACGACTTGCGGTGGATCACCTCGGCCTTGCACAGGCCGTTGATGGTCTCGGCCAGTGCGTTGTCTTACGAGTCGCCCACACTGCCCACCGAGGGCTCCAGGCCGGCCTCGGCGAGCCGCTCGGTGTAGCGGATCGAGACGTACTGCACACCCCGGTCGCTGTGGTGGATCACACGCTCCGATCCGACCGGCTTCCTCGCATGCAGCGCCTGCTCGAGCGCATCGAGCACCAGCTCGGTCCGCATCGACGGCGACGCCTTCCAGCCCACGATCCGGCGTGCGAATACGTCGATGACGAAGGCGACGCAGATCCAGCCTTGCCACGTCGACACATCGGTGAAGTCCGAGACCCACAACGCGTTTGGCCGATCCGAAGTGAACTGCCTGTTGACGTGATCGAGCGGGCACGGCGCCTTCGCATCGCTCACCGTCGTGCGCACCGCCTTGCCGCGGATGACACCGCGCAGGCCCTGGCGCTTCATCAGACGCTGCACGGTGCAGCGCGCAACAGCGAACTGCTCCCGCCGCATCTGCCGCCAGAGCTGACGCACACCATAGACCTGGAAGTTCTCGTCCCACACACGCCTGATTTCAGGCATCAACGCCTCGTCCGTCTTGGCCCTTGCCGAGCGCAACTCAGGATCGGACCTTCGGGCCGCGTGCGCGTAGTACGTCGACGGGGCGATCGGCAACACCTTGCAGATCGGCTCGACCCCGTGAACGTCGCGATGGTCGTCGATGAAGCGCTTCACCTCGTGAAGGGGCGGTCGAGCTCCGCCTGGGCAAAAGACGCCGACGCCTTGCGCAGGATCTCGTTGGCCACGCGCAGCTCGCGCACCTGGCGCTCAAGCAATCTGATGCGCTCCTTCGGCCGTCGTCACGCCCTCGCGCTTGCCGGCATCACGCTCGTACTGCCGGATCCAGCCGCCCAACGTCTCGGCCTTACAGCCCACCTTGGCCGACACCGACACGATCGCCGACCACTGCGACGCGTACCCGCCCTGGTGCTCCAGCACCATCTTCACCGATCGCTCCCGGACTTCTGGGGAACACTTACTTGCTCTGCTCATGGCTCGATCTTCTCAAGTAATGGAGCCTCCGGGGTTCCCGGGGCGGTTCATAACACGCTCCGCCGTGCGCAGGCGCCGTCGTTTGTTGGCCGCTCATTCTTAGTCTCGTATGAAGTTCCGCTGTGCTATGCGCTTGGTTTTGCTTTGCTGATGCGGGCGAGGCCGCCCGGCAACGATGCGCGTGAGCGCCGGGCGCGAGGCTTCAGGCACAATGCGCCGATGCAGCTGACAGATTTGAGCAGCCGGGTGATTCCGGCCAATGAGTACCGCCGTGAGCGGTGGCGCAATCAATTGGGTTGGACGCGCGAGATCCTGCGTCTGGGTGATGCAGACGGATGGGCGTTGCGGCTGTCGATTGCCGAGATCGAGCAGGATGCCGCGTTTTCAGCATTCCCAGGTATCGATCGTGAGCTGGTGCTGTTGCGGGGCAATGGCATCCGCTTGACGTTCGGCAATCGCGATGCTGATGTCGATACCGATACCGATACCGATACCGATACCGATACCGATACCGATACCGGTACCGGTACCGGTACCGGTACCGGTGCGAGTTCTAGCGCCAATGTCAGTGCCAACCAAACCGGAACCGTTGCAGGTGCCACTGCCTGGAAGGTTGACTGTCCAGAAGCTGTTGGTGAGGAGAGTGCCGGCGAGCGTGCTGGCGTCCGTGAGGCGTTGAGCAGTGCTGAGCATCTGGTTGCAAACCCTGCCGACAGCGGGCGCTGCGTGGATTTATTGCCGCCCTATCAACGCGTGCGATTTTCCGGCGAAGAGTCGGTGCATGCTGTGCTGCTGGACGGTCCGACCCAGGATTTCAATCTGATGTGGCGGCGCGACTTGCTGCAGACCGAGGTACTGCATCGTCCGTTGGTCGGCATCATGCTGTTCTTTGCAGACCCGTGTAGCGCCTGGGCGATCCACTTGCTTGCCGGCCAGGCGAGCTTCGGGCGCGATAGCGGTTTGCCGCCGTTAGCGGTTGGCGATACCGCGTGGCTGAGCGCAGCGACACGCACCCGCTACGTGCTCGATGGTGGTGGCGAATTGTTGGCGATCCGGGTGAGTCCGCAGCCAGAACATTGAACCTGACGGACAGCGCTACTCAGTCCGGCCTGCGGCGGATCCGACGTCCCCCCGATTTTGAGTAGCCCCCCAGTTTGGAGTCCAATTCCCTCACCGCCTTCATCGTGTGAGCGGTGTTGATCGTGTGCGCCAACAGCGCTTCCATACCGGCTTCGCCCAGGCGCTGTCGCCAACGGGTCAAGGAGCTGGGATCGCACGGCAAGCAGGTCTGGAACACCACCTCGCCGGTGAAAAACTGCCAGTACGGATTTTCCAGCCAGCGCTCGCAGACCGCCTCGTCGGACAGGTCGTAGGCGTGCTTGAGGTAGAGCAGCCCGGCGATCAGACGCATCGGCAATGCGGGTCGACCGCCTGTGCTGGTGGTGGCCGGCAACTGCGGCGACAGCGCCTGTTCCAACGCACTCCACGGCAGCCGATGGCTCAGCTGGACCAGGGGATGGCGCACGTCGATCTGGTTCTCCAGGCGCGAACGAAACAGCTCATCGGCAGGCAACTGCTCGGCGGCAGGACGGCGTGTCCGCATGGGCGAAAACTGCCAGAAACCAGGACGTGGAGTAACGAACACTGGCAATTCCAGCACACCGAAAACGCAGATGAAGCCTACTGATTAGCACGATCTTTCAGCACAGTCGCAGCCAGTGAGAGCCGACCGGTCGATGCTAGGACCGTCGCTCCACCGAGACCAGATCATGGCCATGAATCGTGTGCAGTTCCAAGCCGGGCTGTCGTTGCCGGCGTTCCTCAAAGCGCTATGGCAACGCGCAGCAGTGCGAGCAGGCGTTGGAGATCTCGCGCTGGCCACAGGGCTTTGTTTGTCCGCGTTGCGCCGCTACCGCGCACAGTCGATTCCAGCGTCACGGCACCACGTACTGGCAGTGCACGGCCTGCTATCGCCAGACCAGCCTGCGCTCGGGCACGGTGATGGACAACAGCAAGCTGCCGCTACGCACCTGGCTGCTTGGCATGTATCTGCTGGGCCAGAGTCAAGACGAACCTGTCGGCGCTGGAGTTGATGCGACACCTGGGAGTGAGCTACCCGACAGCGTGGCCAATGAAGCACAAGCTGATGCAGGCCATGACCCAACGCGAGGCGAACCGCAAGTTGGGCGGGATCGTGCAACTGGACGATGCCTACCTGGGCGGAGAACGCAACGGTGGCAAGGCCGGGCGCGGCTCGGAGAACAAGCGCCCTTTCGTGATCGCCGTGGAGACCACTGAAGACGGTCGTCCATTGCGCGCGGTGATGGATCCGGTCCCAGGCTTCACCAAGGCGGCGCTGTCGGAATGGATCGGGCAACGCCTGCATCCTGGAGCAGATGTCTACAGTGATGGACTCGGTGCGTTTCGAGCACTGGAAGCCGAGCACGCGCACACGGTGATCGAAGGCAGCGGTCGAAGTCGCTGCGAGGCAGAGAACGCACGCTGGGTCAACGTGGTGTTGTCCAACCTAAAGCGTTCGCTGGACGGTGCCTATCACGCCTTCAAATTCGCCAAATACGCCCAGCGCTCCCTGGCAGAGACGATGTGGCGGTTCAACCGCCGTTTCGATCTGACCCGGCTGGTGCCCAGCTTGCTGGCCGCCGCAGCCGCCAGCAAGCCGTGGTCCGAGCGGGCCCTGCGTGATGTCACCATGTTCACCGCTGAAAGTGCGTGCTAATCAGGTGAAGCCTTGCAATGGATGTGGTCTGGGGGTTTTTCAGGGGCGACTATGTAGATTCACCGCGCTGGTGTCGTTGGTGTCGTAGTCGGCCTGCGACCCGTTGTAATCCCAATGCAACGCCGCGCCAATGCGGCGATTGGCGGTGCAATTGGCGATCAAGGTCATGCCCAAACGCTGGATTGTTGAACGCAGCTTTGCTTGGCTGCAGAAGAACCGAAGGTTATGGAAGAACTGCGAGCGAAGGCTCAATACCAGCTTGCAGTTCATCCATCTTGCGTCTCTGACATTGCTGCTGAGGGGATCGTGAACAGGTTCTTAGAGCCTGTTCACGATCTCCTGAGCAGCAGTGCCAGGAACGCCAGGTGGATGAACTGCAAGCTGGTATTGAGCCTTCGCTCGCAGTTCTTCCATAGCCTCCGGTTCTTCTCCAGCCAGGCAAAGCTGCGTTCGACAATCCAGCGCTTGGGCATGACCTTGAAGGTATGCAGCTCGCTGCGCTTGGCAATCTGTACGGTGACATGCTTGCCCAGAATGTCCTGTACGCCCTCGGCGAAGGGATCTCCGGTGTAGCCGCTGTCGCACAGCAGGCGTTTCACCCGACCTAAACCCGATCGGCAGCGTTTCAATGCCTCCAGCGCACCTTGACGATCGGTGACTTCCGCCGTGGTCACCGCAACGGCATGTGGAAAGCCTTGCGTATCCACCGCGATGTGGCGCTTGATCCCCGATACCTTCTTGCCCGCGTCATAGCCTTTCTGGCCGGCTGTATCACTGTTCTTCACGCTCTGCGCGTCCACGATCAAGAACGTACTGCAGGCCTTGCGCCCCTGTTTCTCGCGGGCCGCGCCAACCTGATTTTTTAAGCGCCCGCTCCAGCAGGCTCATTCCTTCATCGTCCACTTCGCTCCACTTGGCAAAGTAGGAATGCACCGTGCGCCACTTCGGAAAGTCACTGGGCAACGCACGCCACGGGCAACCTGTCCGTAGCAGATACAGCACTGCGCACCACACCTCATACATATCCACTGTCACAGGCTTGGTGCGCTTGCGGGCTTGCTCCAGAATCGGGCGGATTTGCTCGAACCGCTCACGGCTCACGTCACTTGGATAGTTCTTCTCGCGCATTCGTGGAGTTTGCACGGTTTGAATAAGATCGTAAACAGGTTCTTAGATGGCGTGGCGTCGCGCCGGTATTGGCGGCGTGATCACCAGGCACATCAGTAACGCCCTGAAGCGGCACGGTAAAACGCGCATCCGAACGAAACGGCACGGCGACACCACCGCTGACTACCGTCGTGGCCGTGACACGTCCAAGGAGGTCGCGCGCAGCCAACGCACGCGATCGCTCACTGCAGCTTGAGCATCACGATCGAATGCGCCGGCAGCGCCACGTTCAATGCCTTGCCTTGCACACGAGCGCCCTTGAATACCGCTGGCGCGACTGCACGTGGCTGCGCATAGGTGTTGGATGTGGTGATCGCCGGTGCGCTTAGGATTTGTCCCTCCACCGTGCGCAGCGACAGCCCGTCCACCTGCACGCTGACAGTCGCCGCCGCAGTTGCATCCAGGTTGGTTAGCGCAACATACACGTAGCCATCTTTCGCCTTGACCGCAGAACCATGTACCGCCGGCACATGCGTGTCGCCATGACGGTACTCCGGTGTCTGCAATTGCAGCGGTAGGTGGGTGGCGTCCTGGTAGGGCTTGTACAGCGAAAACACGTGATAAGTCGGCGTCAGCACCATCTTGTCGCCATCGGTGAGGATCATCGCCTGCAGCACGTTGACCATCTGCGCGATATTGGCCATGCGCACGCGCTCGGCATGCTGGCTGAAGATGTCGAAGTTAATGGAGGCCACCAGTGCGTCGCGCAGGCTGTTTTGCTGCTGCAGGAAGCCAGGATTGGTGCCTGGCAGCGGCGCGTACCACGTGCCCCATTCGTCCACGACCAGGGCCACTTTCCTGGCCGGGTCGTATTTGTCCATGATCGCGCTGTGCTTGGTGATCAACTCGTCCATCACCAGCGTGCGCGACAGCGTCTGGATCCACGCGGCTTCGTCGAACGTGGTCGACGAGGCGCGCGGCGGCCAACCGCCCGGAATGGTGTAGTAATGCATGCTCAACCCATCCATGTACTTGGTGGCTTCGCGCATCATCACCTCGGTCCAGTGGTAGTCGTCATCGCTAGGGCCGGGAGCGATCTTGAGAATCTTCTGGTTGGCCGGCGACTTGACGAAAGTCTGGTAGCGGCGGAACACATCGGCCGCGTACTCCGCGCGCATATTGCCGCCGCAGCCCCATAGCTCGTTGCCCACGCCGAAATACGGTACCTGCCAAGGCGCCTCGCGGCCATTGGCGCGGCGCTCGCCGGCCAGGCTGGAGCGTGTCGGCGCGGTCATGTATTCGGTCCACTGCGCAATCTCTTCCGGCGCAGCGTCGCCCACGTTGCCGGCGACATAGGCTTGGGTGCCGAGCAGTTCGGTGAAATCCATGAACTCGTGCGTGCCAAAACGATTGGACTCTTCCACGCCGCCCCAGTGCGTGTTCACCCTGATCGGGCGCTTGGCCGGCGTACCCACGCCATCGCGCCAATGGTATTCGTCGGCGAAGCAGCCGCCGGGCCAGCGGATGTTGGGCACGGCGATGGCCTTCAGCGCGGCGACCACGTCGTTGCGATAGCCGCGCGTGTTGGGAATCGGCGAATCTTCGCCCACCCACACGCCGCCATAGATGCCGGTACCCAGATGCTCGGCGAACTGGCCGAACAGTTGCCGCGATACCTGCGCGCCGGGCTGGTCTACCCGCAAGGTGCCGCTGACGTTGATGTCGGCAGCGAAGGCGGCTGGCGTGCTGGCGAGTGACACGGCGACGAAAACGGCGTTTAACAGCTGCCTGCGCGATGTCCGCAATGCGAGGGGGTTCCACTGCATCGGGTCGGTGCTCCTGTGCTGGTCGGTGGTCGGTAGTCGGGCGGGTGCTGCTGCGAGGGAAAACGCGCTGTTAGCGTAGTGCGAGTGGTCGCAGTTTGTATTACTGCAGCGCGACCACCGCAGGCGCGTGCGGCAGCCGCCCGACGGCCGTCGTACCCTTCGCAGGCCAGGGATGTGCGCAGCAGCATGGTCGGCAGCCGCATCGTGCGGCTATGCTCGCGGGCTTCCCTCATTGGCAGGACGATCCATGCAGCGAGTGTTCGGGCAGTTGACAGACGGTGTCGAGATTCATGCGCTCACGCTACGCAGCGAGGCCGGTCTCGAGGCGGAGGTGCTCACCTATGGCGGCATCCTGCATACGCTGCAGTTGACCAGCGCACGGGGCGTGCTGCCCCTGGTGCTGAACTTGCCGGATCTGCCCGCCTACGCCGCCGACGGCGACAGTCTCAATATCCTGGTGGGCCGCTTCGGCAACCGCATCGCCGGTGCGCGCTACACGCTGGATGGCGTTACCCACGTGCTGGCGGCCAATGAAGGGCGCAACCAGTTGCATGGCGGTCTGCGCGGTTTTGGGCGACGCGTGTGGAGTGTGCTGGAGCAGGCGCCGGATCACGTACTGCTGGGCTACGACTCGCCCGATGGCGAAGAAGGTTACCCCGGCAATCTGCAAGTGCGTGCGCGCCTGCAGCTTCACGGGTTGAGCCTGCAGCTGGATTTCGAAGCGCACTGCGACGCCGCTACGGCGTTGAACCTTACCCATCATCCATATTTCAATCTGTCCGGCGACCCGCACCTGCGTGCCGCAGTGCAAGTGCTGCGCGTGCCGGCCGATCGCTACCTGCCGGTGGATGCCGAATCGATCCCGACCGGCGAGATCGCGTCGGTGGCCGGCACCCCATTCGATTTCCGCCAGCCTGCCGCGCTCGCCGATAACACCGATCCGGCCCATCCGCAGGTGGTTCTCGGCAAGGGCTACGATCAGTGCTTGGTGCTGGCCGCCGACGCGGACTGCGTAGCCGAGTTGTATTCGCCGCACAGTGGCGTGGCGCTACGCATCCGCAGCGATGCCCCCGCGGTGCAGTTGTACGAAGGCCAACATCTGGACGCACATCATCCGGGACTGGGGCGCGGCGTATGCCTGGAGCCGCAGGACTACCCGGACGCGCCCAATCACGCCAACTTCCCTTCGACGATCTTGCGGCCTGGGGAAACCTACCGCCGCCGCATCAGCTACCACTTCGCCAGTGCGGGGCAGGACCAGCCCTGGGACATGGTGTGCGCCGCACTGGAGGGGTGAGAGATTTCGCAACTTGAGGAGCTAGCCGGGTTGCATCGTGCGGGCACGTGCAATCCGATGCCGCTGATTGCGTTGTGAGTTCTGATGTGGCGAGCGCTTCAATCGCCCTAAGCGTGGGCTGCCAGTGACCTTTGGCGTGTGTATGTCCCAACGGCTCGCAGAAGATCGAATCATGAGCACGCAGCTGCGCGAGGGCTTATCGCGCCAGTCAGAATGCGCCGGATGCAAAAGTTGCATCTGTTCACTTCGCGTTCGAAATCAGCGATGCCGCTCTGCTCGCGCTGCGCCTAGCGCGGCCCCAGCACCAGCTCGATGACGAACTTGCTGCCGAAGAACGACAGCACCAGCAGCGCCATCGCGGTTAGCGTCCAATGCACCGCCTTGCTACCGCGCCAGCCATTGCGCCAGCGGCCAATCAGAAGCGCCCCGAACACGAGCCACGACAGAATGCTGAGCACGGTCTTTTGCAATAGCCGTTGCGCCAGGAAATCCTGCACGAACAATAGGCCGGTCAGCAGGGTCAGGCTCAACAGCACGAAACCCACCGTGATCGTGCGGAACAGCAGCGTTTCCAACTCGGTCAGCGGCGGCAGGGCGCGCAGCCAGGTGTGGAAATCGCGCCGACGCAGCGCGCGCTCCTGCAGCCACAGCATGATCGCCAGCAGCGCCGCGATGCCCAGCGTGGCGTAGGCCAGCAGGGCCAGCCACGCGTGCAATTCGAGCTGCCAGCCCAGGTCCGGGCTGGGCTCGTGGCCGTAGGCGTGATAACTGGCCAACAGGATCGCCGAAAGCGGAAACACCACCACGCCCACCGCGGCCATCCGCCCGCGGCCACCGAACACTGCGGTCAGCGCGGCCATGCCCAGCCCGCACAACGACAGCGCCGCGAAGAAATGCATGTCCGGCCCACCGGCGGTGCGCATGGCTACCAGCACGTGGTAACCGGCGTGCAGCGCCACCGCCGCCAACGCGGGGGCCAGCCAGCGCGCAGGCGCCTGATTTCCATCGCGCAACACTGCCCGGGTGAGCAGTGCCGTGGCCAGCAGATACAGGGCGAACGCGATGAGAGCGATTGTCATCGTGGAAGTTTCGCATGGTGGGGCGGGGATTTGGCATTCGGGATTCGGGATTCGGGATTCGGGGATCGGGGATCGGGGATCGGGGACCGGGGACCGGGATTCGGGGACCTGATTAGCACGATCTTTCAGCACAGTCGCAGCCAGTGAGAGCCGACCGGTCGATGGTAGGACCGTCGCTCCACCGAGACCAGATCATGGCCATGAATCGTGTGCAGTTCCAAGCCGGGCTGTCGTTGCCGGCGTTCCTCAAGCGCTATGGCAACGCGCAGCAGTGCGAGCAGGCGTTGGAGATCTCGCGCTGGCCACAGGGCTTTGTTTGTCCGCGTTGCGCCGCTACCGCGCACAGTTGATTCCAGCGTCACGGCACCACGTACTGGCAGTGCACGGCCTGCTATCGCCAGACCAGCCTGCGCTCGGGCACGGTGATGGACAACAGCAAGCTGCCGCTACGCACCTGGCTGCTTGGCATGTATCTGCTGGGCCAGAGCAAGACGAACCTGTCGGCGCTGGAGTTGATGCGACACCTGGGAGTGAGCTACCCGACAGCGTGGCCAATGAAGCACAAGCTGATGCAGGCCATGACCCAACGCGAGGCGAACCGCAAGTTGGGCGGGATCGTGCAACTGGACGATGCCTACCTGGGCGGAGAACGCAACGGTGGCAAGGCCGGGCGCGGCTCGGAGAACAAGCGTCCTTTCGTGATCGCCGTGGAGACCACTGAAGACGGTCGTCCATTGCGCGCGGTGATGGATCCGGTCCCAGGCTTCACCAAGGCGGCGCTGTCGGAATGGATCGGGCAACGCCTGCATCCTGGAGCAGATGTCTACAGTGATGGACTCGGTGCGTTTCGAGCACTGGAAGCCGAGCACGCGCACACGGTGATCGAAGGCAGCGGTCGAAGTCGCTGCGAGGCAGAGAACGCACGCTGGGTCAACGTGGTGTTGTCCAACCTAAAGCGTTCGCTGGACGGTGCCTATCACGCCTTCAAATTCGCCAAATACGCCCAGCGCTACCTGGCAGAGACGATGTGGCGGTTCAACCGCCGTTTCGATCTGACCCGGCTGGTGCCCAGCTTGCTGGCCGCCGCAGCCGCCAGCAAGCCGTGGTCAGAGCGGGCCCTGCGTGATGTCACCATGTTCACCGCTGAAAGTGCGTGCTAATCAGGATCGGGAAGCCTGAGCCGTGGGTCGCTTGGGTTTTGCTGGCAGGCAGGGGGGCGGTACCTCGCAGCGAGGGAGCGCCTGATGAAACGGGGGCGCCGGGCACCGCAATAGCGCGTCTTTTGCCAGCATTGCTGCCGTTCCTGCTCGTCGCGGTCCCGGTCCCGGCTGATTGCCCGCGTCGCAGCGCGGTTGAAGCGTTCCTCACGGGCTACGTCGCCGTGCCGGGGCAGACTGGGGCGGGCCGCCAGCCGGTGCCGCTATAATCGGCACCTGTTTCCCCTCTGCGGTCCTATGCGCATGTTCGAGTCCCTTACCCAACGTCTCTCCGGCACCATGGAGCGCCTGCGCGGCCGCGGCCGCCTGACCGAGGAGAACATCCGCGAAGCCACCCGTGAAGTGCGCATCGCGCTGCTCGAAGCCGACGTCGCGCTGCCGGTGGTGCAGGCGCTGATCGAGCGCATCAAGGTGCGGGCTGTCGGCCAGGAAGTACTCAAGTCGCTCACCCCGGGCCAGGCGCTGATCAAAATCGTGCGCGACGAGCTCACTGCCGTCATGGGCGCCGCCGCTGCCGACGTCAATCTCAACGTGCCGGCCCCGGCAATCGTCCTGATGGCCGGCCTGCAGGGTGCGGGCAAGACCACCACGGTCGGCAAGCTCGCCAAGCACCTGAAGGAAAAGCGCAAGAAAAAGGTCATGGTGGTCTCGGCCGACGTCTACCGCCCGGCCGCGATCGAGCAGCTCAAGACCCTGGCCGAACAGGTCGGCGTGCTGTTCTTCGCCTCCGACGCCTCGCAGAAGCCCGTCGACATCGTGCGCGCGGCCATCAGCGATGCGCGCAAGTCGTTCGTCGACGTGCTGCTGGTCGATACCGCCGGCCGTCTGGCGATCGATCAGGTAATGATGGACGAGATCAAGGCGCTGCACGCCGCGGTCAACCCCACCGAAACCCTGTTCGTGGTCGATGCGATGACCGGTCAGGATGCGGCCAACACCGCCAAGGCCTTCGGCGAGGCGCTGCCGCTGACCGGCGTGGTGCTGACCAAGACCGACGGCGACGCCCGCGGCGGTGCCGCGCTGAGCGTGCGCTATATCACCGGCAAGCCGATCAAGTTCGTCGGTACCGGCGAAAAGACCGACGGCCTGGATGTGTTCCATCCGGATCGCGTCGCCAGCCGTATTCTGGACATGGGCGACGTGCTGTCGCTGGTGGAGCAGGTCGAGCACAGCGTCGATCAGGAAAAGGCCGCCAAACTGGCCGCCAAGGTCGCCAAGGGCAAGAAGTTCGACCTCAACGACATGAAAGAGCAGCTCGAGCAAATGCAGAACATGGGCGGCATCCATGGGCTGATGGACAAGCTGCCGGGCATGGGTCAGATCTCGGATAACGTGAAGCAGCAGGTCACCGGCAAGGAAGTGCCGCGCATGATCGCCATCATCAACTCGATGACCAAGAAAGAGCGCCGCAACCCGACCCTGCTCAACGGCTCGCGCCGCGCACGCATCGCCCGCGGCTCGGGCATGCAGCCGGCCGACGTCAACAAGCTGATGAAGCAGTACCAGCAGATGGAAAAGATGATGGGCAAGCTGGCCGGCGGCGGCATGAAGGGCCTGATGCGCAATATGAAGGGCATGATGGGCGCCATGGGCGGCCGTGGCGGCATGCCTTTCCGCTGAGCAACCTGCGCAAGCCGCGCGTGCCGTGAAGACATCCGCAGGCGCGCACTGCGTGCATGTTGCGCTGGCCCTTGTGCTGGCATGGCAGGCCACGTCGGGGTGGGCAGTCGTCCCGGCAAGTCTCGTGTGCTGGCTATGCATCGCCCTGATGGCTGCTGGTATCGACCACCTGTTTGCGTCGCGCCCTGCAGAAGTGCAGGCGGCATTGTCAGTCTCTGAAGATGCGGACGACCGCAGTGTTGCTGCGCAGGCGATTGCCGGCCTGCCACCGCTCGACGCAGCAGTGAAGCGCAGTGTCGAAAAAACCGCACACGACACGTCCGTGCGGCAGTGGCGCCGCCACATTGTGGACGTTGCGCCCTACGAAGAAGAACGCTATTCACGGCAGGGCATCTGCACCACGGTCGAACTGTTCTTACGTGCCGGCGATCAGCTTGTGCTGGCGTTTCACTCCGATGCGAACGGCAGTTCGCCCGCTGCAGAGTGGCGCTGCGACCTGTGGTCACCGGAAGCCGCGCAATCGCACTGGCTGGACGTGCCTGCTAACGGCGAGATGGACGTGCCGGTGACGCGGCCTGGGGAGTATTTGATCGGTATTGGCCAGGCCTACGGACACTGCCCAGGGGTGATCGGGTTATGGCTGCGCGTATCCGAGCCGGACCGTCTGGCGTTGCCTCTGGAGCCAGCATTCGGGTCGACCCTGCGCTACGCACGGCGCGACGACGGCGCGGCGGTGGTGCATATCGAAGACGAGGCGCATGTGTGGTCGCATGCGCGTCTGGAGACGCTGCCTGTGCACGGCGTGCCTGCTGGTTCGGCATTGTTGTTCGCCAGCGCCGACGATGTCTGGGACGTCTCTGCATGCTCGGACCCTGCAACGTCGTGGTGCGCAGAAAACACCCATCTGCACCGCTACTTCCTGCGCTTGAGCCAAGGCGATGTGCTGACGCTGGAGCTTGCCTGGGCCGCCACGCACTTCGATCGTCCCATGCCGTTGCCCGATCAATGCACTGGTCGCACGCAAGGCGAGGTGCGTTTGTTCAAGCTGGTGCGTGGGCCGGAGTTGCAGCATGTGTGGGCGAGCGCAAAGGCGGCCGATTCCACGCAGCTCACCTGTCCCGCCGATGGCGATGACTGCATGGAATTGCGGCTGTTCGGGCCGCCTGCATGGCGCACGCAACCGGTTTCGTCGTTCGTCGATTTGCGCTTGTGGGGCGCTTATTTACAGCGTCCGCACTGCTTGCGTGATTTTGCGTTGGAGAATGCCTGGGTCGAGGATTGGTACCAGCAACTCATGCCGATGCCAGTAAGAGCAGTTAACAAAACGACTGCGCTCACCGCCAGGCGGGCGTGGCCGGTGCTCGGAATCGGCATGTACCACGCGTCCACGGCGGTTCTGAGCGCGCTGTCCGCGCCCACCTGACAGCTCTCGCTACGTTTTGTTAGCCGCTCTAAATTAAAGGCAACGAGCGCGGCATGCAGTGCATTCGCAATTGAGCATCTTGCCGGTGCCGCGTTGGTGTCTCTCCATCGCGGTTACCATGCGCCATCCCATGATGTGCGCCGTGGTTGATGACCGGATTCTCCAACGTCGATGCCTTCCAGCAGCGCTTCGGGCTGCGCTTACCGATCCTGCTCAGCCCCATGGCCGGCGCCTGCCCGGTGCCGTTGTCGGCGGCGGTCGCCGACGCCGGTGGCATGGGCGCGATGGGTGCGGTGTTGTCGCAGCCGCAGGACATCGTGGCGTGGATGGCGGCATTCCGTGAGGCCGGCGCAGGGCCGGCGCAAGTGAATCTGTGGATTCCCGACCCGGCGCCCGTGCGCGATGCGGCTGCCGAAGCGCGCCTGCGTGCCTTTCTTTCGCAGTGGGGACCAATGGTGCCGGAGACGGCGTGCGATGCGATGCCGGTCGATTTTGATGCGCAATTCGATGCCTTGCTCGCAGCGCGGCCTGCGGTCGCCTTATCGATCATGGGCGTATTCCAGCCCGAGCAGGTGGCACGCCTCAAGGGGGCCGGCATCGCCTGGTTTGCGTGCGCCACCAGCTTGGACGAAGCGCTGGTGGCGCAGGCGGCAGGCGCCGATGCGGTGGTTGCGCAAGGGGCCGAAGCCGGCGGCCATCGCGGCGCGTTCGACGCCGGCCGCGCCGCGCAGCAGATGACAGGGCTGTTCGCGCTGCTGCCGCGTCTGGTCGATGGTCTGGATATTCCGGTGATCGCCGCCGGTGGTATCGCCGATGCACGCGGCATCGCCGCAGCGCTGACGCTGGGCGCAAGCGCTGTGCAGGTCGGCACGGGGTTGTTGCGCACGCCCGAAGCCGCGCTGCCGAGCGCCTGGGCCGATGCACTGGCCCGGCCCGAGCCGGAGCACACCCAGCTAACCCGCGCATTCTCGGGCCGGTTGGGGCGCGCGCTGGCCACAGCGTATGTGCATGCAGCAAGCGCTGCAGACGCACCGCCACCCGCGCCGTATCCGGTGCAGCGTGGGCTCACCGCACCAATGCGTCAGGCGGCGGCGCGCGACAACCGTCTGGATGCCCTGCAGGCCTGGGCCGGCCAGTCCGCCAGGATGGCGCCTGCGCAGCCGGCCGCGCACGTCGTGACGCAGTGGTGGGAACAGGCGCAGGCGCTGCTGTGCCGTTGATCTTCTGCAACGGCGCCCCAGCGAGCGCGCAGCAGCTCGGCGCTGCCGCGCTGATCAACTACGGCCACTTCACCACGCTACAGGTGCGCGACGGCGCCACGCTGGGACTGGACCTGCATCTGCAGCGGCTGCAGGAAGGCAGTCGCGCGCTGTTCGGTCAGGAGCTGGAAGCAGGCCAGCTGCGGGCGCAGATGCGCGCTGCGCTGCTGGCATCGGGCATGGCCGACGCCAGTCTGCGCGTCACCGTGTTCGCACCCGACTACGATTTCCGCAACCCGTTGCGCGAGGTCGCACTGGATGTGCTGGTCGCCATCTCGCCGCCGGCCGACATGCCCGAGACCGGGCTGCGCGTGCAGGTGACCGATTACGTGCGCGAGCGGCCGGAGCTCAAGCATGTCGGCACGTTTCCGCTCCTGCATCTGCGCCGGCTGGCCATGCAGGCCGACCACGACGATGTGGTGCTGCAGGACCGGCAGGGCAGGGTGCTGGAGGGCGCATTCTGGAATCTGGGTTTGTGGGAGCGCGGTGGGCTGGTCTGGCCGCAGGGGCCGGCACTGCTGGGGACCCGGCAGCAGTTGCTGCAGTCCGGGCTGAAGACGCTGGGTATCGCCCAGATCAGCCGTCCGGTAGCGCTGGGCGAGCTGGACCGTTTCAATGGCGCATTCGCCTGCAATGCGCGTGGGCAGCAGGCCATCGTGGCGCTGGGGCCGGCGCGTTGGGGGCCGCATGCCGCACAGTTGCCGCTGCTGGAGCGGGCCCTGCAGACGCATGCCTGGCAAGCGATCTGAGGCATCTGGAGTGCTGGCACCGGGCGACTTGGCTTCGCCGCCGGAGCCCGCTATAATCGCCGACTTACCGCGCCACTCTGGCGACTGGGCAACTCAGGAAAACGACACCATGGTCAAGATTCGACTGACCCGCGGCGGCGCCAAGAAGCGTCCGTTCTATCACATCATCGTGACCGACGTGCGCAGCGCGCGCGACGGTCGCAACATCGAGCGTCTGGGTTACTACAACCCGGTTGCGCAAGGCGCAGAACCGCGCGTCGTGCTGGACACCGCACGCGTCGACCATTGGGTCGGCAACGGTGCGCAGCTGACCGACAAGGTGCGCAACCTGTATCGCGAAGCCAAGTCCCAGGCCGCCGCGGCCTGATCTTGAGCGCCAGGTGTCGCCACCTGACCCAGAGTCGACGCAGATGAAGCAGACCGAGCGCCGCATCCTGTTAGGCAGGGTTGTCGGCGCTTTTGGTGTCAAGGGCGAGCTGAAGCTCGAATCCTGGACCGAGCCGCGTAGCGCGATCTTTCGGTATCAACCGTGGATCGTGCGTGCGCCATCGGGACAGGAATCGGTCATCAACGGCGTGCGTGGGCGCGATCAGGGCAAGAATCTGATTGCGGTGTTCCCCGGCGTCGCCGACCGCGACACCGTCGAGGCCATGCACGGGACTGAAATCTACGTCGCGCGCAGTGCCTTGCCGCCACCCAAGCCCGATGAGTATTACTGGGTGGATCTGGAAGAGTTGCAGGTGGAAACCGTCGAGGGCGTCAAGCTCGGCACGGTGTCGCATCTGTTCTCCACTGGATCCAACGACGTGGTGGTCGTACGTGGCGATCGCGAGCGGATGATTCCGTTTGTGTTTCCGGATTTCGTCAAATCCGTGGACTTCGAGGCCAATCTGATCGTGGTCGACTGGGATCCGGATTTCTGATCAAAGCGGTGCCTCGGCGCTGCTTTTGCTTTACCCATTTCCGATTCCCGATTCCCGATTCTCCAGTGCGCATCGACGTCATCAGCCTGTTCCCCGAGTTCATCGCGCAATGCGCGGCGTTCGGCGTGGTCGGGCGGGCGCAGGAGCGCGGCTTGCTGGAATTGCAGGGCTGGAATCCGCGCGAGCATGCACAGGGCAACTATCGCCGGGTGGACGACCGTCCGTTCGGTGGCGGGCCCGGCATGGTGATGTTGATCGAGCCGCTGCGGGCCTGTCTGGATGCGGTGCAAGCCGCAGACGCGCGACCGGCACCGGTGATCTACTTCAGTCCGCAGGGGCGTCGGCTGACGCAAATGCTGGCGCGCGAGCTGGCGCAGCTGCCGCGCATGGTGCTGTTGTGCGGGCGCTATGAAGGCGTGGACGAGCGCTTCCTGGCGCAGGCGGTGGATATGGAAATCTCCATCGGCGACTACGTGTTGTCCGGCGGTGAACTGGGTGCGGCGGTTGTCGTGGACGTGGTGACGCGGTTGCAGGAGGGCGTGTTGAACGACGCCGAATCGGCCGCTCAGGACAGTTTCGAAGGGCCGCAGGGCCTGCTGGACTGCCCGCACTACAGCCATCCGTCGAGCCACGCCTGGGGCGATGTGCCGGAGGTGCTGCGGTCGGGCAATCATGCGGCCATTGCGCGCTGGCGCCGGCAGCAATCGCTGGGCCGGACCTGGTTGCGTCGCCCGGACCTGCTGGACGAGGCCGGGTTGGACAAGCATGATCGTCGTTTGCTGGAAGAGTTTCGCCGCGAACTCGCCAAGGGCGACGAGGAATCAGGGTGCACACCTAGCCCTTGAAGATTTGATTGGGGTACAATATGCGGCTTGCTGGCCAGTCTTGCGTCTGGCCCTCCTACGAACCTCGAGCAATCGCCGTGCGGCGACTGCCGGTCCAATATCACCAGACACGCGGTGCCCACCATGAGCAAACTCAACAAGACCATCCTGGCTGACTTCGAAGCCGCCCAGATCCAGCGCAAGCTGCCGGAATTCAACCAGGGCGACACTGTTGTGGTGAACGTCAAGGTGAAGGAAGGCAACCGCGAGCGCGTGCAGGCCTATGAGGGCGTGGTGATCGGTACCAAGAATGCCGGCCTGAACTCCGCTTTCACCGTGCGCAAGATCTCGCACGGCTTCGGCGTCGAGCGCGTGTTCCAGACCCACAGCGCCATCATCGACTCGGTCGAAGTGAAGCGCCGCGGTAAGGTCCGCGCCGGCAAGCTGTACTACTTGCGTGGTCTGGAAGGCAAGGCTGCCCGCATCAAGGAAGATCTGGCCGCTGCTGCACAGGCCAAGGCTGCTCGCCAGGCTGCTGCCAAGGCCGAGTAAGTCACATTGGCGGGCTTGTCCCGCCACTGCCAGACAGCCGCCTTCGGGCGGCTGTTTGCGTTTTTAAGGATGCATGTCCCAGCGGTTGTGAAGTGACTTCGTGCGACTAGCGACCAGCGCTAATGGAATCTGTGAGGGCGACCGCACGTCGCGGGCGAGAGCGATCGCTGTTGCGAGCAGGGTGCTTGGTCCCATGACGATTCCAAGCACTCCATGCGCGCCAAGTCGACGTTCGCTTGTGATGTCGTTGTTGCTGGTCTGGTTGGATCGACGTCAGAAGATCGTTGTGGTTGCAGGTATCCGTCGCGCCGGTACACAAAATCTCGCTACCGTCTTTTAGATCCGCACCACGAGCTGCGAGTTCGAGCCTGGATGGGCGCGTATGAAGAGCGGCGAACAACAGGTAGCGAGCAGCTGTCAGGTGGGCGCGGACGGCGCGCTCAGAACCGCAGTGGACGCGTGGTCCATGCCGCTTCCGAGCACCGGCCGCGCCCGCCTGGCGGCTGCACAGTCGTGTTGTTCGCCGCTCTAAGCCGGTGGCGCTGGATTGCTAGTCGTACTTTGGCGTACGCCGCGCACGTCCCAAATGACTGTCAGTCCATTGGCACGCCTGCAGTCAGCCAGACTAACGCTGCGGCGCCTGCGGTAATTGCCCGTCTAGAGCGTCGGTGAGCGGTGCCGGGTCGGCGACCAGTGATGCCGGACGCGCTGGTACTTCGGCTGCAGCTGCCAGTTCGGACGGGTGCATGGGGGTGGCCAGCATGCGCGCCTTGCGCCAGCCGCCCCAGCGGTAATACGCCAGCGACAGCAACATCGAACAGGATGAGCTGATCGGAAAGCTCCACCACACCGCGTCGGCGCCCAGATGCGGTCGCAGGACATTGGCCAGCGGCACGCGCACGCCCCACAGCGAAAAGGCCAGGATCAACAATGGCGGAGTCACCGCTCCAGTGGCGCGCACCACGCCCGACACCACGAAGCTGACACCGAACAGCAGGAACGACCAGATCGCGATGTGGTTGAGGTGGCGCGCAACCTCCAGCGTGGCGCTGCCTTCGGGCAGAAACAGGGCCAGGGTCCAGCGATCGAACAAAATCAGCAGCACGATCAGCAGGCCCGTCATCAGGAAATTGGCGGCGATGCCGGTACGCGCGACGGCATCCACGCGCGGCCACAGACCGGCGCCGACGTTCTGAGCGGCCATCGTCAAACAGGCGGCGCCCACTGCCATTGCCGGCATTTGCACGTAGTTCCACAGCTGCAGGCCAGCGCCGAACGCAGCAGCGGTTTCGGTGCCGAAGCTGTTGACCAGCGACAGCATGGCGATCATCGACAGCGAGATCATCACCATCTGCAAGCCCATCAGTACGCCTTTGACGATCAGCGCGCGCAAGATGGTGGTGTCGATGAGAAACAGGCGCAGATCGCTCCGGCCCAGCCACAAGACATGGCGTTTCTTGCGCAGATAAATCAGCAGCCCGGCGAGCGCGACGACTTGCGCGATCAGCGTGGCCCAGGCCGCGCCGGCAATGCCCAATGCCGGAAACGGGCCGATACCGAACAACACCAGCGGGTTGAAGAGGATATCCAGCAGTACTGACAGCAATAGAAACCGGAACGGCGTGCGCGCATCGCCGGTGCCGCGCAATGCAGCCGACAGGAAGGCGAACAGATACAGCGTCGGCATCGCCAGGAAGATCACCCGCAGATAGTCTTCCGCCAGCGCTTGCGAGGCAGCCGGTGTGCCCATCGCGGTGAGCAGGTGGGGTGCCAGATACCAGCCGAGGATGGCGATCACGGCCGACAGCCCGCCGAAGAAGCTCGCACTGGTGCCCATCACCTTGCGTGCCTGGGCGATATCGCGCGCGCCCATGGCCTGGCCGATCAGGATGGTCGAGGCCATGCCGATCCCGAACACCGAGCCGATCAGAAAGAACATGATGCTGTTGGCATTGGCCGCCGCGGTCAGCGCTTTTTCGCCCAGATAGCGGCCGATCCAGATTGCATTGACCGAGCCGTTGAGCGACTGGGCGATGTTGCCGGCCATGATCGGCAGTGCGAACAACAGCAGGTTCTTGCCGATCGGGCCTTCGGTCAGGACAGCGGATTTGGGCATCGCAGTCGTATCGTCGCGCACAAGCTGCGCACACTAGCATTGCCCGGGTGAGTCCGGATGCAAGGTGCATGCAGCTGCGATGCGACTGGGCCGGGGCCAGGATCGGTTAGCCTGGATGTTGTGGCTGAAGGTGAGAATCGCAGTGTCGTTGCGCCTCTTCGAGGACGCGCCTGGTTCTGGTCGCTTGAGTTCCGCTGCCACTGCCCAAACATGGGCTTTGGCGCAAACCATCGTCGCCGACCACGCCGGCAGTCATGTTGGCGTTCCCGAGATCGCAGTGTTTGCGCGCATCCCACGGTGTGCTGCGCGAGCCAACGCACGACACGAGACCGCAAGACGCATGAATCTGGAATTGGAACAGGCGACAACGGTCAGGCTGGATGTCTGGCTGTGGGCAGCGCGCTTTTTCAAGACGCGCAGCCTGGCCAAGAACGCAGTGGAAACCGGCAAGGTAGACGTGGCCGGACAGCGTCCCAAGCCGTCGCGCACGCTGCGCAGCGGCGAGCAGTTGCGTATCGACCGCGGTGGGGAAATCTTCGAGATCACCGTTGCTGCGCTCAGCGCTGTGCGCGGCGCGGCACCGGTCGCACAGGCGCTTTATGTCGAAAGCGACAGCTCGCGCGAGGCCCGCGCGCAATGGCGCCTGCAGCGCGCTGCCGAGCGCACGGGCTATCGTGCGCCCGAGGGTAAACCGGACAAGCGTGCGCGCCGGCTGATTACGGCCTTGGGCGATATCGATGCGTTTTAGCGCACTGTCGCAACAGGCTGTCATGCAATAGACCCGCAAACGCAAACGCCCCGGTGATTCGGGGCGTTTGTATTACCTGGCACACGCACCTGCGTGTTGGCAGGTGGGTGTGAGTGAGGACGCTTACTTCCACTATGTTACAAATAATCGTACCTTTGTGCCACTATTGGAAGACCTTCAGGCCGCGCGGGAGAGCTGTGTTGAATAGGACACTGGAAGTGCGTTTTGAACAGTACGGGGAAGTAGTTGCTGCCGCCCTGTCCCATGCGGATCGCAAACAGCCCGCACACTGGTACCTGAAGCTGAGGTTTCCCCACATTTCTTCCTGCGAGATCAAGCACTTGTTGCATCAAGGCGTGGAAGAAGGTGCGCGCATGGGGCACGCTTCAAGGTGACTAAGCCAGAGAAGAGTGCCAACCATGCGCGCCAGCGAAGTATTGCAGAAGTGCCTGTCTAACTCACTCTCCGGGATGCATGCATTACGCCAACGCGCCTTGCTACGCGCGGTTGAAGCGCTGGTGCACGGAGGCCGGCTGACGCTGATCGACATCGCACGCGCGTGGCCCGGCGCGAGGCGGGTACGTGCGCCCCTCAAGGCATGCGACCGCCTGCTGTGCAATCGCGCGTTGCAGGTCGAGCGATCAGCCATCGAGCGGGACATGGCGCATTGGCTACTGCGCGGCGACCAGCCGGTGATCGTCATCGACTGGAGCGATTTGAAGCCGGACAAGTCGTGGTGTCTGCTGCGCGCAGCCGTGCCGGTCGGTGGACGCACGCTCACCTTGCTGGATATGGTGGTTTCCGGGAAACAGCAGGGATCGCCAGGCGCGGAGAAACGCTTTTTGCAGCAGCTCAGGGCACTGATTCCAGACGATGTGCGTCCGATCCTGGTCACGGATGCCGGATTCCGCACGCCATGGTTTCGCGCGGTGTCGGCGATGGGCTGGGATTGGGTCGGACGTCTGCGCGGACGTACGCAGGTCAAACCGCAAGACGTGCCCGATGATGCAGTGCAATGGATCGATAGCCGTCGCCTGCATGCGCTGGCGTCCAACCGTGCGCGCGAATTGCCGCCGATGCAGGCCAATCGCAGCGATCCGCTCGATTGCCGTCTGGTGCTCTATGCCAAGACACGCCAGGGACGTCAGCAACGCAACCGGCGCTCACCCGCCAAGGTCTCGCGTGCATCATCCAGTTTGAAAGCCGCAGCGCGTGAGCGCGAGCCGTGGTTGATCGTTGCCTCCCCACAGCTACACGCACCCAGCGCAAAGCAATTGGTCAACCTGTACGCACGACGGATGCAGATCGAGCTGGCATTTCGTGATCTGAAGTCGCACCGCTACGGTCAGGCGATGGAAGACAGCCTGACCCGTCGCGGCGAGCGGTTGCAGATCCTGTTGTTGCTCAACACGCTGGCCACCTTCGCCAGTTGGCTGGCAGGACTGGGATGCGAAGCCACCGGTATCGCCCAGTGGCTATCTCCACGCAGCAGCACACGCAAACTCTACTCGACGCTGCGCGTCGGCCGCGAGGCGCTGGTCAGGTGCTGGCCGATGGAACCAGTCTCACGCTGGCTAGAACGCTTGCGCGCGCTGCCCGACGCAGTGCGCGAGCAGATGACATTGGTGCTTTAAAAACGTGGGGATATCTAAGTACCTGAAGGGGTTGCTACTGCCTGGAGGGCGCAAGAGCGTGGAGCCCATGGCCGCGCGGGTGCACCCGCAGAACGTGCGCTCAGCCCATCAATCGATGCACCATCTGGTGGCCGATGCCGACTGGAGCGATCAAGCGCTGCTGGCGGCGGTGGCGGCACAGGTGCTGCCGCCCCTGAGCAGGAAGAGCGCAGCGTGTCACTGGATCGTGGACGACACGGGATTTTCAAAGAAGGGGGTGCATTCGGAAGGGGGTGCATTCGGTCGGTGTTGCACGCCAGTACTGCGGCCGCCTTGGCAAGACGGACAATTGCCAGGTTGCCGTGAGTTTGTCGATCGCCAACGAACACGGCAGCCTGCCAGTGGGCTATCGGCTGTATCTTCCCGAGCAGTGGGCTCAGGACACTGTGCGGCGCAAGAAGGCAGGCGTTCCGGATCAGGTCGTGTTTCAGACCAAGACAGCGCTGGCCATGGATCAGATCGACAGCGCGCTGGCGACAGGGATTGCGGCAGGCGTCGTGCTAGCCGATGCGGCCTACGGCACCGAGACCCACTGGCGAGACCAGCTCAGCGAACGCGGCCTGCTGTACATGGTTGGCGTCCGCAGCAACACGAAGGTCTGGTGGGGATCGCACCAACCTGCGCCCATGCCGCCAGCCAGCCCTAAGGGCGGTCGGCCCCGCACACGACCGATGCGCGATAGCGCACATGCGCCGATCTCGGTACATGAAGTCGCGCAGCGCTTGCCCGCAAGGACGTATCGGCAGGTCAGCTGGCGCCACGGCAGCGAGGCAACGCTCAGTTCGCGGTTCGCGGCGGTGCGGGTTCGTGCCGCACACAATCGCCAGGCACATGACGAGCAGTGGCTGCTGATCGAGTGGCCGCCAGGAGAGTCCGAGCCCCGCCACTACTGGTTCTCGACGCGACCAAAGCAAACGCCGGTCAAGACACTGGTTGCCACGGCACAAGGCCGATGGCGGATTGAACGCGATTATCAGGAGCTGAAGTCGGAGTTGGGCCTGCATCACTATGAAGGGCGCAACTGGCGTGGTTTTCACCATCACGCCAGTCTGTGCATCGCCGCATACGGGTTCTTGATGCGCGAGCGCCTGCGCAGTAAAAAAAACTCCGTCGCATTCAAGATGCCTGCAGTATCCAAAAGCGTCCGCCCGCGCCGGTCTGGCCCCAATGCAACGTCACCATCCCAACTCGATTGCCACGCTGGCCTTCGGACTGGCTAGGCTTATCGCCAGAAGCCTCCCACACTGCCCGTGTTGCGGGGTCTCACCGTACCAACGGATTCGGATTTAGTAACACAGTAGAATTAAGTGCGGCCCCATGAAGTGCAGGATCGCCGCGACCTGCGCCACGACGACGTCGCCAGCCTTGAGAAACGGCGGTGCGAACGGTCGCGCACTCGTGTGCTTACCTTCCAGAAACTGCGTCATGACCTCGTCGCCCTGCGTGCGGGCCACATCGGTGTAGGCCGCGCCGGCATCTTCCAGTGCGAGTCGCACGAATTTGCCACGGCCTTGCAGGCCGGTCCAGTAATAGAGCTGATAGTGCATGCGCGGCTCCGTCATCGAGGGCACTGCAGCGTAGAAAACAATGGCTAGATATGCGTGATCGATGCGTCAGCAGAGTGTGACTCGGTATCGCTGGACTGCGCCTGCAGCCAGGCAAGCTTGCGCGCACGTGGTTGGCGCTTGAGGGCGCACTCCGCGCGTGATGCGCTGGCGCGGTCTGGGTATCTGTGACTGGCGAGCACCTGCACGGGCGGATTGGCGCGCGTATAGCGTGCGCCGGTACCATGCAGATGGGCCTGGAAGCGTCGCTCCAGATCGTTGGTAATGCCGGCGTAATAGCTGCCGTTGCGACACAGCAACAGGTAGAGGTGCCAGGGCTTGGGTGCATCCATGCGCGCATTATCGTCACTGGCGAGCGTCTGCGCAGCGTGCAGTCCAGATGTAGGGGCTGTCGCGTCGGCTACAGGCGACGCAAGCGTCGGAGTCGGGTGATCCGCGCAGGCCAATGCACATGGATCCCCGCACGCTGCCTGACGGGTTACGCAGTATCGCCGTCGTATCGAAAGGCCTGGCGCCGCGCGTGGGACGCTCGCGCGCCATGCGCCAAGCCCTTGGCCACCACGCCCTAGCGTCGGCCAGTCGGCACGACGCTGCAGCACGGGCCGCGCAGTCGCAACAGAAGACCGCCTGCGCAAAACGCCTTCGCCAAGCCCGCCTGGGGCGGCAGTGGTCTATCAACTGCCGATTTCCTCACCGGCAAGCCTTGAAACCGCGCTCGGCAACCGCATCTGCACGGTATCGCCGGCGTTGCCGGCCACCAGTTCAGAGGATTTCCCCATGCGGATGGACAAGCTCACCTCGCGGTTCCAGCAGGCGCTGGCCGACGCGCAGTCGCTGGCTGTGGGCCGCGACCACAACATCATCGAGCCGGTGCACGTGCTGGCCGCGCTGCTCGACCAAAGTGGCGGCAGCACGCGTCCGCTGCTGTCGCAGGCCGGCGTCAACGTGCCGTTGCTACGCGAACGGCTGGGCGAGGCGCTGGACACGTTGCCCAAGGTGTCCGGGCAGGAAGGCAATCTGTCGATCGGCAACGACCTCAACCGCCTGCTCAACCAGACCGACAAGCTCGCCCAGCAACATGGCGATGCGTTCATCGCCAGCGAATGGTTCGTGCTGGCCGCCGCCGACGATGCCAGCCCGCTGGGCGTGGCGTTGCGCGCGGCCGGTGGCGACAAGAAGAAGATCGAGGCGGCCATCGACAAGCTGCGTGGCGGCGAAACAGTGCAATCGGAAAATGCCGAAGAGCAGCGCCAGGCGCTGGAAAAATACACCATCGACCTGACCGCGCGTGCCGAAAGCGGCAAGCTCGATCCAGTGATCGGCCGCGATGAAGAAATCCGCCGCACCATCCAGGTCTTGCAGCGCCGTACCAAGAACAACCCGGTGCTGATCGGCGAACCCGGCGTGGGCAAGACCGCCATTGTCGAGGGCCTGGCCCAGCGCATCATCAACGGCGAAGTGCCTGAAGGCCTGCGCGGCAAGCGCGTGCTGTCGCTGGACATGGGCGCGCTGATTGCCGGTGCCAAATTCCGCGGCGAATTCGAAGAACGCCTGAAGGCGGTGCTCAGCGACCTTTCGAAGACCGAAGGCCAGATCATCCTGTTCATCGACGAGCTGCATACCATGGTCGGTGCCGGCAAGGCCGATGGTGCGATGGATGCCGGCAACATGCTCAAGCCGGCGCTGGCACGCGGCGAGCTGCATTGCATTGGCGCCACCACGCTGGACGAATACCGCAAATACATCGAAAAAGACGCGGCATTGGAGCGCCGCTTCCAGAAAGTGTTCGTCGGCGAGCCGACCGTGGAAGACACCATTGCGATCCTGCGCGGCCTGAAGGAGCGCTACGCGGTGCATCACGGCGTGGAGATTACCGACCCGGCGATCGTCGCCGCTGCCACGCTCTCAAATCGCTACATCACCGACCGCCAGCTGCCGGACAAGGCCATCGACCTGATGGACGAAGCCGCCTCCCGCATTCGCATGGAGATCGACTCCAAGCCGGAGGAGCTTGATCGCCTGGAGCGCCGCCTGATCCAGCTCAAGATCCAGCGCGAGATGTTGAAGAAGGAAAAGGATGACGCCTCGCGCCAGCGCCTGGCGGACCTGGAAAGCGATATCGACAAGCTCGAACGCGAGTTCTATGACCTAAACGAACTGTGGAAGTCCGAGAAGGCCGCGCTGCAGGGCACCACCAAGATCAAGGAGCAGATCGAGCACGCCAAGCTGGAACTGGAGGCCGCACAGCGCCGCCAGGACTACGCCAAGATGAGCGAGATCCAGTACGGCGTGTTGCCACAACTGGAAAAGCAGATGCTGATCGCCAACGAAGTCGAGCACCACGACTTCAAGCTGGTGCAGGACCGCGTGACCGCCGAGGAAATTGCCGAAGTTGTATCGCGCTGGACCGGCATTCCGGTCAACAAGATGCTGGAAGGCGAGCGTGACAAGTTGCTGCGCATGGAAGACGAGCTGCATCACCGCGTGGTCGGCCAGAACGAGGCGATCAAGGTGGTGTCCGATGCGGTACGGCGTTCGCGCGCCGGCTTGTCCGATCCCAATCGCCCGAGCGGTTCGTTTCTGTTCCTGGGCCCGACCGGCGTGGGCAAGACCGA
Organism: Xanthomonas oryzae pv. oryzae; assembly: GCF_004136375.1. Taxonomy (NCBI): domain Bacteria; kingdom Pseudomonadati; phylum Pseudomonadota; class Gammaproteobacteria; order Lysobacterales; family Lysobacteraceae; genus Xanthomonas; species Xanthomonas oryzae. The sequence goes on from NZ_CP031697.1 coordinate 1,482,277, forward strand.
GTTGTGCAAGGCGCTGGCCGATTTCCTGTTCGACAGCACCGAAGCGATGATTCGCATCGACATGAGCGAGTTCATGGAGAAGCATGCGGTGGCGCGCCTGATCGGTGCGCCTCCGGGCTACGTGGGCTATGAAGAAGGCGGTTATCTCACCGAGGCGGTGCGTCGTCGTCCGTATGCGTTGATCCTGTTGGATGAAGTGGAAAAGGCGCATGCCGATGTCTTCAACATCCTGTTGCAAGTGCTCGACGACGGCCGTCTCACCGATGGGCAGGGTCGCACCGTGGACTTTCGCAACACCGTCATCGTGATGACCTCCAACCTGGGTTCGCATCAGATCCAGGAGCTGTCCGGCGATGGTAGCGCCGAGGCCTACACGCAGATGAAGGCAGCAGTCATGGGCGTGGTGCAGGCGCACTTCCGCCCGGAGTTCATCAACCGGCTCGACGACATCGTGGTGTTCCATCCGCTGGACAAGGCGCAGATCAAATCGATTGCGCGCATCCAGTTGCAAGGTCTGGAAAAGCGCCTGGCCGAGCGCGGCCTCAGACTGGACCTGGACGATGCGGCGCTGGAGCTGCTGGGCAATGTCGGCTTCGACCCGGTGTACGGCGCGCGCCCGCTCAAGCGCGCGATCCAGGCGCAGGTGGAGAACCCGCTGGCCCAGCAGATCCTGTCCGGCCAGTACGCCAGCGGCGAGACCGTGCGTGTGCGTGCCCAGGGTGGACGGCTGGAATTCGGCAAGGCTTGATCGCAGGGTAGAACGTCCCGCTAAAGATGGGGGCAACCCGTCTGCGTCATGCGTGTCGTTGTGAAGCGTGGCGAACCTTCGCGCTCTGCGTCCGTCGAACGCCTCACCTGGCAAGGAACTTCAGATGCGTATTGCTTATGTTCGGATCTGTATCGGCGTCGCGTTGGGATGGGCAGGTGCCCTGCACGCTGAGGTGGCTCCAAATATCGTCGCCGCGCTCGACGCGTACGACGCCAAGGACTATGCGGGCTGTGCCAAGGTGATGGAGGCATTGCAGCGCTCCTCCGGCGACCTCCCCAACAATGGCGAAGGTCTGCGTGCAGAATGCCTTGCAGCAGCGGGACGGACCGACGAGGCGATGCATTATCTCGAGGAGGAAATTCCACGCGGGCGCATTTCCATCGATGATTTGCGCAACAAGGATCGGCCTGGCCTGAATCGTCTGAGAAAGATGCGCCAGTGGCCTGCGCTGCTGGCGAAGGCCGAGCGCGTCAATGCGCAGCAGCAGGCCACACTCAATCTGCAGTTGCGGCAAGAGCTGCTTGCGCGCATGGAGAAGGATCAGCAATTGCGTTACGCAGCGATCGCTGCCGGGGGCAAGCCAGCCGACTGGGCAACCGTGACGCCGGTGGATCGCGCCAATACCGCGTGGCTCAAGCAGGTCGTCGCAGCGCAGGGTTGGCCGGGACGGCGCTTGGTGGGCGAAGACGGTGCCAACGCAGCATGGGTATTGGTGCAGCATGCCGACGCCGATCCGGCGTTTCAGGCGCAGGTACTGGCATTGATGGAGACGGCGCTTGCCACGCAGGATGTGGCACCGGACGACGTTGCGTTGCTCACCGACCGCGTCTTGCTCGCGCAAGGCAAGCCTCAGCGCTACGGCACCCAGTTTCACAGAGATGCCGATGACCGCATGGCGCTGCAGCCTACCGAGGACGAAGCAGGCCTGGATGCGCGTCGCCTTCGCATGGGGCTACCTCCGATGGATCAGTACAAAAAGATGTTGCAAGACATCTATCATGCGCCGCTGCGATGATCGACAGTCGAGAACGAACGCACCACGGCGGTGTTCGTCGAATCGATTGGCAATGCCCCCCGGAATGTCACCGACATCCACGTCTTTGCCGCAGTGGCGCACGTGCATGGAGTGTCGTTGATTGTGAAACTGATACGCCCAGTGTTTCCTAGACATCTCAAGGTCATAGAAAATGACTGATTCGGAGGTGTCCATGAGCAGCAAGCGGTATACGGATGAGTTCAAGATCGAAGCGGTCCGGCCGACGTCCCCCCATCCTGAGTAGCAGTCGGGTTTAGAGTCCGGGGTTGATGATATCGCTATTGGCCAACTGCTGGGCATAGGCCGCCGGCGTCATTCCGCCGATTGTTTTTTTGGGGCGGTGTTCGTTGTATTCGCGGCGCCAGCGTTCGATCTCGGTGCGCGCATGCAGCAGCGTTGGGAACCAGTGTTCGTTGAGGCATTCGTCGCGTAGCCGGCCGTTGAAGGATTCGACGTAGGCATTCTGGTTCGGCTTGCCAGGCTGGATCTGGCGTAGCTGCACACGATTGGCATGCGCCCAGGCGACCATGGCCTTGCCACAGAACTCCTTGCCGTTGTCGGTGCGGATCATCTTCGGCAGGCCACGACTGTGTGCCAACCGATCCAGCACGCGCACAACGCCGTGTCCCGAGATCGCACGCTCCACGTCGATGGCGACCGCTTCGTGGGTTGCGTCGTCCACGATCACCAGGCATTTGATTGCCCTGCCTTCGGCGGTGCGGTCGAACACGACGTCCATGGACCACACCGGGTTGGCCTTGGTGGGCCACAGCAACGGTGCACGCTCGCCTACCGGCACCTTTTACGCGTGCGGCGGCGGACCTGCAGCTGCTGCTCGCAATACAGCCGCTCCACCCGCTTATAGTTCACGAGACGCCCTTCCTGCCGCAGCTTGAGAGAGATCATCCCCACGCCATAGCGGCGATGGCGATGCGCCAACGCAAGGATGCGCTCGCGCAACTCAACGTTGCGGTCCTCGCGCGGGCGATAGCGCAGCGCACTGGCGCTCATGCCGATCGCTGCCAGGGCGCAGCGCTCGCTGGCGCCACCGTCGATCCACTCGCGCACCAGCGCACGACGCGCCGGTGCGCTCACCATTTTTTTGCAGCGCATCCTTGATCAGGTCGTTCTGAAACACCTGCTCGGCCAGCAACTTCTTCAGTCGCGTGTTCTCGGCCTCCAGGTCCTTGAGCCGCTTGGCATCGGGCACGCTCATGCCGCCGAACTTGCTGCGCCACAGGTAGTAGGACGCCTCACTGAAGCCATGCCGTCGGCACAGGTCCTTGATCGGCATGCCGGCCTCGGCTTCGCGCAGGAAGCCGATGATCTGCTCTTCGGAAAAGCGCTTCTTCACTTCCAATCTCCTCGGGGTAGGGAATTGGACTCCAAACGGAGGTGCTACTCAAACTTGGGGGGACGTCGCCTGCGCAAGGTCCTCAAACGCCAGCGCACGCTCCTGGGCATCGTACTGCGCGAGGTGCAGCGCAAGATCGGGCAAGCCAGCCAGGCCAGGGCGCCGGCGCCGGCGCTGGAGAATCTGCACACGCTGATGCAGCGCGCCGAGCGCATCCATGCTCAGCAACCCAATGGCAAGAACAAACTCTATGCCCTGCACGCGCCCGAAGTGGAGTGCATCGGCAAGGGCAAGGCGCGCAAGCCCTACGAGTTCGGGGTGAAGGTCAGCGTGGCCATCACGCACAAACAGGGCCTGATGGTCGGCGCGCGCAGCTTCACCGGCACCCCCTATGACGGCCACACGTTGCACGAGCAACTGGAGCAGGCCCGGATCCTGAGCGAGGACACAGCAGGCGCACCTAAACAGGTGGTGGTGGACCTGGGCTTTCGCGGTGTGGATGCGGCCAATCCCGGCGTTGAGATCATCCACCGGGGCACGTTCAAACGCCTGACAGATGAGCAGCGCCGCTGGCTGAAGCGACGCCAGGCGGTGGAGCCGGCCATCGGACACTTGAAGCACGACAACGGCATGGATCGGTGCTGGTTGCAAGGAGCGAACGGCGATGCGCTGCACGCAGTGCTGTGCGCGGCGGGGGACAACATCCGCTGGTTGCTGCGGGCCATGGTGCGTCTGGGACTGAAGGGTCTTTTTGCGCCTATGGTTGCGAGACTCATCATGCTGGCCACAGTGCTCGCAATGTCATTGCGAGCGAGGAACACACGCCCACATCGGTTGGCTTGGTGTGTTTGGTGAATTTTGCAGGGGCGACTACAAAGTCGATGTGTTGCACGCCAACAGCACGCGCTACCCCTGGGCGCTACGCACCCATAGCATGAGCGGCGCTTCGGCCGAGCAGGCGCTGCAGCAGCGCTATGCGCGCATCTGCGCGTACAGCCAAAACGGCAAGCCGGACGCGCAACGCCAGACCTACCCGCCGATGCTGCTGGGCCTGTGGGATGCGGTGGGGGTGGTGCACGAGCTCAACGGCTACCGGCACGACGTGGTCGCGGCGATGGCGCGCTACAAGGACGAGCGTGCGCTGGAATTCAACGCGATGGAGCATATCGAGCAGATCGATACGCTGTTGCAGCGCAATGCGGCGGTGTTGTCGGATCTACCCCCCCCCCAAGGACGCCGCATGCGCCGAGGTGTTCGACGACATCGAAATGTTCTACAACCCACAACGCCGTCATGGTTCAACCGGCAACCTGTCCCCTGTAGAGTTTGAACGGCGCTACGCGCAACGAGGGTCTTGAGTGTCTACGGAACCCTGGGCGTATCGCACTGGGCCGCGGCTGTACCCTCATCCGCTCCTTCGGGGCACCTTGTCCCGGCGGGAGAAGGGAGTGGCAGCTCACCATCAAGATGCGTGGAGACACGCCGGTTGCTGCAGACCTCGGAAGCGCCTGGCCGTCATCCTGCTACCATGCGCGCCCCTGAGGTGACTGTCGGCTTGCCGGCGGTTTAAACGGGAATCCGGTGCGCAGATCGCCTTGGCGTGGTGCAATTCCGGAGCTGCCCCCGCAACGGTGGGCGAGACAAGGGTCTGCATGTAACACCACTGTGCGGTGCACGGGAAGGCGCAGATCCGGGAAGCGATTGCTTCCGCTCGCAAGCCCGGAGGCCGGCCTGAAGGGATTGACCCGGCACGCGGTGGGCGTGGCCCTGTGCATCTGGTGCTCCCGCACCGGACGCCTGGCCCGTTGCTGCCTGCCGACCCCATTGCCGCCGCGCGGGTAGGCGCGGTTTCAGGAGCAACTGCCGATGTCCCTTTCTTCCGTTTTGCCGCGTCGTGCCGTGCTCGCCGTGGGGGTGTCGCTGTGCGTGACCAATCTGGCCCAGGCCGAGGCCGCCACCGATCTCGATCAGATCGTGGTCACCGCCTCGCGCACCGCGCAGACCCAGGACCAGACGCTGGCGCCGGTCACGGTCATCGATCGCGCGCAGATCGAGCGTCGCCAGGTCAATTCGCTACAGGATCTGTTGCGTGGCGAGGCGGGCGTGTCGCTGGCCAACAACGGTGGACCCGGCAAGGCGACCTCGCTGTTCCTGCGCGGCACCGAAGCCGACCAGGTGGTGGTGCTGATCGATGGCGTGCGCATCGGTTCGGCCACTGCCGGCGGCGCGGCGCTGCAGGATCTGCCGATCGAACAGATCGAACGGATCGAAATCGTGCGCGGCCCGTTTTCCAGCCTGTACGGCTCCGAAGCGCTGGGCGGGGTGATCCAGATCTTTACCCGGCGCCCGCAAGGCAGCTTCGTGCCGACCTTGAGCGTGGCGGCTGGCAGCGACAACGCGCGCCGCTACGGCGCGGGCGTGGCCGGGTGCAGCGCAGGCGATCTGAGCGAATCAGGCGGTTGGTATTCAGTGAATGCCGTGCACGACGAAACCGACGGCATCAACGCGTATCTGGATACCAGCTCCAGCGCCTACGACCCGGACCGCGATGGCTACCGCAACGATTCGTCGAGCGCGCAGGGCGGCTGGCGTTTCAATCGCCAGTGGGACGCCGATGTGCATGCGCTGCGCGCACAGAGCCGCAACGAATACGATGGCTCGGCATTCGGCGGCAATCTGAGCAAGGGCGTGCAGCAGGCCATCGGTGGCCGCCTGCGTTACGCGCCGAGCGATGCGCTCAAACTCACCGCCAGCGTCGGCAGCAGCGCCGATCTGAGCGATGCGTATTATGAAGGTGCCTACCTGTCGACCTACGACACCCGCCGCAAGCAGGGCGCGTTGCAGGCCGATCTCGATACCGGCCCCGGCCTGCTCACGGTCGGCTTCGATTGGCAGCGCGACGCCATCGCCAGCAGCGACACCTACGATGCGAACAGCCGTATCGATCGCGCCGCATTTGCGCAGTGGCAGCAGACGCTCGGCAGCCAATCGCTGCAGGCCAGCCTGCGCCGCAACGACAACAGTCAGTTCGGCGGCAAGACCACCGGCAGCCTGCTGTGGGGTTGGGATTTCGCCGAGCATCTGCGCGTGACTGCCAGTTACGGCACTGCGTTCAAGGCGCCTACCTTCAACGAGCTGTATTACCCCGATTACGGCAACCCGCTGCTGGGGCCGGAAACTTCCAGGAGCGCCGAGCTTGGCTTGCGCGGTCGCTATGACTGGGGCACCTGGACGCTCAGCGCGTTCCAGACCCGTATCGACGACCTGATTGCCTACGACGCGTCGTTGGTGGATGCGAGCCACCCGTTCGGGCAGCCGAACAATATCGATCGCGCGCGTATCCGCGGCGTGGAAGCCGGCCATGACACCGCACTGGCCGGCTGGACCCTGCGCACCGCCGTGACCTGGCTTGCGCCGCAGGCCGATGGCGACGTCAATTACGGCAACTGGTTGCCGCGGCGTGCGCGCCAAAGCGGGCGTATCGATGCCGACCGCAGCATTGGTGCATTCGGTGTCGGCGCAAGCCTGTTCGGATCGGGCGCGCGTTACGACGATCTGGCCAATACCCAACGCCTGGCCGGCGAAGGCGTGCTGGATCTGCGCGCGAGCTATGCAGTGAACGCGGACTGGAAGGTGCAGCTCACGGCCAACAATGTGTTCGACCGTCAGTACGAAACGGCACGCTGGTACGCGCAGCCGGGCCGCAATTACCTGCTGACCTTGCGCTACGAGCCAGCGCAATAAGCGCAGTTCACAAACCGATTGCGCAGCCGCCCGACGGGCGCGGCCGGTGCTCGGAGGCGTTATGTACTACGCGACCACGGCGGCTCCTGAGCGCTGCCCGCGGCAGTTGGCGATTGCGCGCTGCGTGTTGTCAGCTTCCCTAGTTCTACTGTGTTACTAAATCCGAATCCGTTGGTACGGTGAGACCCCGCAACACGGGCAGTGTGGGAGGCTTCTGGCGATAAGCCTAGCCAGTCCGAAGGCCAGCGTGGCAATCGAGTTGGGATGGTGACGTTGCATTGGGGCCAGACCCGCGCGGGCGGACACTTTTGGATACTGCAGGCATCTTGAATGCGACGGAGTTTTTTTTACTGCGCAGGCGCTCGCGCATCAAGAACCCGTATGCGGCGATGCACAGACTGGCGTGATGGTGAAAACCACGCCAGTTACGCCCTTCATAGTGATGCAGGCCCAACTCCGACTTCAGCTCCTGATAATCGCGTTCAATCCGCCATCGGCCTTGTGCCGTGGCAACCAGTGTCTTGACCGGCGTTTGCTTTGGTAGCGTCGAGAACCAGTAGTGGCGGGGCTCGGACTCTCCCGGCGGCCACTCGATCAGCAGCCACTGCTCGTCATGTGCCTGGCAATTGTGTGCGGCACGAACCCGCACCGCCGCGAACCGCGAACTGAGCGTTGCGTCGCTGCCCTGGCGCCAGCTGACCTGCCGATACGTCCTTGCGGGCAAGCTCTGCGCGACTTCATGTACCGAGATCGGCGCATGTGCGCTATCGCGCATCGGTCGTGTGCGGGGCCGACCGCCCTTAGGGCTGGCTGGCGGCATGGGCGCAGGTTGGTGCGATCCCCACCAGACCTTCGTGTTGCTGCGGACGCCGACCATGTACAGCAGGCCGCGTTCGCTGAGCTGGTCTCGCCAGTGGGTCTCGGTGCCGTAGGCCGCATCGGCTAGCACGACGCCTGCCGCAATCCCTGTCGCCAGCGCGCTGTCGATCTGATCCATGGCCAGCGCTGTCTTGGTCTGAAACACGACCTGATCCGGAACGCCTGCCTTCTTGCGCCGCACAGTGTCCTGAGCCCACTGCTCGGGAAGATACAGCCGATAGCCCACTGGCAGGCTGCCGTGTTCGTTGGCGATCGACAAACTCACGGCAACCTGGCAATTGTCCGTCTTGCCAAGGCGGCCGCAGTACTGGCGTGCAACACCGACCGAATGCACCCCTTTCTTTGAAAATCCCGTGTCGTCCACGATCCAGTGACACGCTGCGCTCTTCCTGCTCAGGGTCGGCAGCACCTGTGCCGCCACCGCCGCCAGCAGCGCTTGATCGCTCCAGTCGGCATCGGCCACCAGATGGTGCATCGATTGATGGGCTGAGCGCACGTTCTGCGGGTGCACCCGCGCGGCCATGGGCTCCACGCTCTTGCGCCCTCCAGGCAGTAGCAACCCCTTCAGGTACCAGTGTGCGGGCTGTTTGCGATCCGCATGGGACAGGGCGGCAGCAACTACTTCCCGCTACTGTTCAAAACGCACTTCCAGTGTCCTATTCAACACAGCTCTCCCGCGCGGCCTGAAGGTCTTCCAATAGTGGCACAAAGGTACGATTATTTGTAACACAGTGGAACTAGGCGTGCGGACGATACCGGCTGCGGGCAGGTGAGACCGCGCGGTGGGCGCTTGCCGCTAGCTGCAAGGATCGCTACGGTTCGCACGGGCCAGTCGTTTGTCCGATGTCTGTTGCCTCGTCTGCTTGGCGACCAAAATCCAAAGGAACCCATCGATGTCGCCGTTGTCCCGCTCTTCCGAACGCCTGTTGTTCATCGCTTCGATGCTGGCGATGACCACGACCCGCTTGCATCATGCAAGTGACTGGCTGCACCTGCCGGACGCGTGCATGGCCGTGTTCTTTCTCGGTGGTTTGGCGCTGCGGTGGCACGGCTACTTTTTCGCATTGCTGGTGTTGTCGGTGGCGATCGATTGGGCCGCCGTCCGTCTGGCCGGGGTCAGCGACGTTTGCATTACCGCGGCCTACGCCGTATTGCCGGTGGCCTATGGCGTGCTCTGGTACGCCGGACGTGCGTATCACGCACGCGTGCGGCCCGGCGCCGCGTCGCCGGCCATCGCCTGGGGTCTGGGAACGTTGGCCACAGTGCTGTCGTTCTTGATCTCCAATGGCGCGTTCTACTGGTGGGGCGGACGCGACACCGACCCGCACTGGTCACAGTATCTGCAGCGCGCCTGGCAGTGGGGCCCACTGTTCGTGCGTACGACAGCGCTGTATTTGGCGGTGGTGCTGGCAGCCGCATGGTGCGTGCTGCGCTGGCGCCATGCGCGTGTCGTAAGGCAGTTCTCCACGCCTTTGGCATTGCCGTGATAGTGGCGCCGCGCGTCGCTGCGTTGCCTTTGCACGGTGAAGCAGCCCGTCGCTGCGGCATCGCACTTGCAGCGGTGATGGTCTGCACGCGTGGCGCGCATTTTGCGAGCGTGCACGCCCTGACCAGCGCCTCATTGGCAGTGTTTTTTCTGACCGGTGCGCTGCTGCGCCCGCGGAGGATGTTGCCGCTGCTGTTCGGGATTGCAGCGCTGCTGGATCTGATTGGCTTGGCCTCAGGCAGCAGCAGTGACTGGTGCATGTCCACGGCGTACTGGGCCTTGGCGCTGTCCTACGCCGTGTCGTGGTGTGGCGGGCGGCTGTCTGCGCTGCAGTTACGGCGCCATGCCCGGCGTGGTGTCACCGCGCCGGTGTGGGCGTTGCTGATCTGCGGCAGCGCCGCTTATCTACTCTCCAAAGGCGGTTTCTATTTTCTGTCCGGTCGCTATCCGCATGCCACTTTGGCCGAAGTTATTGCGCGCGTGCCGACGGATTACCCACGCGCGCTGGGTACCCTGACCGGTGACGTCGGCCTGGCCTTCGCGCGACTGGCCGCACGACGCGCCACCGGCACACGTTCATCCATTGGAGTACGCGCATGAGCACCCCCGAGCAAGATGAGGCGCATTACCGCGAACGTGCGCAGCGCAAGAAGGCACTGGTCGACCGGCGCATCGCCCGCGCAGTGATCGATCGCGGTGTGCTGCTGGTCAACACAGGCAATGGAAAGGGCAAGAGTTCCTCCGGCTTCGGCATGCTGGCGCGCTCACTGGGGCATGGCCTGTATTGCGGCGTGGTGCAATTCATCAAGGGCACGTTTTCGACCGGCGAAGAAGCGTTTTTCCGCCGTTTTCCGGACCTGCTTGATTATCACGTGATGGGCGAAGGCTTCACCTGGGAAACCCAGGACCGCGCGCTCGACATCGCTGCCGCACAGGCAGCCTGGCACGTTGCGCGCAGCATGCTCGCCGATGCGCGCTACGACTTCGTGCTGCTGGACGAACTCAACATCGTGCTGGTGAAAGACTACATCGCGCTGGATGAGGTGCTCTGCGCCGTAGCCGCGCGGCCACCGGGCCAGCATGTGGTGATCACCGGGCGCGGCGCCCCGGCAGGGTTGATCGAGGTGGCCGACACCGTGACCGAAATGCGCCTGATCAAGCATGCCTTCAACGCCGGCATCAAGGCGCAGCTCGGCATCGAGCTGTAGCCGTGGCCGAGCGCGCGCAACGCGTTGCAGCGCGATCGGCATGTTTGCCGGCATGCCCCTGGACTGCACGACATGTTGCTGGTGATTGCCGCTGCTGCCGTACTGTTGGACCTGCTGCTCGGCGCGCCGCGGCGCGCGCATCCGCTGGTGCTGTTCGGCAATTGGGCGCAGCGTATCGAAGCACGCGTGCACCGCGACTGTCGCAGCGTTGGCGTCCCGGCGCACGTATTGCAGCGCTTGCCGGAAGACGACGATGGCCTGGCCGAGTGCGCGGCCGCGTATTACGGCGCGCCGCAGGCATTGCCGGTGGCCGGCTCGCAGGCGGCGATTCAGGCATTGCCGTTGCTGCGCGCACTTGGCCGCGTCGGTGTGCTCACGCCCGGCTATGCCGAGCACGCGCAGGCATGGCAACGTGCCGCGTTGCGTGAAGCCAGCCTCGATCGTCTGGCCGATGCTCGTGCATACGCATCTGGACACCACCGCACTGACACCACTCATCAGCAGGGAACCGGCATGCAGCACCTGATTCTGGGCGGCGCCCGTTCGGGCAAGAGCGCTCTGGCCGAGCGCATCGCGCTAACCTCCGGGCTTGCAGTGACGTATCTCGCCACCGCGCAAGCCTTCGACGATGAAATGCAGCGGCGCATTGCCCATCACCGCAGCCAACGCTCGCCGCAGTGGCAATGCGTGGAAGAGCCCATCGCGCTGGCGGCGACGTTGCAGGCGCATGCTGCGCCGGATTGCTGCGTGCTGGTGGATTGCCTCACCCTGTGGCTGAGCAATCTACTCGGCCACCCGGATGCAGGCGTGTTCGCGCGCGAGCGCGACGCGCTGCTGGCAACGCTGCCGCAGTTGCCGGGGCAGATTGTGCTGGTCAGCAACGAAGTGGGACAGGGCATCGTGCCGCTGGGCGAACTCACGCGTCGTTTTGTCAACGAAGCCGGCTGGCTGCATCAGGCATTGGCGCTACAGTGCGAGCGCGTGGTGTTTGTGGTGGCAGGATTACCGATGGTGTTGAAGGGAGAGTACATGTGAGTAACGATTGGATCTTTGGTGCCTGCGCCGTGCCGGACGCGCGCATGCGCTCTGCTGCGTTGGCCCGGCAGGAACAACTGACCAAACCGCCGGGCGCATTGGGCCGGCTGGAACAACTGGCCGTGCAACTGGCGGCCTGGCAACGTACCGAACATCCTGCGGTGCAGCGGGTCTGGATTGCGGTGTATGCCGCCGATCATGGTGTGGCGGCCGAAGGCGTGTCGGCATTTCCGCAGGCAGTCACCGGCGAGATGGTGCGCAATTTCGCGCGCGGCGGTGCGGCTATTGCGGTCCTGGCGCGCGAGCTGGGTGCGCGGCTGGAAGTGGTGAATCTGGGGGTTGTCAACGACCCCGGTGACTTGTCGCGCGTGCGGCGTGCCTGGATTGCGCCGTCCACCGCCAATATCTGCGAGCAGCCCGCGATGACGGCCACGCAACTGCGCGATGCGCTCGCCGCTGGTGCCCACAGCATTGCGCAGGCCAAGGGTTGCGACACGCAGCTGTTTGTCGGCGGCGAAATGGGCATTGGCAACACCACCGCCGCTGCAGCGCTGGGCTGCGCGTTGCTCTCGCAGTTTCCGCAGGCGCTGGCTGGCGCAGGCACCGGCCTGGATGCCGAAGGCATCGCGCACAAGGTCACCGTGATCACGCGTGCGCTGGCCTTACATGCCGATGCCTCCACCCCGCTGGAGCGTCTGCGCCGGCTCGGCGGATTCGAAATCGCGGCATTGGTCGGCGCGTATATCGCTGCGGCGCAGGCGGGCATTCCGGTGTTGGTGGATGGCTTCATCGCCACCGCCGCGGCATTGGTGGCCAGCCGCCTGAACCCCGGCGTGCGCGAGTGGTTGTTGTTCGGGCACCGTTCGCAGGAGCGCGGGCATGCGGCACTGCTGCGTGCGCTGGATGCAGAGCCCTTGCTGCAACTGGACCTGCGGCTGGGAGAAGCCAGCGGCGCCGCGGTGGCGATTCCGTTGCTGCGCAGCGCCTGCGCGTTGCATAACGGCATGGCGACCTTCGCCGAAGCCGGAGTGTCGGACGCATGAGAGCACAGATCACCTTGTTGCGGCATGGCGACACCGGGCAACGCAGCTATCGCGGTCAGCTCGACGATCCACTTACCGAGCTGGGCTGGCAGCAATTACGTGCCGCCACTGCCGATGGCGTATGGGACGCAGTCGTGGCGTCCACGCTGCAACGCTGCGCCCTGTTCGCAACCGAATTGACGCAGGCGCGCGCCATCCCGCTGCAGCTGGACCCGCGCCTGCGTGAATATCACTTTGGCCGCTGGCAGGGCGTGCCCGTGGCCGATATCGACCGTGACGAAGGCGACGCGCTCGGTCGCTTCTGGGCCGACCCGGTAGGCCATCCGCCGCCGCAAGCCGAACCGTTCGCTGATTTCTGCGCGCGCTTGTCTGCGGCGCTCGACGACATCGTGGCGCGCTCTCCGGCGCAACGCGTGCTGGTGGTCACCCACGGCGGCGCCATCCGCGCGCTGCGCTGCATGGTCGAAGCGCGTTCCTTCGGCAGCATGACCGCGCTTGCTGTGCCGCATGCCTCGCTGCATCCGCTGGCGTGGCCGCCGGCCGCAGCGAACCCGGCAGCACTGCCTGCGGTCTCCAGCGCCGGATGATCGAAGGCTTGCTCGCCGCAGTCGGGTTTCTGACCCGCATGCCGGTGCCCGGCTGGGTGTTCGCGCGGCCCGGTGCGCAGGCGCGCTCGTTGCTGTGGTATCCACTGGTCGGCGTGCTGATCGGCGCAGTATTGAGCGCGCTGGCGTGGTGCCTGCGCGATGTGGCGCCGCTGCTGGGAGCCGCGTTGCTGCTGAGCAGCTGGGTCTGGCTTACCGGCGCCTTGCATATCGATGGCTTGGCAGACACGGCCGATGCTTGGGTTGGCGGCATGGGCGATCGCATGCGTACGCTGGCGATCATGAAAGACCCCACCAGTGGCCCGATGGCGCTGGCTGCGGTGGTGTTGGCGCTGCTGCTCAAGTGCGCGGCGCTGGCCACGCTGTTGCCCGCTGCGTCCGACACCGTGTGGCTGGCGCCGCTGCTGGCACGCACGGCGTTGGTGGCGGCATTTGTGACCACGCCCTACGTGCGTGCCGGCGGGCTTGGTAGTGGCTTGGTCGGCAGTGCGCGTGCGGGCTTGCTGCTGTCGTTGCTGCTCGGGCTGGGCTGCGCCTTCGCCGCTGGGGTCGCGCGCGGGATGCTCGCCTGCGTTGTCGCTGGCGTGGTGTTCGTGCTGTGGCGTTGCGCTTGCCTGCGGCGCCTGGGCGGCATGACCGGCGATACCTGCGGTGCGTTGGTGGAGGTGAGCGAAACTGCTGTGCTGGTGGCGTTGGCGCTGCAAGCGAGCTGAAGGTTACGGGTAAGACGATTGCAGTGTCCCTGGAGCGGCTACCAAAACCTAGCGAGCAGCTGTCAGGTCGGCGCGGCCGGTGCTCGGTGCGGCATGTGCCACTCGTACACCGCGGTTCTGAGCGCGCTGTCCGCACCCACCTGACGACCACTCGCCATGTTGTGCTAGCCGCTCTCACTTCTTCGCTGGCAAAAACACCATCTGCGGTGCCGGATGCATCAGAAAGTGCTGGTGCGAAATAGTCCATGCATAGGCGCCGGCCAGCGGAAAAGCCAGGCAATCACCCGGTGCCAGCGCGGCGACGGATTGATCACGTGCCAGCACATCCTTGGGTGTGCACAACTGCCCGACCAGGGTGACCGGCGTATCGCGCAGCACCGGCGTACGTGCCCCACGCAACACACGGAATGGGTGATCGTGCGCCTGTGCGGCCGGGGTGCGGAAGTGGTGGGTGCCGCCACGTGCGATCGCAAACCAGGCGCCGTGACTGCGTTTGAGATCCAGCACTTCCATCAGATACCAGCCGCAGCTGGCGCTGACATAGCGGCCCGGTTCCAGGCGCAGGCGCAGGTCTGTGCCATGTTCGCCCAGCAGGGCCGGTAGCCCGGCACAGAAGCCGGCCCAATCGAACGACGATTCCGGCGCCAGATAGTCCACCCCGAAGCCGCCGCCGGCATTGACCCGCAATGGGCCCAGCGCATAGGTATGCCGCCACCGCTGCACAGTGCGCAGGTAAGCGGCGATCAGATGCAGTTGTGCAGCGGCATCGCGTTGATGCGACATCAGATGGAAGTGGAAGCCTTCCAGGCGCAGCGATGGGCTTGCCTGCAGCAGCTGCATCGCTGCATCCAGATCGTCCGGGTCCAGACCGAACGGCGAGGGATGCCCGCCCATCGTCAGGCGTGTGCTCTGCGCGCCGGGTACGGCGATATTCATGCGCAGGAACACCGGCACGCAGCGGCCGGCGTGCGCGGCAATTGCCGCCAGGCGTTCGAGTTCGCTTAGGCTTTCCACATGCACCGTGCAGTCGGGCAGGGCGGCTGCCTGGGCGAGCTCGGTATCGAGTTTGCCCGGGCCACCGAACAACAACGGTGCCTGCGGTTGCTGCGCATGCAGCCAGGCGAGTTCGCCGCCGGATGCGGCTTCGAAGCCATCCACATGCGCTGCCAGCGTTTGCAGAATCGGCGGTTCTGCGTTGGCTTTTGCTGCATAGAACAGCTCGCACTGCGCCGGCAGCTGTGCGCGCATCCAGGCCGCGTGTGCGTCCAATGCCGCCAGGTCGTAGACGTATGCGCAGATCGGGCCATCGCAGCGGTCGCGCACGTGCGGCAAGGCCGCAAGCGCCGCGGCGGTGTCGATGCACAGACTCATGCTGCCACCTGCCGCGCCGTGGTGATGCGGGCGATGGGATTGGGCAGCGCGGTGTAGTCGGATTGGCGGTCGGCGCGCTGCCACAAACGCGTGCCCAGATTGTTTTTGCCGGGTAGTGGTGCACCGTCGAGCAGACCCTGCAACGCGGATTGCGCCCCGTGGCGTTGTTGCCAGCGTGCGGCGATCTCGCCGACGCACTGCCACAGGCGTGCTTCCAGCGCTGCATTCCCTTCGGTGAGGTGAAAGATCGCTTCAGCCAGATTGTTGACCAGTGCGCAATACGCAACGCGGTTCCAGCCCTGTTCGGGCGTGTAGTACAGCGATTGCCGCGCGCGCTCACCCACGTTGTGCAGGCGTGCGGCAGGCCAGTGATGCGCAAGCAGCTTTGTGCCTTCCAGGTCGCGGATCCACACACGCGTCGGCCAACCGTCGGCGAAACCGATCACCGTGTTCTGCAGATGTGGCTCCAGCGCGATGCCATGCTGGAACAGCGCGCTCCATACCCCATCCAGCAGCAGTCCGGCGTAGGCGCAGAACCACAGCACCGTCCGCTTCTGCCGGTCGATGTGCGCGCTGCCGAGCGCCTGCATGCGTGCGGCGCAGACGCTATGGCCCTGCGCATCGCAGGTGAACAAGGCGGCTGCCACCTGCGGTTGCCAACGTGCGCGTTGCACCGCGGAGATGGTCTGCCGGTACAAAATGCCGAAGCTCTCCGATAGCGCGCGCGCTGCCAGCGGGTCGGCAGCGTGCAATGCGTGGTCGACTTGGGCGACCTCCAGCGAGGTCGCCGCCGGTTCCAGCATCACATCGAAGCCCGGCACCTGCGCTGCCAACGCACGCCAGCTTGGTGCCAACAGCTCGGTGAGCGCAACCGCACTTTCCAGTTCGTACCAGGCGTTCTTGCGCACGCAGTTGGTGAGCCGCACATGCACCGAGCACTTGAGGAAATACGCAAGTTCCGGGTGGTACAGCGTGCGTACCGACGAGGTGGGCCGCAGGGCATCGCCCAACGGGCCAACCGGCGTCATCAGGCCGCGTGCCTGCAAGGTGCGCAGCAATGGGGCGTCGAGCAGGCGCTGTGCTTCCCAGGGATGGCAGGGGTAGAGGTCGTCGCTGCCGGAGAGCTGCTTCAAGCTCGCGCGTACATCGCGCCCCTGCATGCGCAACAGGCGCGGGTCGATGTGGAACCAGAACAGCTGGAAGGACGCACGGGCTTCTGGCGCACAGGCCAGCACCCGATCCAGATCCACGCCTTCGCGGCTCTTCGGCGTCGGGTGCAATGCATGCCCCCAGAGCATCGATTGTTCGGCGTCGATCATTGCCTCGCCGGTGGTGGTGGCGGTGTGTGCCTGGCGTAATAACGCAGCGGTGATCGCGACGCTATTGGCGCTTTGCGCGATCAGCTCGGGGTTGACTGTCTGCGTGCCTGCCAATGTCTGCAACAGGCAGCGCGCCAAGGCGTCCGCATCCAGGCTATGCCACGGTTTGCCGGCGCTCTTGAGAAACGGCGTGGAAGCGAAGCGGCAGCGGCCCAGGCGATCGGCACAGGCGATCCGCACGCACAGCGCGCCGGTCTGGCCCAGGTCGATCCGTAGCCAGCGTTGCTCGGCAACGCGCGGGCCAGGGCGATCCAGCCCGCGGTAGTTGAAGTCCGCCGCATGCTGCGGAATCGCACATTCGCGCAGATAGCAGTTCAACCAGCAGGTACAGGCCTGCGCGTCGGCCATGCTGTCGTACCAGGGGTCATGCATCGTGTGTGGCGACATCGGCAACTCTCCTCGAAGGGAAGCGCACCAGAACGGTGAGCGCAGCAGCGGCCGCAGCTAGCGCGGCAGCCAGGAAAGGGGTAGCGGGACCGGACGCCTGCGCCAAAGCACCGGCAGCGGCACCGGCGAACACACCCGCCCATTTGCCACAGGCATCGAAGCGACCGAACAGGCGCCCGGCACCGTTCCCGCTGGCAACGGTCGCCAAGCTGCGGTTGAGCCCACGCAGCCCGAACAACATGCCGAAGCCAAACAACAGCCGCGCTGCCGCCAATGTGACGGCATCGTGCAACAGCGCCTGCCACACGCAGGCCATTGCGAACAACGCCAGGCCCGGCACCAGCCACACCTCGCTATCGCCGCGTCGCCACCAGGGCAGCACCACCAGATAGACCAGATGCGGCAGGCTGTAGAGCAGACCGGCAAGCGCATCGTGACCGGCGCCGCGCGCAAGCGCATACGGAATGAAATACGGGAACGTCACCACCATCGCAAAGCAGAACAAAAACTGTGCGAGTAGTAAGGCAGGCCACAGGGGGGGATGATTGCCGCTGTTGCTGTCGACGATGAAGCTGCGTGCGTCGAAGAGGTCGCAGGTTTGCCTGCAGATTGTGTTCGCCCAGCAGGCTGATCGGCCGGCAACCGCCAGGTCAACGCAAACGCAATCAACGGCAACACTGCCAGCGCGCAATACAGCGATTGCGCCGGGCCCAGCGCCAAGGCAAGGCCGAGTAACGCCGGTGCGCTCACCATGGCCAGCCGCGCCGAGTACTGCGTCCAGTCCAACGCACGCGCCAACGGGCCGGCCTGCGGCTGGCTGGCCAGATATGCATTGGCCGCCGCCAGCGAGCCGCCGCAGGTGCCTTGCACGAGCAGCCCGACCACCAGCCAGGTCAGCGACGGTGCGAAGCCGGCAATCGCAAAGCCCAGCGCCAACCCCAGTTGTGCGCGCAGCAGCGAGCGCTTGCGTCCATAGCGGTCGGCCAGGCGTCCCCAGGCGCTTGCGGTCAACGCCGTGCAGAGCGTCGGTAGCACATACAGCACGCCGCTCCAGCCCACCGCGGTCGATGGTGCAAGTTCGGCCAACACCTGCGGCAGGAACAGCGGCATGCCTAGCGCCGTGAATGCCGCCAGATAATGCGCGGCAAGCACCGGGCCCAGAATGCGTTTCATCGCTGCGCGCCTGCTTGCGTGCGCGGCAGTTGTGGCGCGTCATCGAACGCAGCGCCGAAGGGATTGGGCGCGCTGTCGCCGTAGAACTTGTTGATGTCGGCAGCGCCGGTGAGCTGCTTGCTGAGCAGGCTGCCGGCACTGAGCAGGTATTTCACCGGCAGCCTTGGCGCGGCCAGCAGCCGACGCGCAGGGCCCGTGTCGATGCCATCGCTTTCCAGTTGCGCCAGCGTTGCCGCGAACTGCGCCTGCAACTGTGCGTACAACGGTGCACGCAGCGCGGGCTGCCATTCGGCAAGGCCTTCCAATACGGCCTGCAGATCCAGCTGCAGCACGATGGTACAGAACATCTGTCCCAGCGCCTGCGCATCGTCCACCGCAATCCGCGCATCCTGCAGCGGGCCCAGTGCATCTACGTCCGGCAGCGCTGCACGCAACTGCGGCATCGCGATCCGCGCCGCGTCGTTGTCCTTCATCAACAAGCGCGTGGGCTTGCCAGCGGCATACACCAGCACGCTGTTCTGCTGATTGGCTTCCAGCGCGATGCCGTAACGCAGCCATAGGCGCAGATGCACGGCAAGCAGCAGCTCGGTGTAGTCGCGCCACCAGTGCAGCACATCGCCGTGCGCAAAGCGCTCGGCCAGATGAATCGCCATCGGGCGGCCGTCCGGCATGGGCGCACACAGCGCCGCCACTGGTACCAGCGTGGCATCGTCCAGCGCTGGATAACGCCGAACCAGATAGGCCAGATGCCGCGTCTGCCCGACATGCCCGCCGTGCGATTCGTCGACGAACACACAATGACCTTGCAGCGCGGGATCCAGCGCATCGATGCGCCGCAATGCGCGCTCCAGCCAATGCCCGTCGTACAGCGTGGAGGGTTTGATCAGGCGTAGATTGAGGGCGCCCAGCGTGCGCATCGGGATCGGCAGCTTGAGATGCAGTTGCGGATGTTGCAGCGGCACCAACGTGCGCACCGACAGCGTCGGGCGCACATCCAGCCAGGCGTTCGGCGCGCGCAGCGCACCTTCGGGCAGCGCGAAGCCCTCCTGCTCCAACCGCTCCCACACCAGCGGATGCACCGGCCAGGCGACGTGCGTGGCGGCCAGCTCGGGCGGCAGGCCCAGACTTTCAACACTCGGCCATAACTCTGCCGGCGGGGCGCTGGTGCATTGCGCCAACGCCTGCGGAATCGCCAGCCAGCGCAGCGCGAAGGTCGGCGCAAACTCCGGCGCGTAGTGGCGCAGCTCGGACGCGTCCAGCCCGGCCTTGGCGCGCGCGGTGGGGTAGAACGGGTGGTCGCGGTAACTGGCTAGCTGGTCGCAGCGGTACGCGCGCTCGGCGGCGTCGGGGTGCTGCAACGCATTGCTCAAGGCCGGCGCCTGTGCATGGTATGCCTGCCGCGCCAGCCCACGGTGCGCAGCGGCGCAGTCGGCTTCGTCGGCATAGGCGCGATGCAGCTGTTGCGTTTCGGCATCGAGTTCGGCACTCATGCGTTGCAACCATGCGTGCGTACCATGTTCGACATGCACGCCGTCGGCGTTCTGCACGATCCAGCTATCGCCGCAGGCGCCAATGTCCTGCAGTACGCCGTGGCGATGGACCGGCAGCCACAGCGTGCCGCCGGGCAGGTGTGCGATGCGCAGCCAACCTTCCACCGGACTTGGGTCTTTCCATTGCGCCAGCACACCCGTATCCGGTGTTGCAGCAGCACCGAGAGTCACAATCCCGCGCAAGTCTTCGCGCAAGCTGGCATCAACGATGCGGGTGGCGATATACCGTTGGTCGGCTGTGCGGCTCATGCGCGCGGCTCCGCGCCATCGATGCGCCATTGCAGGCCGGCTTCGGCCTGCACGACGGCGAGTTGCAGCGCCTGCGCATCGCTGGCCAGTGCGCTCAACACGCCCAGGTAATCCTTGTTGGAATGGCTCACGCGAATGCGCTCGCCCGGAGCGCGCATGCGCCGGTACTGCACGTTGCTGTGCGCATCATGATGATGGCGGTCTTCGCTGGCGGCGACCAATTCACCGTCGTGCTCGGCCACGTAGTAGCGTAGCAATGCATGCGCACGCGCGCTGCGCAGTTGCGGTACGGGCAGGCCCAGATGCGGTGCCAGCGCCGCGGTGAACCATTGTTGGGAAAACATCTCGTCGAGCAGGAATTCGCGGCGGTCGCCGATGCTGCGGTAATTGATCTCCACCAGCACCGGCCCGTCGCTGGTGAGAGCGAATTCGCTATGGCATAGCCCGAAGCCGACACCAAAGGCACGCAGTTGTTGCAGCGCCTGCGCGATCACCGGCGTATCTACATCGGCATCCCATTGCGCTTCGCATTCGATGAAATGCGGCGGTGGCGACAAGCGCACCTTGAAGCCGCCGAGCGCTTGCAGGCTGTTGCCATCGCCAAGCGTTTCCAGCGTAAACAGCGCGCCTTCCAGCATGCCTTCCAACAGTAAAGTGCGCTGCGGGTGGCGCTGCCACACATCGTCCAGATAGGCTTGCAATTGCGCAGCATCGGCGCAGTGGCGCACGTCCAGACTCGCCACGCCTTCGCGCGGTTTGGCTACGACCGGCCACGGAATTTGTGCCGGCAACGCGGCGCCCGGCGCCAGCGTGCAGAACCACGGGCAGGGCAGGCCATGTGCACGCAGGCGCTGGCGCATCGCCGCCTTGTTCTTGGCGGCATAGCACACCTGCCAGTCCTTGCCCGGCAGGCCAAGCGCTGCGGCCACCAGCGCGGTGCTGGTCTGCAGATGGTCGCTGTTGCTGAACACTGCGCGCGGCGCGCTGTCGGCATCGTGCACCACGTCCAGCACGCCGAGGGGATTGAACACATCGCATTCGATCACCTGCTGCGGCGCATGCGCGGGATGCTCGTGGAAATAGGCCAGGTGATCGAGGCGGTGGTCGGTCAGCAACCACACCGGCAGGCCGAGCGCGTGCGCGGCCGGCAGAAAACCTTCGGTGATGGCCGGATGGCAGACATGGGTGAGGATCACCAACGGTGCAGTGGATGTCGCAGTCATGGCAGCTCTCGTTCAACATGAGGGTGGAAAAACCGGTACTGAAACGGGCTGCCTGGCGCCGAGGTGGCGTTGGGTGGCCTGCGATACGTCGATCGCATGCCGCGTGCTGCGGCAATGATGCGTGCCTCATGCACGCCGTGTTGTCTGTGACGGTCGCCAGCGCGACCGCCGTTGCTCCAATGCGGGACCAATGCCCCTGTGCATCGGTCGTGTGCAGCAGCCTGGCGATGCAGGCTCAGAACGTGTATTCCAGCTCGGCAGTGACGGTCCGGGCCGGTGCGGCCTGACGCCCCCACGGGCTGGTATCGACGCCGCGGAACCAGTATTGCCGGTCGAACAGATTATTGATCGCCAACGATGCGCTGAATTTTTCTCCATCGTGTTCGAACAGGGTATGGCGCACTTGCGTATTCCACACCATATAGGCCGGCAGCTGGCCCACTGAGGCGATGGCATTCTCTTGCACGGTGTTGGCTGCATCACTGAAGGCCTTGCTGAAGTAATAGCCGGAAAGCGCGACAGTCGTGTGATCGAGTGCGTAGCTGCCGCCCAAGGTGATCTGGTCACGCGAGGTGTAAGGCACCCGGAAGCCGCGGAATGCGCCCGATTCCTGGCTGGCATCCAGATATGCATAGCTTGCGTTGAGGGTGAGCGCACGCAGTTGCTCCGGGCTCCATTGCAGTTCCAGCTCGCCACCTTGATGGCGGGTCTTGCCGAGATTGCGGAACACGCGCGTGGTGTTATCCAGTTGGATCTGCTGATCGAAATCGATGAGGTACCCGCCCAGCTGGATGCGCGTGCGCTCGTTGGGCTGATAGCGTGTGCCGGCTTCGTAATTCCATGCCAGTTCGGCATCCAGGTTGTTGCCGAAGATGATCTGGGTGACCTGCGGCGCACGCATCGAACGCTGGCCGTCGGCATAGAAGAACCATTGTTCGTTGGCCTGGAAGCCCAGTGTCAGACCGGGCAACACATCGCGTGTTCGATTGAACGTGCTGACGCCGGTGGCGCGATTGAAATAACGCGAATCCAGACGCTCGTAGCGCAGGCCCGGCGTAATCGTTACGCGCTCATCCGGCAGGGTAATGGCGTTGCTGACGTACGCGGCCAACGCGTGGTCTTCGAACTGCCAATCGCGCACAGTGGTGAATAGCCCATCGCGCAAGCGCAGGTTGCCGACCAGAAAATCGATGTCTTCGCGCACCGCGCGCGCACCGGCGGTCCACTGCTGGCGCATCCCGCCGGCATCGCCCATGGTCCAGCTCAGACGTGGCTCGCTGCCGACCACGCGGAAATCGCGCGGCGCGGTTTGGCGCAGTTGCGGCGGCAGGTCCGAGCGCCAGGTTTCGGTCGAGGCCTGACGCATGCCCACGATGAAATTACGACTGCTGCGTGCACTGAAGTTGGTCCAATCCAGGCGCACGTCTTTCATCGCCCCCCAATCGCCCAGCAACTGCGCGTAACTCAGCGACGCACGTGTGGTGCGGCCGTTGAAGCTGTCCATAGGACGCGTGGACTGGCGCGGATCGCGCCGGTAATCGTCCGGACTGAGGGCGCCGGCCAGATCCATGTCGACCAGATAACGCTGCACGCGGGCTTTCAACAACGTGGTGTCGTCCAGCCACCACTCGGCACGCACACGCAGATTGCTGATGTCGGTGTCGCTATGTGCGCGCCAGTACTCGCCATAGGTGCGATTGGCATCGAGCTGCATTCCCATATTTTCGGTGAGGTATCCGCCGCCGCTGAGCGCACTGTCCTGCAGAAACTGCCCCTGGCCGCCGGCGGTGACCTTGTGCGCCAGCGTGGTGTTCCACGCGCTGGGGATCTCCTTGCTGACCAGATTGATCACCCCGCCCACGTTGTTCGGCCCGTACTGCACCGCCGCGCCGCCGCGCACGATGTCGATGCGGTCGATCTGATGCAACCCCACCGGGAACAACGACAGGCTGGTCTGCCCGTACGGCGCCAGAGCCAGCGCAATGCCGTCCTCCAGCAACTGCGCGCGGCCGCTGCGGCTTTCGTACAGGCCGCGCAGCATCAGCTGCGGCAAGGCGCCGTTGCCGGTTTCGTCGAAGATCTTGATGCCGGGCACACGCTGCAATGCATCGTCCAGCGAACGATTGCCGCCATTGCGCAGCTGCTCGCGGTCGATCACCTGGCGGCTGCCGGCGTAACCCTGTACATCGTCGGGTTTGGAGCGACCGAGCAGGGTGCCTTGCACCTGGATCGCGTCCAGCGCACGGATCGGCGTGCCGCCATCAGTGGCATCAACCGCATCGGTTGTCGGCGTGTCGGCTGCGCGCGCCGGCTGCGGCAGGGCCAGCGTGATTGCTGCGATGGCGATGGGCAGGGCGTGGAAACGGAACGTCGACATCTACGGTTTGCTCCTGCAGGCGAGTGGTGAAGTGGGGACAGCAAAACTGGCCAGATGGCCGCGCAATGCGCGTTGAATCAGTGCGCGGTCTTCGCCGGCCAGCAGCCAGCGCAGCGCCGGCTGTTGCAGCCAGTGCGCGCGTTGCGTCTCGGTGCGCGGGTTGGGGCAAAAAGGTACGTTGGCGGCAACGCACTGCGCATGCAGTTGCAGCAGCAGCTCCCACACCTGCGGATGGCGGGGCTGCGGTCCGAGGCCCAGATCCAGCGCAAGATCCAACGCGCCTTCCATCACCAGGGCCACGCCCGGGACTGCGAGAATTTCCGGAAGTGCGGCGACGCCTGCGGCGCTTTCGATCATCGGCACGATGCGGATGTCCGCATTGGCCTGCGCGATGTAGGTGGGCAGATCGATGTTGCCGAAGCCGGTGACACGGCCGCCGGTGATGCCGCGCCGGCCTAATGGCGGGAAGCGCGCCGCGGCGACGGCGTTAGCAATCTGCGCCGCAGACTCGGTCCGCGGAATGACGATCGCGCGTGCGCCGGCATCCAGCACCCGGCCAATCAGTTTTTCGTCCACCTCCGGCACGCGGACCCAGGCCTCGCAGCCCGACAATTCGCAGGCGCGGATGGCATGTTCAAGTTCATCGGGCGCGCGCAGCACATGCTCCAGGTCGAGTACCACAAAGCCGTAGCCGATGCGGCCCAGCAATTCGCAGAGCTGCACGCTTGGCACTGCATTGAGGATGCCGACTGCAACCGCCATAAAAGAGGCTACCTAAGGAACGAGTGCCTATGCTGCCCTTGATGGGAATGATTATCAAGTGTATTTGATGGGAATGCGGCATCCTCCCGGGTTTGAGTCGCGCGCAGGTGTCGAGTCCAATTTCCTACCCCGAATAGCTTGGACGTGAGGCAGCGTTTTGCTGAAGACCAGCGCATTGGCTCCCTGCGGGAAGCCGATGCTGATCTGGCCATCACAGACCTCTGCCCGGCGGCATGGTTTCAGTGAGGCTTCCTACTGCCTGTGGCGCAGCAAGTTCGGCGGCATGAGCATGCCCGATGCCAAGCGGCTCAAGGATCTGGAGGCCGAGAACACGCGGCTGAAGAAGTTGCTGGCCGAGCAGGTGTTCCAGAACGACCTGATCAAGGATGCGCTGCAAAAAATGGTGAGCGCACCGGCGCGTCGTGCGCTGGTGCGCGAGTGGATCGCAGGTGGCGCCAGCGAGCGCTGCGCCCTGGCAGCGATCGGCATGAGCGCCAGTGCGCTGCGCTATCGCCCGCGCGAGGACCGCAACGTTGAGTTGCGCGAGCGCATCCTTGCGTTGGCGTATCGCCATCGCCGCTATGGCGTGGGGATGATCTCTCTCAAGCTGCGGCAGGAAGGGCGTCTCGTGAACTATAAGCGGGTGGAGCGGCTGTATTGCGAGCAGCAGCTGCAGGTTTGCCGCCGCACGCGTAAAAAGGTGCCGGTAGGCGAGCGTGCGCCGTTGCTGCGGCCCACCAAGGCCAACCCGGTGTGGTCGATGGACGTCGTGTTCGACCGCACCGCCGAAGGCAGGGCAATCAAATGCCTGGTGATCGTGGACGACGCAACCCACGAAGCGGTCGCCTCGACGTGGAGCGTGCGATCTCGGGACACGGCGTTGTGCGCGTGCTGGATCGGTTGGCACACAGTCGTGGCCTGCCGAAGATGATCCGCACGGACAATGGCAAGGAGTTCTGTGGCAAGGCCATGGTCGCCTGGGCGCATGCCAATGGTGTGCAGCTACGCCAGATCCAGCCTGGCAAGCCGAACCAGAATGCCTACGTCGAATCCTTCAACGGCCGGCTACGCGACGAATGCCTCAACGAACACTGGTTCCCAACGCTGCTGCATGCGCACACCGAGATCGAACGCTGGCGCCGCGAATACAACGAACACCGCCCCAAAAAAACAATCGGCGGAATGACGCCGGCGGCCTATGCCCAGCAGTTGGCCCATAGCGATATCATCAACCCCGGACTCTAAACCCGACTGCTACTCAGGATGGGGGGACGTCGGGTGAAACCCAGACCCTGGCGATGACGCTTGCATGGCCTGTGGCATGTCGCATGCGCAGGGGGTGGTGACATCTCGGGTGTGCGCCGACTCCCTCCAAACCGATGGCGCGTCGGTTAGGCATTGCCAGTGGTCACGACGCCGGCACGTTTAACGCCCGATACGGCGGGGTGGACATCACCATTTCGGCCAGCGAATAGGCCAGCTCGCGTTCGGCCAGCACCGCGCCGTCGGCGCCGTGTTCGAGCAGATGTTTGACCTCGGCATCGCTGTGCGCGCGCGCCAGCAATGTCAGCGAGGGGTTGATCGCGCGCAGCTTGGCCAGCGCTTCGCCGGCTTCCAGTGGCTGCGGAATGGCCAGGATCGCGATCTTGGCGTGCTCCGGGCGCGCTTCGGTCAGCACGCGGTCGGCCGCGGCGCTGCCTCGGATGCCGGGAATACCCGCGGCATGCGCCTTGGCGACGTGGTCGCCGTTGTCGTCGATCACCAGCACCGGCACGCCGCGGCTGCGCAGCAACTGCGCCAGCGAACTGCCCACGCGGCCGTAGCCGATCACGATGGCGTGCCCATCCGCCGGCAGCGGCGGGCCAGGCGGCAGTTCTGGCTCTACGGCGGCCGGGGCGTCCTGGGCCTGCTTGGCCGCCTGCTTGGCCTGCCAGCGGTCCAGCCACGAGAACAGGAACGGGTTAGCCACGATCGACAGCAGCGCGCCGGCAAGGATCAGATCGCGCCCGGTCTCGGGCAGGATCGCCAACTGCACGCCCAGTCCGGCCAGGATGAAAGAAAATTCGCCGATCTGCGCCAGACTGGTGGAAATGGTCAGCGCGGTGCCGGTGGGGTGGCCGAACGCGCGCACGATCACGAACGCCGCCAGCGACTTGCCCACGGTGATGGTCAGGAAGGTCGCCAGCACCTGCCACGGGTGCGCGACAAGAATCATCGGGTCGAACAACATACCGACCGAGACGAAGAACAGCACCGCGAACGCGTCGCGCAACGGCAGCGAATCGCTCGCCGCCTTGTGGCTAAGTTCGGATTCCTTGAGCAGCATGCCGGCGAAGAAGGCGCCCAGCGCGAACGACACACCAAACAACGTGGCCGAGACGAATGCCACGCCCAGCGCGATGCCGAGCACGGCCAGGGTGAATAGTTCGCGCGAGCCGGTTGCCGCCACTTTTTCCAGCGACCACGGAATCACGCGCCGGCCGATGACCAGCATCGCCGCGACAAACGCCACCATCTTGAGCAAGGTCACGCCGAGCGCGGCCAGCAGCGACGGCGATTGCGCGTCGTGCACCGCCGCTGGCGTGCCGGCACCGAGCACATCCGCCAGCGCCGGCAACAACACCAACGCCAGTACCATCACCAGGTCTTCGACGATCAACCAGCCCACCGCGATGCGTCCGCGCTGGGTGTCCAGCAAACGGCGTTCTTCCAGCGCACGCAGCAGCACCACGGTGCTGGCCACCGACAGCGCCAGGCCGAACACCAGCCCATGCATCAGCGACCAGCCCATGCTCCACGCCAGCGCCCAGCCGAGCAGGGTGGCGACGACGATCTGCGCCAGCGCACCGGGCACCGCGATCCACTTCACTTCCATCAAATCGTCGAGCGAGAAATGCAGCCCCACCCCGAACATCAGCAACATCACACCGAGCTCGGACAGCTGGTTGGCGATGGTCTGGTCGGCAACGAAGCCTGGTGTGAACGGCCCCACACATACGCCGGCCAGCAGATAGCCGACCAGGGGCGAGAGCTTCGCCTTCTGCGCGAGCGTGCCAAGGATGAAGGCGACCGCGAGGCCGACGGCGATGATGTCGATGAGGCTGGTGTCGTGATGCATTCCAATCCGTTGTGAGCGTGTCCGGGAGAGCGTCGAGGTCGACCCAGCCAACGGCACTGCGCCGGGCGTCGCCTGCGGGCATTGCGTGGTGATGGCTGGTGTCCGGCGAGGGGAACAGGGCCGCACAGCAGCTCCGGTTGGCCGGGCGCCCATCGTACACAGCGCATGATTAACGCGATGCGACATGCGGCGCATGCGCGCAAGGCAGGTGTGGATGCGCGCGGGGTGTGGAGTGCTTCTGCGTTGTTGATCGGTGTCCTTGAAGTACCGGACGCTGCGCAGCGTGTGCACTGCACAATGCGCAGCTGCCACGGAAGCTGCATCGCAAGACGTGTTCCGAAGACCGCCAACGCACCGAGTGTGGCACCACGGCCGCGCACCTGCGCAAGGGCGCGCGCGACGATTTCCAACAGCGCGGCTCCCCACTGTTGACGACGCTGCGTTCTTCAACAGTCCGCTTCCTGTCACGCAGGTTAGCTGGGCACGACAAAGCAGATTATGTGTTCCAGCGATGGCGCAACGCTGCAGTTTCGGCACGATCCAGGCCCATTCACCACGTGCATGCGCGATGCAGCGTCGCTGCTGGAACTGGCCGAGCGCGTGCTGATGCCTTGCGTTTTCGCCGCGCGGCACATCGACGTGATGCGCCAGGTGGTCCGCGATACCGCGGCGCAGTTGATCGCGCATCTGAAGCGGTCGTTCGATGGCGGCATCGCCCATCGCCCATCGCCTGGCAACTGGCAGACATTGATCGAGGTGGAGGCGGCGCTTGCCGCGCTGCTCATGCAGTGGCCAGTACTGGGCCTGGAGCAACCTAGGGCGCTGCGCTGGAGCGATGACGCAATCGCAAGATCTGCGGGCTTTGCCGGCATCTTGGCGACGCGCATTGCCGCGCGGCCTGCATCGCGCAGCGCGTTGCATTCGGTGCACGCACCACTGCACACACGCCTAAAAAAACAGGCATCACCGAGAGATCGGTGACGCCTGCTGATCTCTGCGTTGAGCGCAATCGCGATCAACGCAGATGACTGGAACGGCTAACACCTTTCCTGCGGTGGTGATGCATACCGCGCGTAGCCTTCCAAGGTTGCGCGCTCCTCAGAAGCGGTAGGTCACTCGGCCGTACCAGTAGCGACCGTTGAAGCCGAACGGCGACAACGAGGAATACTGCAGACCGCTGGCGCGATCATCGTAGCCGTTGGTCAGCTGTGCCTTGGTCGGATACTGGTTGGTGACGTTGTCGGCACCCACGGTGAAGGTCAGCGCCTGCCAGGTGTAGTTGGCTGCCAGGTTGAGGATCCAGCGGGCCGAATAGGTTTGGTCCTGGCTGCCGTCGGCCGGGTCGGAGATGCGCTTGATCGCGCCATAGCGGGTGGCGTTGCCGTTGAGCGAGAAACCGCCCAAGGTCCAGTCCGCTGCCAGCATGTACTTGGTGCGCGGCGTGGACTCGGTCAACAAGCCCTCGCTGGCGCGTCCGAAGTTCGGATTGGACAACTCCAGGATCGTGGTCTTGTTGTAGTTGGCGCTGGCGCTCAGGTTGAGGCTGCCGCCGGCACCAAGATCGGCCAGATAGCTGTTGACCCAGTCCACGCCGCGGGTGCGGCTGGTGGCACCATTGACGAAGAATTGCACGGCACCGACCTGACCGATCGGCTGGGCGAGCTGGATCTGGTCCGAATACAGGATCTGGTCCCAGATGCGGATCTGGTACACGTCCAGCGTCGAGGTGAAGTTGGCGATCGGCTGCCAGACGCTGCCGATTCCGACGTTGGTGGATTTTTCCGGACTCAAGGGACGTGCGCCCAACTGCACGGCGATCGGGTCGGAGGTGCGGTAGGTGCCGACCTGGATCAGCTGGCCGTTCTCCGGCAAGGTCACCACCGACGCGTAGTTCTGCTGCGCCAGCGAGGGCGCACGAAAGCCGTTGGAGACCGTGGCACGCATCGAGAACGTATCGGTGAACGCATAGCGCGCCGACAGCTTGCC
This sequence comes from Xanthomonas oryzae pv. oryzae, assembly GCF_004136375.1. Taxonomy (NCBI): domain Bacteria; kingdom Pseudomonadati; phylum Pseudomonadota; class Gammaproteobacteria; order Lysobacterales; family Lysobacteraceae; genus Xanthomonas; species Xanthomonas oryzae. The sequence goes on from NZ_CP031697.1 coordinate 1,511,724, forward strand.
CGAGCGGGTGGCGCCGGCATCGCTGTAGTTCTCGTAACGCCCGGCGATGCCGCCGGACAGCTTGTCGGTCAGATTCGCTTCGAGCGCTGCGTAAGCCGCGTTGCTGTGGCGGCCGAACCTGCCGGCCACCGACGGCTCCAGGCCGGAGAACACCTGCGCACCACCGGGATAGGGGCTTCCGGTGTCCGGGTTGATGGTGTCGGGGTCGAAGAAATACGACGCCGGCGAGCCGGCGACGATCTCGTAGCGGTCCTGCCGATGCTCGGCGCCGAAGGCCAGATTGACCGGATAAGCCAGGCCCCAATCGAAGGACTTGTTGAAGTCGGCATTGAGCGTACCTTGCTCGGTTTCGAAGCCGCCGGAATTGAAGTTCGTCGGCGATCTGCCGGTGCTCCAGTACAGATTGCTGTTGATGCTGTTGAGGATGTTGAAGGTCATGTCGTTCTTGCCGTACGTGGCCGACACGTCCCAATGCCAGTCGCTTGCCGTGGCGCCCTTGACGCCGAGCACCGCCGAGCGGTCGTTGATCGGGTTGTAGATCTGCGGCAGGAAGCCGTTGGGATACACCGCCTGCACATTGCGGTCGGTGTTGTCGTAGGCACGGTAGTAGCCGTTGGAGGTGACTTCGCGGCGGCTGACGCTCAGATGGCCATACAGTTCGAGGTTGGGCGTGACGTCATAGCCGAACGCGGCCAGGCCTTGATAGAACCTGGCATCCGGATCGCCGTGACGCTGGTAGGGCACGCCACTGGGATTGGCGGCGCCGGCAAGCGTGGTGGCGCGGTTGGTGTTCTCGCTGCGATTGGTGTCCATCGAATTCTGGTAATTCCAGGACAGCCGCACCCAGCCAGGCGCGGTATCGCCGCTGGTGGTACCGAACGGTAGACCGATCGAGCCATCGATGCCGTTCTGCGCGCCGTCGCCCTTGTCCATGATGCCGCCGTTGACCGACATGCTGTTGGTGCCGGTACCAGCGCCGTGCTTGAGCACGATGTTGACCACACCGGCAATCGCATCGGAGCCGTATTGCGCCGATGCGCCATCGCGCAGCACCTCGATGCGGGCGATCGCCGACATCGGCAGCGAGTTGAGATCGGCCGGCGCCGAACCACGACCGACATAGGGGTTGTAATTCACCAGCGCGGAGGTGTGATAGCGCTTGCCGTCGACCAGCACCAGCACGTTGTCCGGCGACAGACCGCGCAGCGTGGCGGGACGGGCGGCATCGTTGCCGTCGGAGATGGCCGGGCGCGGGAAGTTCAGCGACGGCAACAGCTTGCCGAGCGCGGTGGCGACGTCGGTGGCACCGGTGGCCTGCAACGACTCTTCGGAGATCATGTCGATCGGCGATTCGGATTCGGCCACGGTACGGTCGCTCACACGTGTACCGGTAACGATCAGCGTATCCAGGGTTTTCTGCGGCTGGGCCGATTGCGACTGCGCACTGGCAGCGAAGGAACAGACGGTGAGTGCGACTGAAATCGCCAGCGAGAGTGCGTTGGAGGTGTGCATGGGAATCAATGCTCAAAAGGGGGGATGGACGAAGCGCCGTGGTGCCGGGGGAATGCAACTGCGTACGGGAATCGGTGATGCCTGCGCGCCGCATGCTGCCGGAGTGTGGAGCAGTGCGGGTGAAGATGGCAGCATGCGGCAACGTGCGGTATGGCGCCTTACGCACGTTGCCGTGTGCATCCTTGCTGAAGCGGTGCAGCGTGCAGCAGCGCATCCAACCTGGCCGCCCTCAGGTGTGCGAGGGTGACCAGGGACGGTAACTGCCGGCGACACGTCAAACGTGCAGTGCCGAGCGACTCAAGCGCCGGTCGTTACCGACCGACACGTGGGAGTTACCACTTGTAATTCACGTTTGCATACACCAGCGCGCCGTTGAAACCGAACGGCGAGGTGCTGCTGTAGGGCAGGTAGGTCCGCGTGCCCAAACCCGCTTGCTGGCGGTCTGGATATTCGTTGAGCACGTTGTCGCCACCGACGGTGAAGCTCCACGCGCCCAGCGTGTAGGACGCGGCCAGATCCAGCGTCCACTTGGCCGCATAGGTCTGGTCGCTACCAGCGTTGGTGCCGAAGGTGCTGAACTCGCCCCAGCGCGTGGCAGTGCCGGTGAACGACCAGTTGCCCGGCGACCAGGTGCCACCGAGGAAGAATTTGTCGCGTGGCGTCCCTTCGGTGATACGACCGAGTTCGGCGCGGCCGATGCGCACCGCATTCGGGTCGATCGCCATCAGCGCGGCCGGGTTGTCGGCGATGCGTTTCACTTCGGTCTTGTTGTAGTTGTAGCCAGAGGTCAGCTCGGCGCTGCCGCCATCCAGATTCCAGCGATAGGTGCCGACCGCATCCACGCCCTGCGTTTTGGTGTCCACCGCATTGGTGAAGTAACGCCCGCCGCCAATGCCCGGGAAGCCGTTGGTCTGCAGATAGTTGCGCGCGGCGTCTGAGGTGAGGTTCTCCGACAGCACGATGCGGTCATCGATATCGATGCGATACGCGTCGACGGTGATGTACAGATTCTCGACCGGTTGCAACACCACGCCCAGGCCGTAATTCCTGGATTCTTCGGCCTTGAGCGGCTCAGCGCCCAGCGCGATCGCGGCCGGGTTATCGGTGCGGAAGGTGCCGATCTCGAACGGAATCGCGGTCACGCTGCCGTCGGGCTGCGCCACGTTGAGGAACTGGGTGGCGATCGACTGGAAGTTTTGCTGCTGCAGCGACGGCGCGCGAAAGCCGGTGGAGGCGGTGGCGCGCAACGCGACCTTGTCGGTGAACGCGTAGCGCAACGACAGCTTGCCGGTGGCGGTATCGCCGAAGTCGCTGTACTTCTCGTAGCGCCCGGCCAGTCCGGCGGAGAACTTCGCGGTCAGATCCGCTTCCAGATCGACGTAGGCCGAATGGCTGTTGCGGTTGTAGTAACCGGAATCGGAGAGCTTGAAGCCCGGGAACACCTGCGCGCCGGGAATCAACGATCCGTTGGCGGAGGGAATGCCACCGTTGGCCGACGAGGCCGCATCGCCCGGCGACTCATTGAACTTCTCGCCGCGCCATTCCGCTCCGAACGCCAGCGTGACCGGATACGCCAATCCCCAATCCAGCGTCTTGGTGAAATCGGCATTGAGCACGTTCTGGGTCACTTCCAGCGTGCCGGCGTGGAAGTCGGTCGGGCTGGTCACGCCCAGGCTGTTGTTCAAGCTGTTGCGCACATCGAAGGTGAGATTGTTCTGGCCGTAGTTGTAGCTCAGATCGATGTTCAAGCCGCCTTCTGTGGAGGTCTTCAAACCACCCACCCACGAGACGTCCTTGCTGACGTTGTAGATCTGCGGCAGGAAGCCGTCCGGATAGATTTCCGGGCGGTTGCGGTTGTCGCCGGCAGAGCGGAAATAGCCGTTGGACAACACTTCGCGCCGGCTGACCATGCCGAACGAGTAGAAGGTCAGGTAATCGGTGGGGCTGTATTCGCCGTTGAACGAGACGGCGCCCTGGTCGATCTCGGGATCGCCGTAACGCTGCTCCACACGCCCCTGGTAGGGCAACGCGCGGTTGGTCTGATCCGAGTGCCCGGCCTGCGCGGCCAGATGTACCTTGCCGGTGCCGGCGAAGCTGAAACCGGCATCGCCGGACACCTGATATTGCTCGCCGTCGCCCGCGCTGTACTTGCCGTAGCGGCCATTCACGCTGCCGCCTTCGCCGCTGCCCTTGAGCACGATGTTGATCACACCGGCGATGGCATCCGAGCCGTATTGCGCGGATGCACCATCGCGCAATACTTCGATACGCTCCACCGCTGCGATCGGAATGGTATTGAGGTCGGCCGGCGAAGAGCCGCGCCCCTGGGTGTCGTTGAGATTGATCAACGCGGTGCTGTGATAGCGCTTGCCGTTGACCAGCACCAGGACCTGATCGGGCGACAGCCCGCGTAGCTGCGCCGGGCGCACGGCGTCCGAGCCGTCGGAGATGGCCGGGCGCGGGAAATTGAGCGAGGGAATCGCGCGGGAGAGCGCGGTCGCCAATTCGGTGGTGCCGGTCGATTCCAGCGCCTGTGGCGAGATGATGTCGATCGGCGATGCCGATTCGGCGACCGTGCGATCGGCCACGCGCGTGCCGGTCACGATCAGGGTGTCCAGTGTTTTCTGGGTCGGCGCCTGCGACTGTGCAGCGGCGGTGGAAGCGGAAAACGACAGTGCAAGAACAACGGCAACTGCGAGTGGACTGGTCTTGCAATTCATGCGGTGACAACTCCGAGTGGGGAACGGGTGCAGCGCAGGGGCCCCTTCCCAGGCCGCGTCCAACGCGGCAGCTGCGGTGCGTTCCAAACCATTAACCACGCGTAACTCCATGTCAAATTGCGGTTGCGTTGCGCAGGTAAATGTCATGGCTGATGTGCTGTTGGCAACGTTGTCATCGTGCACCAAAGTGATGCGTTGCTTGCACCAGACTCGCCAGCACAAGAGCTTGCTTGCACCATGTTGGACATCGATACCAGTTATGAAACTTCTGCATCAGAACGTGATCTGCACCGCATTTGCACTGTGTTGCGCAACGCTATGGAACACCGCTTCGAGATTGTTGCCATCCGGATCTGGCACGAACCCGGCAGCGTAGTGCGGGTGATACGGCCGCAGGCCGGGTGCACCATTGTCGCGGCCACCATGGGCGAGCGCAGCCTGATGGAAGGCGTGCACCATCGCCACATCGCGCGCCTGAAATGCCAGGGGATGGCGGCCGGTCAGCACACCCTGCGCCATCGTGCCGCGGTCGGAGGCGAACAGTTCGTCGGCCCAGAAGACGCCGTCGCCCCCACCGCCGAGCGGAATGCCAAGAACGTCGCATGTGCAGTGACGGCGCATCCCCAATGGCGGCCGATACTGCGGAGACTGCGGTTATCCGACGCCGATCCCGAGGCGGGCACCGCTGGTGTCCATCTCACGATCGCAACGACGACATCCGCCGCTCAGGTGCAGCGCTTACCAGCGGTAGTTGATGCGTCCGTACACATACGCACCATTGAAACCGAACGGCGACAGATTGCTGTAGGGGAATTGCCCGCTGGTGGAGTTGGCGACGTTGTTTTCGTCCGGGTACTCGTTCAGCACATTGTCCGCGCCCAGCGTCAGCGTCCAGCGGTCCACCTTGTAGCTGGCCGAGGCATCCACCACCCATTTGGCGCCGAAGGTCTGGTCGTTGCTCGCGTCGGCTGGGCGGGTGCTGAACTTGCCATAGCGCGTCGCACCCAGGGCCAGCGTCCAGTGCTCCAAATTCCAGCTGCCGCTGATCAGAAATTTGTCGCGCGGGAAGCCTTCTTCGATGCGGCCACGCTCGGTGCGGTCGATGCGCTCCAGGCTCAGCCCGTTGGCCGACAACGCTGCCGGGTTGGCAGCCACGCTGCGCACTTCGGTTTCCGAATAGTTGTAGCCGGCAGTCAGGTCCAGGCTGCTGGCGGCCAGCTGCCAGCGGTAGCTGCCCACCACGTCCACGCCGCGCGTGCGCGTGTCCACCGCATTGGTGAAGTAACGCCCGCCGTTGATGCCAAAGATGCCCTGCGATTCCAGCAGATTCCGCACGCCGGCGCCGGTGAGGTTGGACGACAGCACGATGCGGTCGTTCACCTCGATCTGGTACGCATCCACGGTGAGGTAGAGCGCATCGGTCGGCTGCAGCACCAGGCCCAGGCTGTAGGACAGCGAGGTTTCCGCATCCAGCGGCTCGGCGCCGAGTGCGCGCGCCACGGTGCTGTTGGCGGGGAAGGTGCGAATCTCGAACGGATTCGGGTTGCCGGCCAGGAAGGTGGTGCTGGTGGACTGGAAATACTGCTGCGCCAGCGACGGCGCGCGGAAGCCCGACGACACCGTGCCGCGCAACGCGATCTTGTCGGTGAACGCATAGCGCGCGGACAACTTGCCCGAGGCCTGGCTGCCAAAATCGCTGTAGTCCTCGTAGCGGCCGGCCAGACCGGCAGAGAACTTGTCGGTGAAGTCGGCTTCGATGTCGGCGTACAACGCGTCGCTGTCGCGCGAGTACTGCCCGGACACGCTCGGAGCGAAGCCGCCGAAGCCCTGCGCGCCGCCGGCCAGTGTGCCGCTCTGGAAATACGAGCCCACTTCGCCCGGCGATTGGTTCCACGTTTCGTTGCGGTATTCCGCGCCGAAGGCCACCGTCACCGGATAGGCCAGGCCCCAGTCGAAGCCGCGCTTGACGTTCAGGTTGACGATGTTCTGCGTGGTTTCCAGCGCACCGTCGTAGAAAGAGGTGGGCGAGGTCGGCCCCAGGCTCACGTTGAGCGTGTTGCGGGTGTGGAAGTCGATGCGGTTGTCGCCGTAGGTGTAGCTGGCATCCCAATCCCAACCACTGGCGGTGGAGCCGCGCACGCCGGCCACCAGCGAGCGGTCCTTGGCGTCGCTCTGGATTTCCGGCAGAAAGCCCTGCGGATAGACCGACAAAATATTCTGCGTGGTGCTGCCCGGCGCGCGGAAGAACGCGAACGAGGTGATATCGCGGTTGCTGGCGGTAGCGAACGCGTAGCCGGTGATGCTGTCGCTGAAGGCGAATTCGGTATTGGCCGACACCGCCTGCGCATCGACCTCCGGGTCGCCGATCTTGAACGCCTTCTGGCCGACTGCCGGCTGCGAGGCGCTGGGCGCGCCGGCATAGCCACGCGCACGATCGGTGGGATCCTGCTGATTGAGCTGGGCGGCCACGTGCAGCCAGCCGCGGTCGCCGCCGTATGCGACGCCGGTGTCGCCGGAGAGCTCGTAGTTGTTGCCGTCGCCGGCCGAGTACTGGCCGAAACCCGCTTGCAGGCTGCCGCCCTTTTCGGCGCCCTTGAGCACGATGTTGACCACACCGGCGATGGCGTCGGAGCCGTACTGCGCGGAAGCGCCGTCGCGCAGTACTTCCACCCGCGCGATGGCGGCGACCGGAATGGTGTTCAGATCCACCGCCGCCGAGCCACGGCCAATCGTGCCGTTGAGGTTGAGCAGCGCGGAGGTGTGGCGGCGCTTGCCGTTGACCAGTACCAGCACCTGGTCCGGCGACAGGCCGCGCAGCTGCGCGGGGCGGATCGCGCTGGTGCCGTCGCTCAGGGCAGGGCGCGGGAAGTTCAGCGATGGCAGCGCACGGGCCAATGCGGTGGCCAGTTCCGGGGTGCCGGTGGCCTGCAGCGACTCGGCGCTGATGATGTCGATCGGCGACTGCGATTCGGCCACGGTGCGGTCGGACACGCGGGTGCCGGTGACGATGACCGTATCCAGGGTGTTGGCCGGGCCATTGGCCGGCGCGGCGGTCTGGGCCAGGGCGGGGGAGGCAAGCAGTGCAGCGACCACAGCGGTCGCAAGCGCGGAAAGGTGGGTATGCATGACAACTCCGAAAACGTGGGTCGCGGCAGGACCAGGCAAGGCAGGGGGGCGGTCGCGGGAGGCGGAGACTGCGGCGGCCAAACTGAAGGCGCTAATTATTCGTTAACGCTAGAATAGCGTCGCAGGAATGCGGCTCATCTGCTCATTCCTTTTCGTTCTATCGGACTGTCCATCAATGATTTCCCTGCGTAACTTCTCCATGCGACGCGGCGAGCGTCTGCTGCTCTCCAACGTCGACCTGACCATGCACGCTGGCTACCGCGTCGGCGTGGTGGGCCGTAACGGCACCGGCAAGTCGAGCCTGTTCGCTGCAGTGAAGGGCGAGCTGGAGGCCGACAAGGGCGATGTCGATCTGCCCGGCAAGGTGCGCACCGCCAGCGTGTCGCAGGAAACCCCGTCGCTGCCCGACCCGGCGCTGTCGTTCGTGCTCGGCGGCGACATCGAAGTCTCCGCAGTGCTGCAGGAAGAGGCCGATGCCACTGTCCGCGAGGACTGGGAGGCGGTGGCCAACGCACACCAGAAGATGGCCGAACTCGGCGCCTACGACGCCGAAGCGCGCGCCGGCAAGTTGCTGCACGGCCTGGGCTTCCCGGCCGACACGCACCACCGCGCAGTGTCTTCGTTCTCCGGCGGCTGGCGGGTGCGGCTGAATCTGGCGCGCGCGCTGATGATGCCCAGCGACCTGCTGCTGCTCGACGAACCGACCAACCATTTGGACATGGACGCGGTGCTGTGGCTGGAGCAGTGGTTGCTCAAGTACCCGGGCACGCTGCTGCTGATTTCGCACGACCGCGAATTTCTCGACAATGTGGCGACCCACACCCTGCATCTGCATGGCGGTACCGCCAAGCTGTATGTCGGTGGCTACACCGATTTCGAACGCCAGCGCATCGAGCACTTGCGCCAGCAGCAGATCGCGCACGACAAGGAACAGGCCGAGCGCGCGCATCTGCAGAGCTTCATCGACCGCTTCAAGGCGCAGGCCAGCAAGGCCACCCAGGCGCAGAGCCGCATGAAGCGCCTGGCCAAGATGGCCGGTACCGAAGCCGTGCGCGCCGAGCGCGAGTTCCGCATCCAGTTCGCGCAGCCCAATCGGCTGCCGTTTTCGTTGATCCGGTTGAATCACGCGGCTTGCGGCTACACCGCTGCGCCGCGGGATTCGGGAGTGGGAATTGGGGATTGGCAAAAGCAGGGCACTGCGGATGCGATTACCGTGTTGCATGACGTCGGGTTTGGCTTGGAAGCGGGCGACCGGATTGGATTGCTGGGGCCCAATGGCGCAGGTAAGTCGACGCTGGTGAAGACGCTGGTGGGCGAGCTGGTACCGTTGGCGGGCGAGCGCAGTGCGCATCCGGACCTGCGCATTGGCTACTTCGCACAGCACACGGTGGAATCGCTGCATGAAGGCCAGTCGCCGATGGATCACTTCCGCGACCTGTCGCCGGATGGCTCCAATCAGGCGTTCCGCGACTTTTTGGGTAAGTGGAATTTCGCCGGCGACCGCGCCTTCGAAGTGGTGGACGGCTTCTCCGGCGGCGAGCGCGCGCGCCTGGCGCTGGCGCTGATCGCCTGGCAGCAGCCGAACGTGCTGCTGCTCGACGAGCCGACCAACCACTTGGACCTGGAAATGCGCGAAGCGCTGGCCGAGGCGTTGAGCGATTTCGAAGGGGCCATCGTGATGGTCTCGCACGATCGCCATCTGATCGGCCTGGTCTGCGACAGTTTCTGGCGCGTGGCCGATGGGGTGGTCGAGCCCTTCGCCGGCGACCTGGACGAATACGCCGCCTGGTTGCGGAGCCGTCCGGCCGCGCAGGGCACCAAGCAGAAGATGGCCGAAGTGGCGCCGACCCCGCCACCGCCGACCAAGCCGCTGCCGCCGAAGAAAGCTGTCAACCCGCACAAGCTGGCCAGCGCCGAAAAGCGCGTAGGCGAACTGGAAGCGGCGCTGGCCGCGCTGGATCGCGAACTGGCCAACCCGGGCAACTACGCCGACAGCGAGAAGATGGCAGTGCTTGGGCGTGAACGCGAGGCAACCGCGCAGCAGCTGGCTGAAGCTGAGACGGCGTGGATGGAGTTGATCGACGGTGCGTAAGAGCGGCGAGCAACACGACTGCGCAAAAACGGCTGCGCAGCGATCAGGCGGGCCCGGCTGGTGATCGCCGCGGCAGATGCCATGCGTACGCGCCGGTTCCTGGGCGCCGTCGACACCCGCCTGCCGACTGCTCGCTGCGGTTTTAGCCACTCCGAATGGTTTGCGCTGCGCCTGGAGCCAGACAGGGAGGTTGCCCATGATCACCGCCACCATCAGCCCTGGAAGACCATCTGGCCGCACAGCGGTTGCATGCGCGTCATTCTTGCAGACGTGTGATCGTGTTTCTGTCGGTCCTGCTGCTGGTCGGGGTCGTGCTGCTGCAACTGACTGACGCGGGCCAGATCATCGGCCAGGTGCTGACCGGCAGCGGTGGCGGTGGTTTGATCGGGCTGGCGCTGTTGCACCTGTGGGGCCCGCCACGGCGGATCAAGCGCCTGCATGCGCAGCAGGCCGCACTGCGGCATACCTGCACCTATGCATGGGATGAGAACGGGCTGGACGTCACCTGGGCGGACGGGCATTTCCGCCGCCCCTGGTCCGATGACATCCGCGTCCGCGAAAACGAGCGGGTGCTGTTGCTGCACCACAACGACCGGCTGTTCGAGTTGTTCTGCCCGCACTGGTTCGGTGACAAGGCCCAGTACGAGGCGTTTCGTCAGTTGGCCTTGCGGGTGGGAAAGACACCCAAAGCGTTCTGAGCGCTGCAGTGCGCCAGCGCTGCTCAGCTGTTGATTTGCTGTTCGGCCAGCAGCCAATCGCGCAGCCGTCGCCCAGCATCGCTTTCCGGCCGCGAGCGTAATCGCGTCAGCCAATAGCGCCCGGCGTCGATGGTGATCGGAAACGGGCAGACCAGGCGCCCGGCATCCAGGTCCTGGCGAAACATCGGCAGCGGCAACAAGGCCACGCCGATGCCGGCCGCCGCTGCGCTGGCCAGGGTCAGCGACGAATCAAACATCGTGCCGCGTGCGGGCACCTCAGTGACATTTGCAGCGCGAAACCACTGCGGCCACTCATCCAGACGATACGATCGCAATAACGGCACGCGCGCCAGATCCTCGGGCACGCGCAAGCCGCGCGCCATTGCCGGCGCACACACCGGCGCAACGGGCGCTTCCATCACGGCATCGGCAACCTGGCCCTGCCAATCGCCATCGCCGAAGCGAATTGCCAGATCCAGGCCTTCGCCAGCCAGATCGACGCGGTTGTTGTGGGTGGACAGGCGCAGTTCGATATTCGCGTGCGCCGCATGGAACGCCGCCAGCCGCGGCAACAGCCAGCCGGTGGCGAAGGTGCCCACCACACCCACACTGAGCACCTCGCGGTAACGGCCATCGGCAAAGCGCTCCAGGGTGGCGGCGATGCGGTCGAACGCCTCGCCGAGCACCGGCGCCAGTGCGGCGCCCTCGTCAGTCAGCGCTACACCGCGCGGCAGGCGATGAAACACGCTGGTGCCCAGTTGCTGCTCCAGTGCCTTGATCTGGTGACTCAGCGCTGCCTGGCTCACGCACAGTTCGTCCGCTGCGCGGGTCAGATTCTGGTGGCGTGCGGCAGCCTCGAAAGCGCGCAGGGCATTGAGCGGGAGACGGGGTCGGGGCATGCGCAGAGATTAGTTCAATTCATGCCTGAGATCGAAACATCGCAATGGTGAGTCGGTCTGCGCGCACCGATACTGCTGGCTCTCTCAAGGAGGCAAGCGCATGTTGAATCGGCGACAGTTCCTGCACGCAACCGGCACGAGCGTGCTGCTTGCAGCGTCCAGACCCGCATGGGCACTCACCCCCGCGGTAAACGTGGACGACATGCTGCGGTCACAATGGGCGGAGATTGAACGTGGCACCGGCGGCCGTCTGGGCATCAACCTGCTCGATAGCGCCACCGGCTGGCGTCTGGGCCAGCGCGAAGACGAGCGCTTTCCGATGTGCAGCACCTTTAAATTTGTATTGGCTGCCGCGGTGCTGCAGCGGGTGGACCAGGGCAAGCTGACGCTGGCGCAGCGGGTCAAGATCCGTGCCTCCGACATGCTTGAGCATGCCCCGGTCACCGAGCGCCATGTCGGTGGTTCGCTGAGTGTGGGTGAGCTGTGCCGGGCCACGATGATCTATAGCGACAACCCGGCCGCGAATGCGTTGTTCCGCTGGTCGGCGACCCGGCAGGACTAACCGGCTTCCTGCGCGGTATCGGCGATGCTCAGACCCGCAGCGACCGCTACGAGCCGGAGATGAATCGGTTCGCCGCCGGCGACCCGCGCGACACCACCACCCCTGCGGCGATGGCCGCCACGCTGCGCACGCTGCTGCTTGGCGACGCGCTGCAACCGTCCTCGCGTAAGCAACTGACCGACTGGATGATCGACAACCGCACCGGCGACGATTGCCTGCGCGCAGGTCTCACGCGCGAGTGGAAGATCGGCGACAAGACCGGCAGCAACGGCACCGATACCCGTAACGACATTGCCATCCTCTGGCCGCCGAAGGGCAGGGCGCCATTGCTGCTGACCACGTACTTGAACGGAGCCAAGGTCGACGACGCTGCACGCGATGCGGCGTTGAAGGCTGTGGCGGTCGCGGTACGCGAAAGCATCGCCGGTTGCGTGCAATGGCCCGGTGCCTCACGCGTTGCATTCGGGATGAGTCCATGACGTGCTTGGTGTTTCCCATCAGTTTTTTTTTGAGGTTCAACAGTGCACATCAGGCTGTGTCATTGGTGTATGGCGGTTGCGCTGCTGCTTGTGCATGGGCTCGCACCGGCGCGTGCGTGGCAACCAGCGCCTGGCCAGGTGGAAATACCGCTCTGGCCGCACGCCGTACCTGATGCGTTGCGCCACCCGAAGCCCGAATCGGTGGGCACCGGCGAGGGGCGCTACCCATGGACCAAGGTCAGCGATGTTAGCCGCCCGACGATGACGGTCTATGCGCCCAAGGGGCACAACACCGGTGCGGCGGTGCTGGTGTTCCCCGGCGGTGGCTATCAGGTCCTGGCCATGGATCTGGAAGGGACCGAAATCTGCGACTGGCTGACCGCACGCGGCATCACCTGCGTGCTTTTGAAGTATCGCGTGCCGAATTCGGGGCCGACCTCGGTCAACGACCGCCGCTGCTATCCGAAGGTGCAAACAGCCCTGCAGGATGCCCAACGAGCGTTAGGGATGGTGCGCGCGCAGGCGGACCAGTTGGCCGTGGACCCGCACAAGATCGGCGTGCTGGGCTTTTCTGCCGGTGGTCACCTGATGGCCGCGATCAGTACGTATTTTGCAACGCGCACGTATCCGCCGGTGGATGCCACCGATCGCGTGAGCTGCCGCCCGGATTTCGCCATCGCCGTGTATCCGGGCCATGTGTGGGCGCACGAGGACGAGGATGACGACACCCGCGATCCCACCCATCTGGACCTGCGTCCGGACATTCGCGTCGTTACCGATACCCCGCCGACCTTTTTGCTGCAGGCGCAGGACGACCATGTGGACGGCGTTTCGCAAGTGCTGGCGTACTACGTCGTCGCCCCTGCAAAACCCCGCGACCCCGCATGAACACAGGGTTTGCGGCGTTACAGCAGGGGCGCCGATCCCTCACAATTGGTCTATCAGCATCTGATTCCTGGGAGTTTTACCGATGGCCCACACCCAGAACGCCGACTTCTTCCGCCAGCCCTTGGCCGAGATGATCGATCCGCGCCACCCGCTGGCGGTGCTGGCCCGTCGGCTGCCCTGGGCGCAGATCGAGGCGGTGTTGGCGCCGCATTTCGCTCGCAAGGTGCGCGCAGGTCGCGCGGTGGCGCAACACGATCTGTTCGGCCCCTCGGTGCAAGTGGCCGGTGCCGGTATTGCCGCTGCCGGCCGCCCACGCCTTCCCATTCGCTTGATGGCCAGCCTGTTGTACCTGAAGCACGCTTACAAGCTCAGCGACGAGGAACTGATCGAGCGCTGGGCCGAGAACGTGGTCTGGCAGCACTTCAGCGGCATGGCGTTCTATGAGCCGCGCCTGCCCTGCGATGCCACGCAGGTCGGGCGTTTTCGCGTGGCCATCGGTGAGGCCGGGGTCGAGGAACTGCTCAAGGCCACCATCGACACCGCGGTGTCCTCCAAGGCCATCGTGCCCGCCGAGTTCGAACGGCTGATCGTGGACACCACCGTGCAGGAGAAGGCCATTGCTCATCCGGTGGATTGGCGCCTGATGGAGAACGCGCGGCACAAGCTGGTGGCGGCGGCCAAGCGCGCGGGCATCGCGCTCAAGCAGACCTTCGCCAAAGAAACCAAGACGCTGCGGCGCAAAGCCGGCGGCTACGCCCATGCCAGGCAGTTCAAGCGCCTGCGCAAGGTCCTCAAACGCCAGCGCACGCTCCTGGGCATCGTACTGCGCGAGGTGCAGCGCAAGATCGGGCAAGCCAGCCAGGCCACGGCGCCGGCGCTGGAGAATCTGCACACGCTGATGCAGCGCGCCGAGCGCATCCATGCTCAGCAACCCAATGGCAAGAACAAACTCTATGCCCTGCACGCGCCCGAAGTGGAGTGCATCGGCAAGGGCAAGGCGCGCAAGCCCTACGAGTTCGGGGTGAAGGTCAGCGTGGCCATCACGCACAAACAGGGCCTGATGGTCGGCGCGCGCAGCTTCACCGGCACCCCCTATGACGGCCACACGTTGCACGAGCAACTGGAGCAGGCCCGGATCCTGAGCGAGGACACAGCAGGCGCACCTAAACAGGTGGTGGTGGACCTGGGCTTTCGCGGTGTGGATGCGGCCAATCCCGGCGTTGAGATCATCCACCGGGGCACGTTCAAACGCCTGACAGATGAGCAGCGCCGCTGGCTGAAGCGACGCCAGGCGGTGGAGCCGGCCATCGGACACTTGAAGCACGACAACGGCATGGATCGGTGCTGGTTGCAAGGAGCGAACGGCGATGCGCTGCACGCAGTGCTGTGCGCGGCGGGGGACAACATCCGCTGGTTGCTGCGGGCCATGGTGCGTCTGGGACTGAAGGGTCTTTTTGCGCCTATGGTTGCGAGACTCATCATGCTGGCCACAGTGCTCGCAATGTCATTGCGAGCGAGGAACACACGCCCACATCGGTTGGCTTGGTGTGTTTGGTGAATTTTGCAGGGGCGACTAATCAGGAACGCCCAAATTTGCATTCGCTTGTCGAGAAAGCGTTTTCAGAGGGGCTGCGGCTAGGGGAACATGCGCAGCCCGTTGCCCTGTGCACCGGATCACAGACACCGCTCACTGCCGTTTTCAGGAGAATCACGAGGGGATGGATGTTGTTGCCGCTCAAGCGCTGAGCCGACTTCAATGGTCGCTCGCGGCGCAAGCAATATTGGATGTTCGCGCTTCTGCAGTTTCTGGTGCCGAGCGTGTTTGGCGGCCTGTTTGCCATCGCTGCAGCGGCGATGGGTAACGAGAATGGCCCTGGTGCGCTGGCGTGGCTGATCGGTGCAGTCATGATGATTGTTTGTCTGGCGTTGATTGTGCCCGCTATCGCCGTGACGGTGCGTCGCCTGCACGACCAGGACAAGTCCGGCTAGTGTTATCTGATCAGCCTGGTGCCGTACGTCGGTGCGTTCGTGTTGCTGGTTTTCGTGTGCATCGAAGGCACGCCCGGCCCGAACCAGTACGGTGAGAATCCCAAGCAGTAATTCGCGCATCATGAAAGCGGACAACGGCGCAGGGAGCTTCCTGCGCCGTTGTCGTTTGTGGGATGTGTGGATCGGGCCGCGCGTGTCGACGCAGGTTGAACGTCGGTGTCCCGCGCGTCATGGCGGCCAGTGCCGCGCTCTGCAGATCTTCACGTCCGCATCGGATCGCTAGGATGGCACGCGTCAAAGCAGCGACGTGCTCGGCGCAAGTTTGATCTGGAGTCTTGTCGCAGCAGGCATGGTGTCATTCGTCGCTGTCACGCTTCAGCGATGCACCCATGTAGCTGCATAGTTCTCAGCATGTGCACCGCGGTGTGCAATGCTGCCGAGTCGGTATGGATGGCACTGGATTCGCGGCGCAGCATGCGGATGAATGCGCCTGTCGATGATTCTGTCGTCGATAGCGGGCTAACGCGCGCGGTGTCATCGAAGCTCTCGCTACAACGCACGAGACGTCTTCATCGCGAGACTGCGCGACGCAGATCGCACACCTGCAGCGGTGGACTTGCTCAGCAGGCGGCTGTGCGATGTGCCGGGCTGAGACTTAGGCTGACAGCCTTGCTCATCGTTGTTGCATCTTTGTCTTGCAGCGCGAGCTCCAACTTGTAGCCATGCGAATACACGGTCCTGATGCGCACTGCGCCGTTGTGATTGCCGAGCTGCAGTTTCTTGCGCAGCTTGTAGATATGCTGCTCCATGGTGCGGTCGGTGAATTCGGTGTGGCTGCCCCAGACCGCCTTGGCCAGCTGGCAACGCCGGAAGCACACGCCGGGGCTGGAAAATAGCAGCCAGGCAATCGAAAACTCGCGTGCGGTCAGCACGATCGGCTTGCCATGCAGATACACGGTATTTTCGTCGCGGAGCAACTGGTATGGACCAACGCTGAGTTGCTGCGTTTCCGGGCAGGCATGCGCCACCGGCGATAGCGCCAGGGCCGCGCGTACCTGCAATTCGTGCGAATTGAAGGGGAGCGCAAGCACCTCCTGCGCGCCCGCGCGATACCAGTCCAGGATGTCGTTGGCGCAGTCGAAACGCCCGAGCACGATCAGCGGCGTGGGATGACCGCTATGGCAGCGCTGCCAGGCCAGCAGCGAGCTTTCGTCGGAGGCGACGCAACTGGCGTCGAAGACCAGTAACTCGCACGGCGAATGCCGCAACGAACGCAGGAGCTCCAGTTCATCGGAGAACACCGAGACATTGCGCGATAGCGGTGCGATGCTGGCGTTGACCTGCGAGGCCAGGCGGGCGTCCTGCGTCAACAGAAACGCCGATCCGTGTGCAAGGGGGCAAGGGTCGTTCATCAGGTGGCCATCCCGTGGCCGCGCGCAAACCACGCGTGGGCCGGACGCCGACGCCTGGCGCCCGACGCCAGGACAAAACCCACAGGGAGAGATCGATGCATCGTCGGACCAGTTGGTTGTCGGGGGAGCGTCCGGCAGCGCCGGACCAATGCTATTTACCATTGCAACGAGGAAAAGTTTCACGCTTGCGAACGCTTCTTCGGGTTTGTGAGGGTTGGCTTTAACTCGCGCTCATCTTGGCGTAACGGAGCTCTTACATAACGGGCATGTGGGCGTCGGCACTGCGCACAGCCGCCAAGGTATAGACCAATCTATTGCGATTCGTAGTGCAATCACACGCATTCTGGAATACATCGGTCAACAATTCGGCTGCGCGCTAGGTCTGCCGCTCATCATTAAGCCAGTGTCGGCGTGTGTGTTCACAAAATTGCAGTGGCTGCGGCCAATACCGGTCAATGGCTGTGGAAGCGGCGCGTTCGCAGACGTTGTCCGACTACCTGCGCGCATTGGCACAGACCAATGGCATCGATATCCGGCCGGATGGCATGAAATGTCTTGTGCACGACACTGCTGGAGGTATGCAAAAACTCACTGCGTCTCGCGAAACGCACGACGTGCTCGTTTGAGAACAGAGTGAGGTTTTTTGATTTTTTCAGTCTCTTCAGTTGACAAATTCCATTGGATCCGCTGCATACAATCGTGTGCGCCAGCGAGCTCGGCGATTGTTGTCTTTTGCTCCGCCCCCCAAGAGAGAGACCGGCATGATCCTTTCGACCTACTTTGCAGCGATCTCTGCGTTGTCTTACGCAGAACGTCTTCCTACCTATACGAGCAGGATGCTGGTTGGTGCTTGGCCGCAGGGACTGCAACACCTTCAACAGCGACGCGACGGGCAGGGTGCAGCCGATGGCGCCGACGATGAGGTCAGCCTGTTTGGTGCCAGCGGCGATGCGCTGCTGATCCTGGAATATCAAGAAGAGGCCGAAGACGCGTATCGGCAGGCTTTGAAAGCCATGCGCGGGCAGCAGCGCCAATTGCGTTTGCTGTCGTGCCGGAATACCGCCTGGTTGATGCTGAGCCAGCGACGCCTGAGTGCGGCATTGAACTGCTTTGCGCAGCTGGCGATGGATCGCGAAACGCCCCCCAGCCTGTGCGGCGAGAGCCTGCTGGGCAAGGCACTGACCCACTTTCATCTGGGCCAGAGCACGCTGGCCTTGCAGACCCTGGAGCGCGCCAACGAGGTGCTGGCCGAGCTGGAGAGTGGTGCTTCCGATTGGCTGCGTCTCGCCACCGCGCTGCGGCTGGACATGATCGCGCAGCTGCGCATCCGCCGCTCCGATCGCATGGTCGACCACGTGTTCTGGCAGGCCACGCTGCGCCAGGAAGATGCCGCGCATGCCTTCGAGCCCAGCGATTTACGCGCATGCATCGCCGATCTGGCCGAGAGCATGCCGGTGCTGGCGCAGCGCATGCGGCATGTGCGCAACCTGCTGCGGATCGTCGGCGGCGATACCTTCGGCTTCGATGCGCAGATCGATGCGTTGCCGGCTGCGGCCACCGGCTGCCCGCCGTGTGCGCGTCAGGACGCACAGGTGGAACTGGCGCTTGCCGCATTGGCGGTGGGGCGTGCCGATCTGGCCGAGCGCGCGCTGGCCGGTGCCGGCCGGCATTATGCGCCGCGCTGGAATCTGGAGTTCGAATACTGCCAGGCCAAGATCAGTCAGGCGCTGGGACGCACGGAACAAGCGTTGTTGCTCTACAACCGCTATGCGCTGGACGCGGTGCAATGCCTGCGTAGCGAAGTGCAGGCACCGCGCTTGCTGGAAAGCGGTACCCCAGCGCACGTCTCCGACGATATTTCCGCCCGCTTGCCGGCCAAATATCGGCGTGCGTATAGCTACATGATCACCAACGCGCACCGCTCGGATCTGTCGATCAATGAAGTGGCCGCACAGATTGGGGTGACCGGGCGCGCACTGCAGCAGGCGTTCAAGTCGGCCACCGGGCTGTCGCCGACCCAGGTGCTGCGCCGTTACCGCATGCAGAGCATCCGCGACGAACTGCTGGCCGAAGGCGGCTGCGGCAGCGTGTTGCAAGCGGCCAGCCGCTGGGGTGTGGGCAGCCGTTCGGCATTGGCCAAGGGCTATCGCCAGCACTTCAACGAAGCACCGATGGAAACCTTGCAACGGTAATCTCTTGGCACGCCACGGCTTGGTAGCGCTACCTGCCGTGGCGGTTTGTTGTCGGCGGATGATGCAGCGGGCGTTAAGGTGCGCAACGTAGGGCAGGGGCTGAATTGAGACGTGCGTGCGAGGTGGCTTGCGTCTATCCTTTCCGGCTGGCACTGGCACCCAGGGGGCGCGTCCGAGGATGGGCGTCGTCGCCAAGGAAACGACGACCGATCATGCAAGATCCCACTCCCGAGGCGACCGACGCCGCGCAGATCCGCCGTGCAGGCGTGGATCTCAATGGATTGATGTCGGTCCTCAGCAAGCATCTGTACTCCACCCCGGTGGTCGCGCTGCGCGAGCTGGCGCAGAACGCGCACGATTCCATCCTGCGCCGTCGTCTGGAACAACCCGATTGGCAGGGCGAATCGCGCGTTGAAGTGCATGCCGATGCCGCCCAGGGCATCGTGCGCATCGTCGATACCGGTGCCGGACTGACCCAGCAGGAAATCCACGATTACCTGGCCACTGTGGGCGTGGGGTATACACGCGGCCTACGCCAGGGGGGACACGAGGACAGCGGCCTGATCGGCATGTTCGGGCTGGGGTTTTTATCTGCCTTCGTGCTGGCGCGGCGGGTGACCGTACGCACCACCTCGTACCAGTCCCCGACGTTGGGCCATTGCTACATCTCCAGCAACGCCGAGCAGTACACCGTCAGCCCGATTCCAGCGCGTGCGCAGGTGGGCACGGAGGTGATGCTGGAACTGCACAGCGATTATTTGTCGTTGGCGCAGGAAGGGCGGCTGCGCGAGATTCTGTCGCGCTATTGCGCGCTGTTGCGCGAGCCGATCTGGATCGGCGCCGATGCGCAGCCGATCAATCCCGAGCCGCCGCCGTGGCGCATGCACGACGCCGTGCCGCTGCATCCGGTGCAGGCCTGGCGCCGTCAGCGCGAGTTCGCTGCGCGCTTCGAGCGCAACTTCGAACCGTTGTGCTGCATGCCGGTGCGTGTGGAAGAGGGCAGCGATGCGGTCGGCCTGTTATGGGTGCAGGACGGTGCGACCTACGGCACCAGCGACAACCGCAATCTGTCGGTGTTCCTGCGCGGCATGTTGCTGGACGACAACGCGCGCGAACTGCTGCCGCCGTGGGCCGGTTTCATCGGTGGGGTGATCGAATCCAATCGGTTGACGCCCACCGCAAGTCGCGAGGATCTGCAGCGCGATACGGTCTACAGCGCGGTGCAGCACGCCTTGTCCGAGGCATTGGTGCAAGGCCTGGCCGACGTCGCACGTCAGCAACCGGAGGCATGGCGACGCATCCTGCTGCGTCATAACGAAGCGCTGCTGGGCGCAGCGCTGTGCGATGAGCGCCTGTTCGAATTGCTGCTGGAACACGTGCGCGTGCCGACCTCGCAAGGCGATCTGCCGGCGCAGCAACTGCCGGCACGCGGCGCGGTGCATGTGATTCTGGATAGCGACAGCGGTTTCGAAGAAATGCTGTTCCGCGCGATGGGCGTGCCGGTGGCGTATGGCAACCGGTATGCGGTGGTGCCGTTTTTGCGGCGCTGGGCGCAGGCCAAGGGTGTGCGCCTGGTCGAGCTGGGCACCGAACAGGGCAATCGCCAGTTGTTTCATCTTGACACGCTGCCGGCCGATGAACTTGCCTGGCTAGAACACCACTTGGGCGATGGCGAAGCGCTGGTGCCAGCGCGTTTCAGCCCGCAGGAATTGCCGCTGGTGGTGGTGCCCGATCGTGAGGCCGAGCTCAAACGGCGCCTGGAGCAGGACGAGAACGACAAGCGCGTCTCTACCGCCGCATTGCGGTTGGCGCGTCAGTTCACCGCACGTATCGAAGCGCGGCAGACCCAGCGGCTGTATCTGAATCTCGATAATCCGGCGCTGCAGGCTTTGCTGGCCGCGCAGCGCGCGGGCAATCCGCAGGCGGCGGTGGCGGCGCGCCTGCTGCGCTCGCTCAAGGTGATCGTCTCGGCGCAAGGGCGCACGCAGCCGCAGCCGGGCAGCACCGAAGCGGGCGTTTCCGATCTGAACAAGGCCTTCGGTGATCTTGCAGAGGCCGTGACCCAATTGCTGGCGCGCTGAGCGCCGCATCGCAGGAGCGACACGATGGAAATCTGGAACTGGGTGGAAAAACTGCAGGACGATCTGGGTGAAGCCGGGCAGCCGCAAAATGCGCAGCTGCTGACGCGGCTGACCGATCATATTTGCGATCTGCAGATCGAACGCGCCGAGGCCCTGTTGCCGGAGGCGCGTGCGCTGGCCAAGACGCTGGCCAATCCGTGGCTGGAAGTGTTCGTCGGGCACTGGGAGATGCGTAACCGCGTCGGCAATCTGTGCGAAGGCGAGCGCGCGTTGGGCGATGCAGTGGCACTGTTCGAACGTGCGCATCGCGCCGACGCAGTGGAGTGCCCGCAATCGGTCTGCGTGACCCAGGATCTGGCCGCGTGCTACGCCAACATCGATGGCCCAGGCTGGGTGGAGGAGCGCATCGAGGTGTGCGACGAAACCCTGGGCCGCATTGATCCGAGCTGGTCGTGTTACCAGTGCCTGAGCTGCGAAAAAGCCGATGCCTTGCTCGACGACGGGCGCGACGACGCGGCGCTGCAGTATCTGGAGCAGCAGTCGCAGACCATCCTGGCGCATGGCGGCGAAATCTACGACGGCGTGCCGGACATGCGCATCTCGATCCTGCTCGCGCTTGGGCGTGCGCAGGACGCGCTGGCGCTGGTGGAACAACGCGAACGCGACGCTGCGCGCGAAGGCGCCGAGTGGGCCAATTGCAGTCAGCCGCGGCGCCTGCAGAAGGCGCGCGCCCTGGCGCTGTTGCAGCGCGACGATGAAGCCATGCAAGCGCTGCTGCCATGGCGCGAGGTTGCCCCGCGCTACCGCCTGCACTGGTTGCGTGCAGTGGCGGTGCTGGTGTCGCGTGCGCCCGAGCGCAATCGCTGGGATCTGGGCAGCCGCGTGCAGCTGATGCTCGACCATTACGCGCAGGTCGGTGCGCATCGCATGCTGATCGAAGCCGCCCAGCTGGCGATCGAGCTGGCGTTGCAGCGTGGCGCAGTGTGGACCGCGCGCCGGCATCTGGCGCTTGCGCGTGGGCATCTGCCCAAGCTGCGCCATGACCGCGGCGCAACGCAGTTGCTGGATGGTTTGGCCGCACGTATCGATGCGGCCCCTGCGAGCGAGGCCGCGCCGGTGCCGGCCGCACAGTTGCTGAAATGGTTGAACGCGCAAGGCGACGATCTCGTGCGCAATCCCGAGCGCGAAGCGCAGTGGTTGCTGCAGGCCGTCGCTGAATGTCCGGACGATGCCGAGCTTGTCGATACCACGGCATCGGCATTGAGCGCATGTGCGGCTGACGAGGAAGCGATCGCGTTGCTGTGGCCATTCGTGCAGCGGCATGCCGATCGCGAAACAAGCCCTACCTTCCGGCTGGTGAATCTGTTGCTGGGCCGCGGCGATGAAGCCGGTGTGCGCCGCCTGGCGCAGTTGTATCGCCCGCAGGTGCCAGTGGCGGCATTGTGGTGCGAGGCGCAGCTGGCGCAGCGGTTGGCCGACTGGCCAGCGCTGGAGCAGGCCTGCACCGCACTGTTGGAGCGATCGCCCGGCTCGCACGGCGCACGTGGCGTGTTGGCGCGCATGTACCTCAACACCGGGCGCTTTGCCGAAGCCGCCGCGGTCTATCGGCAACTTGCCGAGCTGCTGGAAGAGCCGCGTTCTGCGCATTGGGACCACATGACGGCGGCCAGTGCGGCGCAGGAGTGGGACACGGTGCGTGCGTCTGCGCAGGCCATCGGCATGGAACTGAGCAGCACCAGCGGCGTGGTCGAAGAGACCTGGGGCTGGGTGATCATTCGTTGCATGGATGATGGGGAAGTGGCCGAGTATTACGCGCGCCGCACCGGTCCGGTGACTGCACGCATCGTCGAAAACGCGCCTGCGCATCGGCGCCAGCATGTCGGCGACTGGGTGGTGTTCGATGCCGAACTGCTGTATCCGCCGCCGGAAGAAGAGGCCGACCGCGAGCGTTTCGTGCCGACCTACGCGCAGGTGCATGTGCTGCAGGCCGGCAGCTATGCCAATAGCTGGCTGGTAGACGGCGTGCATCCTGGCGAAGAAGCCATCGACGCGTTACGCGAAGAGATCCAAGCGCGCGGTTGGAAGCTGTGGCTGCATAGCCGCGACGACTATCGGTTGATCGACCCGGAAGACCCGGATGATTTCGATCCGGAACAGGCGGGTTCGGGTTTGCCGGGCGTGCTGTTCACCGTGGCCTTGCCGGAAGCGGTTGCGCCGCTCGAGTTGCATCGCGGCTTGCTTGCAGCAACAGCGCGGTGGCCTCACCCGATGTGCTGGCTGCGGCTTGCCGAAGCCTGCGGCCAGGATCCGCGGCCGCATCTGGATGCGGTGGAGCGTTACGGCTTGTAGGGCGGCGATTGGCGTCATCCTGCGGCGGCCGGTCATGCGCTCGCCGCCGAGAGTGGGGAGTGGGCATTCTGGATGTGTGGCCTGCGTTCTGGCGTCACTTTTGATGCATGGCGACGCATGTGGTGTCGGCCATCCTGTCAAATCCGTCCATGGGGTTTGCCGGCATCGTTGATGTCGCCACACGGCGCCCGCCTGGATGCAACACCGCGCTTTCAGCAGCGTGCCTGCTGAATTGAGCGCATTGTGCTTGAGCACAACGCGCAGCGAGATCGCTTCGTCACTGCCGTAGCGCTTCGGCCAGTGCGCGGACACCGGCGGCAGCCGCCGCAATGGGCGCGTGGCTGGCCCGGCGACAGCACGCCACCGGTGGCACCACCCACGCACTGCAGACGCTGCGCGGTGGGTTCGACGGTTGTCCGCGATGGTTGTCATTTCGCCAGGCACGCGCAGCGGCACGGTGCATATCCGCAGGCGTGGATCGGCGCACATTCGGTCCGTGCGCTGCAATGTCACACTGCGCTCGGTGGGGTGCGGATGACTGCGAGAGGTTGGGTCGCTGGTTGCCCAATCTGAATTGGTCGCCCCTGAAAAACCCCTCTCAAACCTCCAGTGCCATGTTTGCGGACCACATGGTGCTTGAGGGCGTTGAGGAACGCGCCCGCACCACCTGCAACCAGGCACGCAAACATGCGATCCAGCGCAGCAGCCACCGCAGGTTGTCGCCAGCGGCGCAGCCGAGCACGTGCAGTGCATCGCCTTGGGCGCCGTTGAGATGGCAGCGATTCAAGCGGCAGTCCTGTTTCAGATGTCCGATCACCGGCTCTACCGCTTGCCGTCGTTTGATCCAGCGCCATTGCCGTCGTGTCAGCGTCTTGGCTTTGCCCCGATGCAGGATCTGCACACCCTCCACGTCCCGCCCGCGATACCCCAGGTCCACGATCGCCACCTGCGGGATCACATTCACATCCTGCAGCAGCCCGCGCGCCTGTTCCAGTTGCTCGGCCAACGTATCGCCGTCGTAGGGATGACCGGGAAAACTGCGCGCGCCCACGATCAAGCCCTTGCGCGCACTCACCGCAATGCCGACCTTGACGCCACATTCGTAGGGGCTGCTTGCCTTGCCCTTGCTCATGCATTCCACTTCCGGTGCGTGCAACGCGTAGAGTTTCTGTTTGTCCTTGGGACGCTGTGCCAACAACCGTTGTGCGCGCTCCAACCAGACACCGATGCGCTCACGTACCGACGGTTACTGCTGGTCCAGCTTGCGTTGCAGATCGCGTGATACGCGTCCCAACCTTGCGCATGGCCGTTGTCCGTGCGGATCACCTGCGGCAGGCCGCCGCTGTGTGCCAACCGATCCAGCACGCGTGCTACCCGGTGGCCGGAGATGGCGTGTTCCACCTCGATGGCGACTGCCTGGTGTGTCGCGTCGTCCACGATCACCAGGCACTTGATCACTCGGCCTTCGGCGGTGCGGTCGAACACGACGTCCATCGACCACACCGGGTTGGCCTTGGTGGGCCGCAGCAACGGCGCACGCTCGCCTACCGGCACCTTTTTACGCGTGCGGCGGCGGACCTGCAGCTGCTGCTCGCAATACAGCCGCTCCACCCGCTTATAGTTCACGAGGCGACCTTCCTGCCGCAGCTTGAGAGAGATCATCCCCACGTCGTAGCGGCGATGGCGATGCGCCAACGCAACACTGTGCTCACGCAGCTCAACGTTGCGGTCCTCGCGCGGGCGATAGCGCAGCGCACTGGCGCTCATGCCGATCGCTGCCAGGGCGCAGCGCTCGCTGGCGCCACCGTCGATCCACTCGCGCACCAGCGCACGACGCGCCGGTGCGCTCACCATTGTTTTTGCAGCGCATCCTTGATCAGGTCGTTCTGGAACACCTGCTCAGCCAGCAACTTCTTCAGTCGCGTGTTCTCGGCCTCCAGGTCC